>NZ_JBQYEY010000016.1:0-83650 GCF_052656005.1 Nesterenkonia sp. K-15-9-6
CGGAGAGCACCTGGAACCTCGACATCTACTCAGTCTCGCAGGACGGGCGCTACATAATTGTCAGACATGCCCTAGGCCAGTACCCCATCTCGACCTTCCGAGTAGAACCGAGTATTGCACGTGAGCCTACAACAGTCCACGCCCATGGTCTGACCGGGGCAGACTACGAGCGGGGCATGATTGCTTGCCAATACTGGAGGGGGCAGCGGTTCACCCAACGCGGACCCTCTCGCCGCGTTACTGCCGCCGGCGGCGGCCGGGATGTTGATCGGTGGGTTGGTTGCCGAAGCGTCGACGCACAAACCGGAAGAGGAAGCGGCCGACCTTCATGGCAAGGTATCGGATGATCATGACCGGATAGTAACCCGCGTCGCTGGGCGCCAGCCCGAGAGCTGCGGTGCGTGATGGAGGGTGCGTCTACCCTGGGCCCATGCCTGACCTCCGCCCCTGCCGGTACTGCGGTGCGCTCATCGACTGGGGCCGCCGCCTCGACCACCTGCGTTGGCACGCGACCATCGACCCGGAGCTCGAGACCCCGACCAGCAGCCACGGTCTCTGGGCCAGCTCGGGCGAGTGGATCGAGACCGGCCCATGAGATGGCACGCACACCGCAGCCTCGCCGCATATCTGCGACTCGACGGCCAGCTGCAGGCCGCCTGGGGCCCCATGATGGAAGTTCCAGGCCCTGATCATGACGAAGCTGGATACCGCCGTTCCGGGCCATGGCGAACCCAGCAGTGCCCCGTATGCGGTGTCCTGGTCGAAGTACGGCACCTGGTCGTCCATCACGACTTCCACGCCCACCTGGACGCCCTGCGCGCCGAGTGATCCAGCCGGACATGAGTAGACCCCCGGGGCTGGCTAGCGTGAGGGGGACGCTGTATCGGCCAGACCCGGGGGTCCGAATCACTCGCACCTTGATGAGGCAGAACCAGCCTAGAACCCACCCCTGACAAGAACCCTGTGCCGCACTGGCCACTACCTGGATGGGGTGAGATCAGGCATCATTCACGAAGGTGATCATGACCCAGCCCGGGACGTCTCCGCGTTCTTCGGTGTGCAGGCGTCGAAGCAGCGACGTCAGGCCCTCTCCAGCGGTGAGGGCGGCGCGGCCGGGGCGGCCGGCACGGACTGAGGCAGGGTGCTGATTCTTCATGGGGGTTCCTCTCTGTGGTGGATGGGTCGTTCAGGAATGGGAGGGTCGACACGTGGTGCGAGGTCGTCCTGTGGTGGGAGGTCGAGACGAGGAGCGGCGGCGCCCGGCGCGGCCGGCGGTCTCGGCTGATGCCAGTCATATGCCGATCGAGAGCAGCTCGAGGCCCGGGTACACGGCGAAGATCACGGTCAGGGGCAGCACCCCGAAGACGAGCGGCACCAGCATCGAGATCTCCTTCTTGCCGGCGGTCTCCATCAGGTCCCGCTTCGAGAGGTCCCGGACGTCTTGGGCCTGGGCCCGCATCACGTCGGCGAGCGGGGTGCCGCGTTCCATGGCCACGATGATGCCCTCCAGGAAACGAGAGATGGGCGGCGACTGGACCCGCCGTGACATCGCCTTCAACGCTTGGGAGAAGCCGTGCCCCGCCTGGGTGTCGTGCAGCACACGCGTGAGCTCGACATTGAGCTCACCTCGGGACACTCGGCTGACCCGTTCGAACGCCCCGGGGGCGCTCTCCCCTGCGCTCACGGCGAGCGCGATCATCTCCGCCACGGTCGGAAACTCCGAGAGCATGCGACGCTGACGTCTGCGGATCTGGGCGGAGAGCAGATTGTCCCGCAGGGCGAACCCCAGGACCGCCAGCACCAGGACGCTGAGGGCGGCCAACAGTCCATGGAACTGCCCCGAGACGAAGGCCACCAGATTCAGTCCTGCACCGAGCAGGGCGCCCGCGGCCGCCATGGCGACCTGCTGCAGGCGATATTCGGTGGGCGAGATCGAGGAGTCTGCCTGCTCGAGGCGACGCTGCAGAGCCGCCGTGTCGAAGCTGAACCGGTCGAGGTGGGCCACGGCGGCCTTCAGCAACGGTGCGAAGAGTCTCCCCACTGCCCCCAGGGGCATCACCGGGTGCCGGTCCGTGGTGAAGAGTCCCGAGTCCATCCCGGTGGAACGCAGGGCCGGAGCGACTCTGTCCACGAATCGGGTCCTGTTCATCGCCGGCAGGGAGAAGATTACGGTCACCAGGCCCAGTCCGAGTCCGAGACCTGCGATGACCGCCCAGGTGGTCGTCACCGTCACAGCAGCACCCGCTCTTCCTCCGGGAGCGCCCCGATCCGCAGCATGAGCCGGTAGCACACCAGAGAGACGACCAGGCCGACCGCCAGGACCGCCAGCCCTGTCATGCCGCGGTAGGCCTCAGCCGCCTCCGGCTGCGTGGAGAGCAGCAGGACGACGATCCAGGGGGCCGAGACCGCCAGTTTGGCGGCATTGACGGTCCAGGACTGCCGAGCTTCCAGTTCGCTGCGAGTCCGGGCGTTGTCCCGGAGGAACTCCGCCAGGGTCCCCAGCAGGCGGCCCAAGTCCGATCCGCCGACCTCGCGGGTGATGGTCAGAGCGACGATGATGCGGTCCCCGACCGGATCGGCCAGTCTCTCCTTCAGCCGGCGCAGGGACGTCTCCATGTTCTGGCCGGCCCGGTAGTCGCGGGTGAACTCCACGAAGGGCTCACGCAGCTGCGACGGACCGGATGTGCCCAACTGCATGATGGCCTCAGGAAGCGACATCCCGGCCCGCACGGCGGACCGCAGGTGGTCGACCACATCCGGCCAGATCTCGCGGAGCACTGCCCGCCGTCGCGCCGCCTGCCAGCGCAGGACCACCACCGGCAGCGTGGCGGCGAACAGAGCGAAGCACAGGGCCACCGGCACCGCCGTCGTCAGCAGCATCACCAGCAGGAACGCCGTGACGGCGCAGGCCGCGATCGCCGCGACGACGCCTGAGGCTCCGACCTTCTGGTGCCCCGCCTCCGCGAGCAGCCGGTGGATCCGTCCCGGGCGGCGACCCCGGCGGCTCCGCGTCGTCGCCGTTCGTGGGAAGAAGGACCACCAGACCAGCATCAGCCCCATCCCCAGGGCCGTCCCCAGCAGCAGACTCATCGGAGCACACCTGCCCGGGTGAGCTGTCCACGCTCCTCCTCGGAGAGCTTCGGAAGGTCGAACACCGCGCTGGGACTGACCTGCAGCTCACCATCGACCCGGTGGAACAGAGTAGAGGTCTCGATCCGGTCCTCCTCGACGCGGGAGCCCACGGCCAGGATCTCCTCCACGTGGCGGTGACCCGAGCGATCCCGTCCGCAGTGGACGACGAGGTCCACGCAGGAGGCCACCGTGGGCACGATGAACCCTCGGCCGATGTTCTCCCCCGCCAACAGCGGAAGCGTGCAGATCTTGGTGAGCGCCTCGTGGGCGCCGTTGGCATGGACGGTCGCCATCCCCGGAAGACCGCTGTTCAGGGCGATGAGCATGTCGAGGCTCTCGGCCTCACGCACCTCTCCGACGATCAGTCGGTCGGGCCTCATACGCAGCGCCTCCTTCACGAGTCGCCGCAACGGGATCTCGCCCTCGTTCTCGAGGTTCGGCTGTCGACATTGCAAGCCGACCACGTCGCGCAGAGGCAGCCTCAGCTCGAAGATCTCCTCAACCGTGATGACGCGTTCTCTGGCTCCGATGGCCGAGGCGAGGCAGTTCAGCATGGTGGTCTTCCCCGCCTGCGTGGCTCCGGAGACCAGGACGTTCATGCCCGCGGCCACGCAGGTCTCGAGGAACCGCGCACCCGACGTCGAGAGGGAGCCCAGTCTCACCAGATCGTCGAGGCTCGCGGCCCGGGCGATGAACTTGCGGATGTTCACAGCCCAGTGGCGCCGGGTGATGTCGGGGATGGCGACGTGGAGCCGCGAGCCGTCCGGCAGCGCGGCGTCGACGAACGGCGAGGACAGGTCGAGGCGGCGGCCGGAGGTCTTCAGCATCCGCTCGACGAGGTCCCGGATCCGGTCCTCGGTGAGCGTGATCGACGTCAGCTCCGATCGTCCGCCGCGGGCAAGGAAGACCTCCTGCGGCCCATTGATCCAGATCTCCTCGACAGAGCCGTCGTCGAGCAGCGGTTGGAGCTCCCCGAAGCCGGCCACCGCATCGAGCACATGCTTGACGGCGGCGTCGAGCTCGCCGACGAGTGGGAGGGAGCTCACCAGAGACCGTCGGTCATACTCGGAGACCGCCGCCTCGACCATGTCCCGCAGCTCCGCCAGATCCTCGGCCGGATCCAGTCCCCGTCGCCGGATCTGTTCCCGAACCTCGTCCTCGACAATCGTCAGGGCCTCCACGGGCCTTCCCCCTCCATGACATGTTCCTCGTGCCATCCCCCAGCGACTCTCCGGTCGACGAGGATGTGCGCCGACCGGCTCCGGTCGGTGTCACAGTGCAACACCCTAGCCAGCAGGGGCGACGTCGGCGACGCAGATGACGCAGGTTGTGGAGAAACCCAACCATCCCTGGGGACGGCACAGCGGTTCTCCACAGCCTGCCGCAGGTCGCTGTTCTGTGATGCTCCTGATGCCTAGGCTGAAGCTTTCAACCATGATCCGGACGCCGCTGAGGAGGACCGATGTCGATGTCGCTGACCGTGGTGCGCGCTCCCGGTGCACTGTCAGAGGCGCGATGGCGCGAGTTGCGCGATCAGTCCCCCGGACACGGCGTACATGACATCCGCCTGCGTGTCGACGGCACCTCTCAGCCCTCCGGTGCGCAGCTCGCCGAAGCACTGGCCACCTGGATGGGTCGCTGCGACGCTCCGGTGACCGGTGTCGTCGACGGCATCCCGTTGGCGTCTCTGCCTCGAGGGGCCCGCCAGATCCATCCGGGAATGGTCGTGGTGCTCCATCCTGGCGACACGCCTCCCGCGGGCCCGGGACATGGGTCCCTCGCTGCACAGCCCGGCGGAGCCGCACCCGCGCTGCAGCTGTGTCTCGACGAAGGGCCCGACGCTGGGCGGCTGGTGCCCCTGCTGCGGGGCCGGTACACCGTCGGGCGAGGCTCGGTCGACATCGCCGTGGCGGATCCGGACATCGCGCGGGAACACTGTGTGATCGATGTCGGCGAGCGCGCCGTCACTGTGTCCTCGCCCGATCAGCCACAGGGCGGGAGAGGCGCTGTCCCTTGGAGCGACTCTGAGCCGCTGCAGGTGGGGGACTCGACGTTGCGCCTGCTCACCGACGGTCCGCCTCCGGCGTCTCAGGGCAGCTGGCCGCCCCCGCCGGTGGCGGTCGACGAGGGCCCTCCCGAAGGCAAGCACCGGATGATGCTCGTGATGGCCTGCGTCCCCCTGCTCGTCGGGATCGTCCTGGTCCTGGTCACCGGCATGTGGTTCTTCCTCCTGTTCTCCGCGGTCTCCGCGCTGGTGGCCGCGGCGACAGTCGTCGACGCTGCCCGCCGTCGTCGGAAGTTCCGGGCGGCCGTCGACGCCGCCGCCGGCCGTTGGGCCGATCGCAGTGACGCGCTCCTGGACACCCCGGGCGACCTCATCAGGCGCCTGCGTGAGCCTCCGGGGCTCAGCCCCGGCCCGGCGAGCGCGGCACCACACGACGCGGCGAACCCGTCGGCTGCGGCCCGGGCCCAGGACTCGGCAGCGGCCCGTCGTGTCCCGGTGGTCCGTCTGGGGCACGGCATCACGCGCCCCGCCGTCGAGACCCCAGCCTCGACACGACGGGTCGACGCCGTGTCGGTGCACAGCGGGGTGGGAGCCCCACTGCGCCCTGGAGAGGTGGTCCACCTGGCCGGTCCGAGGCGACTGACTCGTCGTCTCCTGCGCTGGTTCCTGGCCCAGCTGGTCATCCGCCCTCGTCCGCACAGACCCGAGATCCACCTTCTCGCGGAGCCGTCGCAGTGGCCTCGTGTCCTCCTCGACGACCACGGAGTGGGTCTGACTCCCGGCGAGCAGGCCGACGTCGCGGACCTGCCCACAGTCGGTGGCCCTGCAGTGCTGCTCGTGGACGTTCCCGTGCCCACGGAGCTCATCGACGCGGCTCTCCTCGACGGCTGGTGCGTGGTCCACGTCGACGAGCCTCCGGGACCGTACCCGGCCGGGGAGGTCCCCGGCTGGGAGATCGACCTGACCACCCGGAACCTGCGTCGAGTCGCCGGCGCCGCGCCGGCCTCCGCCGCCGACGACCCCTCAGACCGGTCCACGGATGACGCTGACCCGACGCTGACCGCCGGAGCCCACGACCTGGTGGCCGACGGGGTCTCCCGCCAGACCCTGGACCAGCTGCTGCGTCTGGCGCTGCCTCGAGGCGGCCCCATCGAGGGCACCGGGCAGGTCCCGGAGCGGCTCGAGATGCCGCTTCCCGCCGACCTGATGTCCCGCAGCGCCTCGACCTCCCTGACGTCGGTCCTGGGACGCAGCGCCACTGGTGAGGAGCACCTGGATCTGGTGGAGGACGGTCCCCACATCCTGCTGGCAGGGACCTCGGGGTCGGGGAAGTCGGAGCTGCTCAAGGCTCTGCTGCTCGGCTGGGCCGCCCGGTACAGTCCCACAGAGCTGTCCTTGGTGCTCTTCGACTTCAAAGGTGGCGCGACCTTCCAGCATCTGACCGAGCTGGAGCACTCGCTGGCCCTGATCACCGATCTCTCACAGGCGCAGGCGGAGCGCACGTTGGAAGGCATTCGTTCCGAGCTGGTGCGTCGGGAGAGGCTCTTCCTCGACGCCGGGGCCGGAGACTATCCCGAGTACCGGCGGCTGCGGCCGGATGACCCGTTGGCGAGGATCCTGGTGGTCATCGACGAGTTCCGGATCTTCTCCCACGAACTGCCCGAGACGATGGACGAGCTCATGCGCCTGGCCACGCTCGGCCGCTCCCTGGGCCTGCACCTGGTGCTGTCCACCCAACGCCCTCAGGGAGTCGTCACCGCAGACATCCGGGCAAACATCGGCAGCATCGTCACACTGAGGCTGCGCAGCGAGGACGAATCACGGGACCTCGTCGGGACGGTGGAGGCAGGCAGGATCCCCCGGAACCTCCCCGGCCGGGGGATCCTGCGCCGCCCCGGAGACGAGCCCGTGGTCTTCCAGACCGGGCTGCTCTCCACCGCCGAAGCCCCAGTGGCCCTCCGACCGGCAGACCACCGGCCGCTGTCCCGGACGGTGTCGGCCACAGGGGCCTCCGCCCTCGACGTCGTCGCCGCCCTGGGCCGGGCCGTCGACGCCGGAGGGCTGACCCGCCGGCACACTCCCCTGCTGCCGTCTCTGCCGGAGACCATCGACGCCGACGCCGCCCGTGGCGGCCGTTCGGGGCCGCCTGCCCTGGGGAGACTGGACCTTCCGGCCGAGCAGGATCAGCTCCCGCTGCTGTGGTCCCCCCGGCAGGACGGCAGTCTGGGCCTCATCGGCGAAGGCGGCTCCGGTGGGCGGGAGGCCGTGGCGGCCCTGGCCGCGCAGCTGCTGCGGCCACCGTCGACGGCCGACGCCCCGGCGTGGCAGGTCCACCTCCTCGACGGCGACCGCTCGCTGCAGACCTTCGCCGCGGACGCCCGCGTGGCGAGCCTGCTGACGGACGAGGACATGCCGGAGGTCGTCCACCTGCTGCAACTGCTGGTCGACGAGCTCACCTCCCGGCGCACCGACCCGTCCCTCCGCACCACCGAGGTCCCCGAGATCGTCGTGCTGGTCAGCGGCTACCCTCAGTGGCATCAGTCCCTTCAGGGCCCCAGCGGGGGCATGCTGGAACACCTGCTGGGGACGCTGATCAGCGACGGTGCCGACGTCGGGATCTCCGTGCTGCTCTCCGGGGGGCGCGAGCTGGCGAGCGGACGGGTGGGCTCACGGCTGCCCCGCCGGATCTACCTGCCGCACGGCGTCTCGCAGGACACCCAGATGCTCTGGCCCCGTCTGCGTCCGGTGGACCCTCTCCCCGGCCGCGGGGTGCTGATCAGTCCCGGGCACCCTTCCCCCGGCGTGGAGGTCCAGTTGGCGTCCTCACCCACCTCTGCGGAGACGGATCCCGCCGATGAGGGGGCCCCTGGCGCCGTCGACACGCCGAGCGTCTCGGTCCGGCCGCTGCCCCAGAAGGTCCGCCTCCACGATCTGCTGTCCTCAGCTCAGGAGCACCGGTCTCCCGACGCACCCGGGGATCCGGTGATCGGCGTCGCTCAGTTCACCCAGGCCCCGGTCCTCTGGAGGCGGGGTCCCGCCACGCTGGTCCTCGGAGCCCCGGGCACCGGTCGGTCGACGTGCCTGGAGGTCCTGCGCCAGGTGCTGCCGGACGCGACGCTGCTCTCTCCGCAAGGAACCTGGACTGAGGAGCCGGAGACCACGACCGTGCTGCTGGACGATGCAGACCAGCTCGATGCTCAGCGGCATCGCAGCGTCGATCGCTGGATCCAGTCCGGGATCCAGGTGGTCGGCGCCGCACAGCCGAGCGGGTCTCTGTACTCGCAGATACCGTGGTCGCATCATGCCCGGTCGGCCCCCGGGAACATCCTGCTCAGCCCGACGCATCGGTCGCAGGGAGGCTTCTTCGCCACGAGCGTGCCGGTGCTGGATCGGCCCATCCCCGGACGGGCGGTGCAGCTGCGAGCGGAGGGGCCCCGCATGATCCAGTGGGCCCTCCCCGGATGATCGTCGGCGCAGCTCTGCTCCTGGAGGGAACATCCAGGGACCATGGAGGTCTCCACGATAAGGATGGAGTCATGTTCAGTTCTTCCCGCAGCTCTGCAGCACTGGTCGCGATCGCCGTCTCGGCGAGTCTTCTGGCCGGGTGCGGCTCCCCCATCGACGAGGACGCCGCCGCACCCGAGGACACCGAGGGCGAAGCGCCCACACCGTCGAACGAACCGTCGGCGGAGAACCCTTACGACGCCGACGACGTCGACCTGTCCACCGATGTCGCGCTGCGGGCGGTCAATACGGCGCTCGGCGAAGACGGCGGCATGGCCGTCGGTTTCGACAAGGAGACCGACGAGGAAGCCGGGATGGAGGTGCAGCTGCTGGTGGACGGCCAGGACCTGCAGACCGTCGTGGTCGACCAGGAGGGCGCCTCCGAGGTGGACAGCCGGGACTCCGGTGAGGCCGAGGACTGGATGCAGGAGGCGGCGGAAGAGGTCCAGGTCCCGCTGCTGCGCGCCCTGCAGATCGCCCAGACGGAGTCCACCGGGGTGATCCTTGCCGCCGAGCTGGAGACCCGCGACGATGACCTGCTGGTGTGGAACGTCACCATCGAGGGCGCCGCCTCGGAGAACACGGTGATCATCGACGCCCGCAACAGCGCCATCGTGCCGGTCGGGGACAACCCGGTGGAGGACAACAACATCGGCGGAGATCCTGACACGCTCGACGATGACGAGTCCGACTGAGGATCCTCCGGCTACGGCGTCGCCGGCTGCCGCGCCGCCGGCTCGGCTCTCCACGAGTCGGTTCTCATCGAGATCTCACCGATCTCTCATGGCCTTCTCATCTGGGGTTCTGAGAATGATGGTCATGCAGCACGACAACATCCTGTCGGCCCCGAGCACCGCGCGGGCCGGCTCCTTGAAGGAGAACACCATGACCCGAACCCTGTCCCGCCCCACCGCCACCGCCCTGTCGGTCACAGCTCTGGCTTCCCTGGCACTGACCTCCTGCGGCCTTGATGACACGCTCGACACCTCCGCTGACGGGGAGCCCAGCACCGCGGTGACGATCAGCGCCGACGACGCGGCTCACGACGACGCGGCCGCTTCGGAGGACGGCTCGGCCGATGCAGGCGGCTCCGAGACTTCACGCCCGGAGGACGACGCCTCAGCCGAGGGTGAAGGCACGGACCCGAGCGACGACACCGCGACGGACGCCGCCGCGGAGACCTCGCCCGCGGACTCCGACGACCACCCGCTGTACGGGGGTCTGGAGACGGTCCAGGCCGAGTACCCGGAGGGTGTGGTCTTCGAGGTGGAGTCCGATGACGGCCGCTATGAGTGGCACGTGCTCGTGGACGGCATCGAGCGAGAGGTGCACACCGACAAGTCCAGTCTGGAGATCGTCTACACCGAGGACGACGACGCCCCGGACAGCGACGACCTGCGAGAGATCGACTCGACCGAGATCGATATCGCCGAGGCTTTCCGGATCGTCGAAGACCGGGTCGGCGACCCCTCCGGCGCCTTCGTCGACGAGGCGCAGCTCGACTCCGAGTCGGGCACCGTCGTCTGGGAGATCGAACTCGACAACGGCCAGGAGATCGCTGTGGACGTCGTCACCGGCGACCTGGTCCAGGTGGACGACTGAACCGACCCGCCTGAGTCCCCGGTGCCGTAGACTGGACGAGCTCGAATCAGTCGCACGATCAGGGGACGCAGGAGGTGGCCGCGTGGACGCCGTCGCTGGCGAAGACGCCCAGGAACCTCAGGACGCCGCCCCTCCGGCACGGGACCTCACCGGCACGTCGCCCAAGGCGAAGGCGTGGCGCACGTTCCTGGAGACCTCCGCCATCGTCAGCAAGACGATGGAGAAGGGCCTCCACGCCGCCACCGGTCTTCGGCTCTCGGACTACAACCTGCTGCTGGTCCTCGCCGAGGCGGAGGGCAACCAGCTGCGCATGGGGGAACTCGCCGAGCGGATGATCTTCTCGCCGTCACGCCTGTCCTACCAGGCGAAGTCGCTGCAGACCCGGGGGCTCATCACTCGATGCGCCGACCCCAGCGATCGGCGCGGCATGACGGCCCAGCTCACCGACGAGGGACGGCGGGTCTTCCGGGACGCTTCACAGGTCCACGCCCGGCACATCCGGCAGATCTTCCATGAGACGCTCGACGACGACGAGGCCCTCGCCCTGCAGCGCACCTGCATGAAACTGCTGCAGACCGCCCAGGACACCGAGCTGACCTGAACTCCTGCGGCAGCACCCTGCGCCGGACGCCAGACGTCCCGTCGCCCCAGCGCCGACGTCTGTGAATCACCCGACGTCGCGCGCCAGGACCACCTCGACCGAATCGGCCTTCTCCTGCAGCGCCGGAACATCCTGCAGGCAGGCCTGCACGCTGGCCAGCGCCAGGCGGGCATCAACGGCGTCCACACCCGGCTCCAGCACCACACCGATGCTCAGCTCGGGTCCGCTGCCGCCGCCGGCCACGGGCGCTCCGGAGGCCGTCGCGGTGGCCACACCTTTCCCCGGCGCCACGACCAGCCGCACCACGCCCAGGCACTGGTCCACCACGTCCTGCAAGGCATCAGCCACCTGCGGGTCGCGGTAGGACGGCGTCCACAGCCGGCCCTGAGCCAAGGCCGCCACGGCCGGGCTGCGCACCACGAAGGTGAGCTCCGCCCCTGGATCCAGGACGACGAGCTCGGCTCCCTCAGCCAGCGCGGCCAGCATGACGCGCTCCGCTTCGGCGGCCACCGGGCGCGCTTCGGCGTGCCAGGCGGTCATCGACTCCACTGAGCTGAACACCGGCATGGTGGGACGCCCCGACGCCGAGGTGATCGTGACCAGGGCGATGTCCGCCTCCTTGTCCCCGGCCGGTCCGCCCGAGGGGGCATGACCGTGCTCGGCCACGGTGGCGATCACCGGTACGAAGAGGCGCTGACCCTGCAGGGACTCGACGAAGCCTGCCTCATCGAGGTCTCCGGCCAGCAGACGGTCCTGGGCCTCCTGGATCTGCGGGGCGATCAGCCCGTCGTCTCCGTCGAAGGTGTGCAGCGGGTTTCCCCCGCCGGAGAGGTCCCGCCCCTCCCAGGGGACGCCCGCCGAGTCCGCGGCTCGTCCGTCCGCCGAGTGGGCCTGCCGCTGCAGCAGGTTCGCGATGTGGGCCGGAAGCTCCCGACGGTCGGCGGCATCTGCGCCGTGGTGGTCGCCGTGGTGACTCATGCCGACGCGGCGGCCGCCTTCAGTGCCTCCGGGAAGGTGAACTTTCCGGCATAGAGGGCCTTGCCCATGATGGCACCCTCCACGCCGTGGGAGACCATCTGCGCCAGGGCGGAGACGTCCTCCAGCGACGAGATCCCGCCGGAGGCCACCACGGGCTTGGCGGTGCGGCGGCAGACCTCGGCCAGCAGCGCGGTGTTCGGTCCACGGAGGGTCCCGTCCTTGGTCACGTCGGTGACCACGTAGCGCGGACACCCGGCATCCTCCAGTCGTTCCAGGACCTCCCAGAGGTTGCCGCCCTCCTTGGTCCAGCCGCGGGCCGCGAGCGTCTCCCCCCGGACGTCGAGCCCCACCGCGATGGCCTCTCCGTGGCGTTCGATCGCCCGGGCGGTCCACTCCGGATCCTCCAGTGCGGCGGTGCCCAGGTTCACGCGGGTCGCCCCGAACTCCAGAGCGCGGTCGAGAGACTCATCGTCCCGAATACCGCCGGAGAGCTCGATCTTGATGTCCAGCTCGCGGACCACTCGGGCCAGGACCTCGCGGTTGTGGCCGCGACCGAAGGCGGCGTCGAGGTCCACCAGGTGGATCCACTCGGCGCCGTCCTGCTGCCAGGTCAGCGCCGCGTCCAGCGGGTCGCCGTAGCTGGTCTCGGAGCCGGCCTCGCCCTGCACCAGACGAACGGCCTGACCGTCGGCGACGTCGACGGCGGGCAGCAGCTCCAGGGCGGGCACGGTGGCGATCTCGGGGGCGTTCTCAGCCATGGGGTCGGGTCTCTCTTCCTGGGACAGGGTCGGGTCGGTGGTCAGCGGATCGGGGCCATGGCGGCCGGCCCGGGCTCTCAGAGGCTGTCGATCCAGTTCTTCAGCAGCTGCATGCCGGCGTCGCCGGACTTCTCCGGGTGGAACTGCGTGGCCGACAGGGGGCCGTTCTCCACCGCGGCGATGAAGTCCGCGCCGTGGTGGGACCAGGTCACCTTCGGCGCAGCCATCGACTCGACGGTCTGGTCGAAGTCCCAGGACTGCACCGCGTAGGAGTGCACGAAGTAGAACCGCTCATCCTCGATGCCGTCGAACAGCACGGTGCCCTCGGGGGCCCGGACCGTGTTCCACCCCATGTGCGGCACCACGACGTCGTCCGGCAGAGCGGTCACCTCACCAGGCCACTCCCCCATGCCGTCGGCCGCGATGCCGTGCTCCACTCCACGTTCGAAGAGGATCTGGTGCCCCACGCAGATGCCCAGCACGGGCCGGCCTCCGGCGATGCGGCGTCCGATCCAGCGTGGCCCGTCGATCGCCGTCAGCGCGTCCATCACAGCGGCGAAGGCTCCGACCCCGGGAACCACCAGGCCGGCGGCCTCCTGGATCCGGACCGTCTCGCGGGTCAGAGTCACCTGGGCACCGGCACGCTCCAGGGCACGGACGGCCGAGTGGACGTTGCCGGAGCCGTAGTCAAGGACGACGACGTCGGGCTTGGCCATCAGAGCGCTCCCTTCGTGGAGGGGATGCCCTCCACCCGCGGGTCCGATTCGACGGCGGCGCGCAGCGCACGGGCGAAGGCTTTGAACTGGGCCTCGACGATGTGGTGCGGGTCGCGGCCCGCCACCACACGCATGTGCAGGCAGATGCCGGCGTGATAGGTGATGGCCTCGAAGGCGTGGCGCGTCATGGAGCCGGTGAAGTGACCGCCGATCAGGTGATACTGCTGCCCCTCCGGCTCGCCGGAGTGCACGAGGTAGGGACGTCCGGAGACGTCGACGACGGCGTGCGCCAGGGCCTCGTCGAGCGGGACGGTCGCCTCTCCGAAACGGCGGATGCCGGCCTTGTCACCCAGCGCGGTACGCAGCACCTCGCCGAGGACGATCGAGGTGTCCTCCACCGTGTGATGCACATCGATGTGGGTGTCCCCGGTCGACTCGACCGTCAGATCGATCAGCGAATGCTTCGCCAGAGCGGTGAGCATGTGGTCGAAGAACGGCACCGTGGTGGAGATCTCCGAGGTGCCTGTTCCATCGAGGTCCATGCGCACGCGCACGCTGGACTCGGAAGTGACTCGTTCCATCTGGGCCGCGCGGCCCGAGATCAGTTCTGCTCCCATGGCTCCTGCTCGTGGGTACGGGGTGAAGGGTCTGATGACGCCGTGGACCAGTCTACGCACCGGCCTTCACGGCGTTCAGCGGCCTCGGGCGGAGTCTCAGCGGCCGAGATGCCGAGCCAGGGACTCCAGGAAGGCGGTGGTCTCCTCCTCGGTGCCCGCGGTGACCCGCAGGTGGCCGGGGATGCCGACATCGCGGATGAGGATGCCGTCGTCCAGCAGATGCTGCCACGCGGCCTTCTCGTCCTCGAGCCCGCCGAAGAACACGAAGTTCGCGTCTGACGGGGCGGGGCTGAGCCCGTACCGCGTCAACGTGTCGACGATGCGATCACGCTGAGTCTTGATCCGCTCCACATTGGCCATCAGCGCCTCGCTGTGATCCAGGGCCGCCTCGGCCGCGGCCTGGGTGATCGCCGACAGGTGGTAGGGCAGGCGCACCAGCCGCAGCGCGTCGGTGACCTCCTCGGCCGCGGCCAGGTAACCCAGCCTCCCGCCGGCCAGGGCGAAGGCCTTGGACATGGTGCGGGAGACGATGAGCCGTTCACGCCCGGGCAGGAGCTCCAGCGCGGACGGAGTGCCGCTCTGCCGGAACTCACCGTAGGCCTCGTCGACGACCACCATGGTGCCACCCTCGACGGCGGCATCGTAGGCCGCCTCGACGACGTCGAGCCCCAGCGCCGTGCCCGTGGGATTGTTCGGCGAGCAGAGGATGACCACGTCAGGCCGGTGCTCTCGAATCTGCCGGGCCACGTCCTCCGCGCCCTGGGTGAAGTCCTCGCCCCGGGTCCCTGCGATGTACCGGCTGTAGGTGCCTCGCGCATAGAGGGGGTACATCGAATAGGTGGGAGGGAAGGCCATCACGGAGCGACCCGGACCGGCGAAGGCCTGCAGGATGTGCTGCATGATCTCATTGGAGCCGTTGGCCGCCCAGATGTGCTCGGCGGTCAGCCCATGGGCCAGGTACTCGGCGAGCTTCTCCCGCAGACGGGTGAACTCCCGATCCGGGTATCGATTCAGCGTCTGAGCCGCATGCCTGACTTCCTTGGTGATGGCGTCCACGACATCAGCGGGGACGTCATAGGTGGTCTCGTTGACGTTGAGCATGGCCCACACCGGCAGCTGCGGCGCGCCGTAGGGCTCCTGGCCGCGCAGCTCCTCGCGGAGCGGCAGGCGCGCCAGGCGCTCTGATCTGCTGAGGCCGGCCGTCGACGTGGATCCGCCGACGCCGTTCTGGGGAGGAATCACGCGTCTATCCTACTCATCGGAGCCGTGGCGCTGCGGCGCCGTCACGGCGCTCCCGTCCCACCGCGTCATCTCTGTCCTGCTCCGACCCGCACTGTCCTGCTCCGACCTGCTCCGTCCCGCTCGGCTCTGATCGCCCACGGAGCCGCGAGTGATCTCCGCCGGAGCAGAACGCGTCCACCGGGCGCGACCTCAGTCCGCCACCGGAACGTACAGCGTCTGCCCGGGATGGATCTCGGAGCTGGTCAGATCATTGAGCTCAGCGATCTGCGTGATCAGCACCTGGGTGTCCTCCCCGGTACCCAGGCCCGAGGCCACGCTCCAGAGGGTGTCCCCGGGTGCCACCGTGACTTCGACAGCGGCGACTCCCGGCGCCCCATGGCTGGTGGCCTGCGCCATGTTGACGAAGCTGCCCACCAAGAGCGCCACGCCCACCAAGGCGGCGACGAGCAGCGTCAGCGCGGGAACCCCGAGGATCACCAGGCGGCCTCGCCGGGTGAGGTTGAGACGTCCTGGTGCACCGGCGGAAGAGGCGACGTAGGCCTGTCCGGCCGCGGAGGTGGTGAAGGAGGTGTGCGAGTGACGCATGGGGAAGGACCTCTCTCGTGCGGAATCTCGTCTCGGCATGGATTCGAAGATGTTTTCTATTTCTAGCACAGATGTTCGACCGGGCACCAGACATGCGTTCGAATATGCTGGTCTCGGCCGTCCGGATCCCGTAGCCTGAGACACATGTTCGAACCGAGTTTCGGATGCGATGTTCGACCGGATGTCCATGCAGGAGATTCCACCAGGACCCTCTGACATGACGAGCGGACGACGGGACCAGACCCTGCGGAGAGAGGCGTGAGAGATGGCCGTGGACAAGCGACCAGCCGAGGATTCCCAGCCGACGGAGACACCGGGGGACGCCGCGCCCCGGCTCACCGACCGGCAGCGCGGCATCGTCGACGTCATCCAGGAGGCCCTCGCAGAGCGTGGATACCCCCCGTCGATGCGTGAGATCGGCGACGCCTGCGGGCTCGCCTCGCTGTCCTCTGTGACGCATCAGCTCGCCCGCCTGCAGCAGATGGGCTACCTGCGTCGGGTGCCCGGCAAGCCGCGCGCCATGGAAGTCATCCGTGATTCCTCAGGCCGCCTCATCGCTGCGGACGAGCCGGCGTTCCCTCCCCCGAGCTCTTCCCCGGCACGTCAGGCCTCCGATGACGGTGCGGTCGTCGATCTCGACGCCTACCGCGAGCAGACGGACAGCCGGACGACCGACATTCCGGTGGTCGGTCGCATCGCTGCAGGTGGTCCCATCCTGGCCGAGCAGCAGGTCGAGGACGTCATGCCGCTGCCTCGCCAGCTCACCGGCGAAGGTGAGCTGTTCATGCTCCAGGTACGCGGCGACTCGATGATCGAGGCCGGCATCTTCGAGGACGACTGGGTGGTGGTGCGTCGCCAGCACACGGCCGAGAACGGAGACATCGTCGCCGCCCTGCTCGATGATGAGGCGACCGTGAAGACTCTCCGGCGGCGCGACGGGCATCAGTGGCTGCTCCCGCAGAACCGCAGCTATGAGCCGATCCTCGGGGATCAGGCCACCATCATGGGCAAGGTCGTCACCGTACTGCGGAGCCTCTGAGCCACGCAGCCTCGAGACCAGGCACCCTCACGGCCCCCAGCGCCGCCCGGAGACCATCCGGCAGGCCCGCACAGAAGGAGGGGCGCCGACCGTACGGTCGGCGACCTCCTTCTGTGTCCTTCTGCGCACGAGGACGCCAGTCAGGCGCTCGGATCGAGCCCCTGGCCGGCGAGCCGCCGCAGTGCCCCTCGCGCGACGTCTCCGTCGACAGTGGGCCAGAACTCCGGCATGGACTTCTTCAGGAAGCCGCCGTACCGTGCGGTGGCCAGGCGAGAGTCCAGGATCGCCAGCACGCCCCGGTCCTCGGCGCTGCGGATCAGTCGCCCAGCCCCCTGAGCCAGCCGGGTGGCGGCGTGCGTGGCCGCGACCTGCATGAAGCCGTTTCCACCGTTGCGCGCCACTTCCTGGGTGCGGGCGCTCATCAGCGGATCGTCGGGTCGGGGGAACGGGATGCGGTCGATCGCCACCAGTCGGCACGATCGGCCCGGGACGTCCACCCCCTGCCAGAGGCTCATCGTCCCGAACAGACAGGACTCTTCATCCTCGGCGAACTGGCGGACCAGGGCCGACATGGTGGCGTCACCCTGACACAGAATCGGCACCTCCAGGCGTTCCCGCAGCTCCTCGGCGGCCTCTTCAGCGGCGCGGCGCGAGGAGAACAGGGCCAGCGTCGCGCCCCGTGACGCCTCGATGAGCCCGGCGAGCTCGTCCCGCTGCCGATCAGCGGTCTTCAAGGACGGCGCGGGGAGGTCCTTGGCCACATAGAGCACGCCCTGCTTCGGGTAGTCGAAAGGGCTGCCGACGTCGATGGCGTCCCAGGCGGGGGCATTCTCCCCGCCCAGCCCGAGTGACCCCGCCACCGGGTCGAAGCTGTCGCCGATGGTCAGCGTGGCGGAGGTGAGCACCACCGTGCGCTCTCCGAAGAGGCCCTCCCGCAGGCGACCCGCCACCGACGTCGGTGCGACGTTCAGGATCGGCGGCTCCGTGATGTCTGCCTCGCGGTATCCCACGCCCGGGCTGAAGCTGCCCGGGCGGGTCAGCCAGATGACGTCCGGCGTCTCCCGGGAGTTCAGCATGCGCTCAGCGGTCTCCTGCACCGCCTGGACCCGTGCCCGTGCGGTGGAGCGTCCGGTGTCGGCCTCGGCCTCGCCGGACGGCTTGCTGTCAGACAGCGCGGTGCGGGCGGCGTTGCGGGTGATCTCCAACGCCTGGCTCTGCTGGGCGTCCAGGCCGCGTGCCAGCAGCCCCGACTCCTTGCCGTGGAAGGCAGCGTCGACGGCGATGGCCGCCGCCTGCAGGTCCTCGCCGCTGAGCGCGGTGTGACGCCGCAGCGTGGCCGCGGCCGTCTGAATCATCTGGACGGAGAGCTGTGCTGTGACCGCCGAGGTGACGCGATCAGCCAGCTCATGGGCCTCATCGATGATCACCGCGTCGTGCTCGGGCAGCACCTGCAGCCCCTCGAAGGCGTCGATGGCCAGCATGGCGTGGTTGGTGACCACGATGTCGGCCTCCTGAGCCTGCTCCCGCGCAAGCTCGGAGAAGCACTCAGCCGCCATGGGGCACTTCCGCGGACCGATGCAGTCGACGGCATTGACGGAGACCTGACGCCACGCCTTGTCCGAGACGCCCTCAGGCAGGTCGTCTCGGTCTCCCGTGGAGGTCTCTTCGGCCCATTCGCGCAGCCGCACGATCTCACGCCCCAGCCGTGAACCCGGTTCCGGCACGGAGTCCACGGCAGGCTCGTCGCCGAAGGAGAAGAGCGCCTGCTCGTCGTCCTGGTCGGGGAACCCGCCGTCCAGCTTGTGCCGGCACAGGTAGTTCGCCCGTCCCTTGACCAGGGCGATGGAGACCTCCTCCTCCAGCTCCTCCCCCAGATGGTCCAACAGTCGGGGCAGATCACGGCCCATGATCTGTGCCTGCAGCGCCAACGTCGCGGTGGAGATCAGCACCGGACGGTCCGCCTCCAACGCGTGCACCACAGCGGGCACCAGGTAGGCCAGCGACTTGCCGGTCCCGGTGCCCGCCTGCACGAGCAGGTGACGACGCCGGCGCAGGGCGTGGCTCACGTGCCGCGCCATGTCCATCTGCCCTTCGCGGTGCACGCCGCCCATCGCGGAGACCACATGATCCAGCAGCTCCGTGGAGCGCAGGTGCCCGGTGGACTGTGTCGTCGGCGCCTCCGGACTCACGCGGCGCCCGGCTCGTCGGTCGCCGCGGAGGCACCGCCGATGACATGCTCCTGCAGCTCCGCGGCGAGGCTCGGGCGCACCTTCACGCTCATGCGCGTGCCCTCAGCCAGGTACTCGGTGCTCAGAATCTCCGCATCCGCCTCATGCAGTCGAGAGACCACGTCTCCTGCTGCATACGGCACCAGCAGCTCCAGGGACACGTCCGGCCGCGGGATCGACTCGCTGATCAGCTGCCGCAGCTCATCGATGCCCTGACCCGTGTGGGCCGAGACCAGCACGGTCCGCGGCTCGCGCCGTCGGATGCGGTCGACGACGACGTCGTCAGCCATGTCTGCCTTGTTCAGCACGATGATCTCGGGGACCTCGTGGGCGTCCACCTCGGCAAGCACGGTGCGCACCGCGCTGATCTGGCTCTCCGGCTCAGGATGCGAGGCATCGACCACGTGGAGGATCAGGTCGGCGTCGGCGACCTCCTCCAGCGTGGAGCGGAACGCCTCCACCAGCTGAGTGGGCAGCTGACGCACGAACCCGACCGTGTCCGAGAGCGTGTAGCCGATGCCGTCCGGCGTCACGGCCTTGCGGGTGGTGGGGTCCAGGGTGGCGAACAGGGCGTTCTCCACCATCACGCCGGCATCGGTGAGCCGGTTCAGCAGGGACGACTTGCCGGCGTTGGTGTAGCCGGCGATCGCCACCGACGGCACGGCATGCCGCTTCCGATTGGCGCGCTTCGCCTCACGGGCCGGCTTCATGCCAGCGATCTGTTTGCGCAGCTTGGCCATGCGCGTGTTGATGCGGCGCCGGTCCAGCTCGATCTTGGTCTCACCGGGTCCGCGAGAGCCCATGCCGGCCCCGGCGCCGCCGACCTGACCACCGGCCTGCCGGGACATCGACTCGCCCCAGCCGCGGAGACGCGGCAGGAGGTATTCCAGCTGGGCGAGCTCCACCTGCGCCTTGCCCTCCCGAGACTTGGCATGCTGGGCGAAGATGTCCAGGATCAGGCCGGTGCGGTCGATGACCTTGACCTTGACGATGTCCTCGAGGCCACGACGCTGCGAGGGGGCGAGCTCGGAGTCGACGACGACGGTGTCCGCGCCCAGTTCGGCGACGGCCTGACGGATCTCCTCTGCCTTGCCGGAGCCGAAGAATGTCCCCGGGTCCGGGGTGGAGCGGCGCTGGACGAAGCCGTCCAGGACGGTGGAACCGGCGGTCTCCGCCAGTGCGGCGAGCTCCCGCAGCGAGTGTTCCGCCTCGGCGATGGGGCCCTCAGTCCACAGTCCTGCCAGCACGACGCGTTCGAGGCGCAGCTGGCGATACTCGACCTCAGTGACGTCTTCGAGCTCCGTCGAGAGACCCTCGACGCGGCGCAGCGACCGGCGCTCGAGCAGGTCGAACTGGTCGCCGTCGGCCCCGGTGTGCTCGGTCCTCAGATCGGAGAGCTCACGGGCCTGTTCCTCCAGCACGGAGCGGCGGCGCCGCTCCGCATCCTGGTCCTCGCGTCGATGCCCAGGGTCGGCGACGAAGCGGGTCCGCCCCGAGCGGGCGACCGTCTCGGCGCGTGCCTGGTCGGCGGCCAGGATCCGTTCGATGGTGGCGTCCACGGATGCCTGGTCCCCGCTCTCGGCCGCCGAGCCGGAGCCCGCCTGGTCCTGGGGCTGCAGGTCCTCGTCGCCCGTGCTGGGTGTGATGCTGTCATGGTGCGTGTTCGTCATAGTCTCCTCAAGGGGATCGCCGGTCAGCGGCGGATCCCGCGATGCCGGATCTCGGCTCCGGCGCACCCTCGTCAGAGGGTCCTTCCATCCTACGGCGCGGCCGTGCAGGGGCACTAGCGACCAGTGCCATCTGTGGACGACGAGGCCCTGGTCGCTTCGCAGGGCAGCCGTCGTCGTGGAGGCGTCTCAGTGGAAGGGTCGCCCGGACCGGGCCGCCCGGCGGGTTCGCCTGCGGCGGGCCGACCACGGGGACGGCTGGTGGGGCGCGGATTCGAGAGGTGGTGGTCCCGGGCCGTCGCGACGGAGCTCGCCGAGGGGCCGGGCGGATGATCATGCTGGCGGATGGTCGCGGGCTGGGCCGACTGTCCGCGTCAGCGCAGAGTGCCGGGTCGTCCGCGTGCTCGACCGTGGGCGGCCAGGCCGCCTCTCACGGGAGCATCAGAGGTAGATAATCCACATGGTGCTCCATTCTACGGGTTCTGACGGTGGACAGCGAATCCTGGACCGTGCAGGAGATAGCATCGACGGGTGAGCTCACAGCACTACTTCTCCTCCACACCCTCGGGCCCCCTGAAGCGGCGCGAGATCGACGTCGATCTGGCAGGCCGTGCCGTCTCGGTGGTCACCGCCGGCGGCATCTTCTCTCCCGAGGGCATCGACAAGGGCACCGCCGTACTGCTCAAGCACGTCCCGGACCCTGCTCCCGCAGGGCATCTGCTGGACATCGGCTGCGGGTGGGGGCCGATCGCCCTGACGATGGCGCTCCGCTCGCCGGAGGCGGCCGTCTGGGCTGTGGACGTCAACGAGCGGGCCCGTGAGCTGTGCGCGGAGAACGCGCGGCGGCTCGGGCTGGACAACGTGGAGGTCCTCTCCCCTGACCAGGTGCCCGCGGGCGTCCGGTTCGACACCATCTGGTCCAATCCCCCGATCAGGGTGGGCAAGGCCGTGCTGCACGAACTGCTGGAGCTGTGGCTTCCCCGGCTGGCCGATGATGCCGAAGCCTGGCTGGTCGTGCAGAAGAACCTCGGCGCCGATTCGCTGCTGACCTGGATCCGTTCGATGCTGGCCGCCGTGGGCGACGACTTCGACGCGGACCGGCCAGAGACGGACAAGGGGTTCCGCCTCCTGCGGGTGACGCGGACCGGCGGCTGAGCCTTCCCGTGAGCGCTCATCCTTCTCGCTCCCCCGCGTCCCGAGTCCGCACGATCAGATGATGGTGCCGCGGTAGACGTTCTCTGCCGGGCCCGAGAGCTCCACGTCCTCCGCCCCGTCGGCACGGGAGAGGAAGCGCACACGCAGCCGCCCTCCGGGGACCTGGACGGTCCAGGTGTCGACGCCGTCCTCGGCCGCCCAGACCCGCACGGCGGCGGCCGCCGCACATGCACCGGTGCCGCAGGACAGCGTCTCTCCCACGCCGCGCTCGTGGACGCGCAGGCGGACCTGTCCCTCGCCGTCGACGACGAGAGGATCGGCCGGCACGACGAACTCCACATTGGTCCCGTCCGGCGGCACCGGGTCCACCTGGGGCGCCTGGTTCAGGTCCAGGTCCTCGAGCGCCTGCTCCGCGGACAGTGCGACGACCGTGTGCGGGTTGCCCATCGAGATGCTCAGCGCGGGCCGCGGGTCGGTGAGCCCCTGGGCGATGACCAACGAGTCGGAGGCGTTGGAGCTGGCGAGTTCGGGATCCAGGAAAGACCAGATGCCCATGCCGATGGCATAGCCCTCCGGGACACGTCGTACGGTCCGCGCTCCGGCCCGCGTCACCACCGGCAGCTGCTCCTCCTCCTCGAGCTGGACGAGGTCCTCGGAGACCAGGAAATGAGCGAACGCCCGCACACCGTTGCCGCACATCTCGGCCACTGTGCCGTCGGCATTCCAGTAGTCCATGAACCACAGGTCCTCGCCGCCATGCGCCGAGAGGTCTTCATCAGCGGCAGCGATGTCGCGCGCCTCCGCGACGTGCCGGACCGGGACGGCGCGGATGAGCCCGTCGCCGCCGACGCCCAGGTGCCGGTCGCACAGGGCCTTCACCACCTCGGGTGTGATGTGCCGCGTGCCGTCGGGGTCCGCGAACATCACGAAGTCGTTGCCTGTGGCGTGGGCCTTGGTGAAGGGGGCGCCACGCAGCGCGTCGAGGGCGGAGAGGTGGTGGGCCACAGGGGCTGCCTTCCTGAAGGGGTGGGGGGGGGGGGGTGAGATGCGGCGGGTGCGCTGCAGGCTGCAACTGCGCTGCAGGCTACAACGTCAGGAGGACTCCGGTCCTTCCCGCAGCGCGGGCTCAGCCTGGTCGGCGAGGGATCCGGCGACGTCGTCGGCCTCCAGGTCCACGGGAAGCCAGCGGATCCGTGGATCGGCGCGGAACCAGGTGTCCTGACGTTTGGCGAAACGACGGGTGGCCACGGTGGTGTCCTCCACCGCCTCCTCCTGGCTGATCCTGCCGTCGAGCACGTCGAGGAACTGCTGGTAGCCGATGGCCCGCGAGGCGGTGCGGCCCTCGCGGAGGCCTCGATCCTCCAGCGCCCGGACCTCCTCGAGGAGACCGTGGGCGGCCATCTCCTCGACGCGGGCCGCGATGCGGGACTGCAAGGTCTCCCGGGGAAGGCTGAGGCCCAGCTGGACCACCGGCTCCACCGTGGGCTCGTGGATCCGTCGCGGCATGAAGGAGGAGAAGGTCCGCCCGGTGATGGAGACGACCTCCAACGCGCGCACCAGCCGACGGTCGTCCTTGATGACGGCGGCCGACTCCGGGTCTGCCCGGCGCAGCTCCTCCCGCAGCGCGCCCGCACCCTCGTCCTCCAGCCGCTGGGTGAGCCGGCTGCGCACTCCCGGCTCGGTGGGCGGAAACTCGATGACGTCGACGACGGCGCGCACGTAGAGTCCGGAGCCCCCGACGAGGATGGGCGTACGGCCGCGCGACCGGATCTCACGGACCAGTTCCCGCGCCCGGTCCCGATAGACGGCCACGGAGGCCTCCTCGGTGACGTCGAGGACGTCGAGCAGGTGGTGGGGGACTCCGCGCCGCTGGTCCGCCGTCACCTTGGCGGTGCCGATGTCCATGCCGCGGTAGAGCTGCATCGAGTCGGCGTTGATGACCTCACCGTCGAGCCGACGGGCGAGCTCCACGCCGAGGGCGGACTTCCCGGTGGCGGTCGCCCCAACGACAGCGATCAACGGCGGACGGGAGGAACTCGCCACCGGCTCAGCCGTCCGAGCGCAGCGTCGGCATGCCCAGGGAGACAGCCCCGGGCTGGGCGCCTCCGACCTGGGTGGTGCCGACTCCGCAGGATTCTGCCTGCGCACGATCCCACGCGTCGCCGGCCCGGGACCGGCGCAGATGGTACTCCTGGGCGGAGGCGGGATCGGCGAGCAGGTGGTGGGATCCGGCGTCGGTGATCGTCACGGAGACGAAGTCCCCTGGGCGGGGCGACTCGGCACCTGCGGGGACCGAGAAGTGCACCAGCCGGTTGTCCGCTGCGCGGCCCGAGAGGCGGCCGGTCTCCGACCCCTTGGTCCCGGCGTCGGCGGTGACCAGCAGCTCCTGCGTGGTGCCGATCTGGCGCTGGTTCTCCTCCGCGGTGATCCGATTCTGCAGCTCCACGAGTCGCTCGAAGCGTTCCTGGACGACCGCCTTGGGGATCTGGTCCTCCATGGTCGCCGCCGGCGTGCCCGGCCGCGGCGAGTACTGGAAGGTGAACGCCGAGGAGAAGCGAGAGGCCTCGACCACCCGCAGCGTGTCCTCGAAGTCCTTCTCGGTCTCCCCGGGGAAGCCCACGATGATGTCGGTGGTGACCGAGGCATGGGGCATGCGCTCCCGCACCTTGTCGAGGATGCCCAGGAACTTCGTCGAGCGGTAGGACCGTCGCATGGCCTTCAGCACGGTGTCGGAACCGGACTGCAGGGGCATGTGGAGCTGCGGCATCACATTGGGAGTCTCGGCCATGGCCTCGATGACGTCGTCGGTGAAGGAGGCCGGGTGCGGGCTGGTGAACCGGACCCGCTCCAGGCCGTCGATGTCACCGCAGGCACGCAGAAGCTTCGCAAAGGCCCCACGGTCTCCGAACTCGACTCCGTAGGTGTTGACGTTCTGCCCCAGCAGGGTGACCTCCACAGCGCCGTCGGCGACGAGCGCCTGGACTTCGGCGAGGATGTCGCCAGGGCGCCGGTCACGTTCCTTCCCCCGCAGCGAGGGAACGATGCAGAACGTGCACGTGTTGTTGCATCCCACGGAGATCGACACCCAGCCGGAGTAGACGGCGTCCCTCTTGGTGGGCAACGTGGAGGGGAAGGTCTCCAACGACTCGAGGATCTCGATCTCGGCGTCCTGATTGTGGCGCGAACGCTCCAGCAGAGTAGGCAGCGAGCCGATGTTGTGGGTGCCGAAGACGACGTCCACCCAGGGCGCCTTCTCCAGCACCGTGTTCTGGTCCTTCTGCGCCAGACAGCCGCCGACGGCGATCTGCATGCCCGCGTGCTCCCGCTTGGTGCCGCGCAGCATGCCGAGGTGTCCATAGAGTTTGTTGTCCGCGTTCTCCCGCACGGCACAGGTGTTGAAGACCACCAGATCCGGGGTGGCGTCCTCTTCCGCCGCCACGTAGCCGGCATCCTCCAGCAGCCCGGAGATGCGCTCAGAGTCATGGACGTTCATCTGGCAGCCGAACGTGCGGACCTCATAGGTGCGGCTCTGGGATGCCAGGTCCAGGCCCGCATCCACAGCAGAAGCCGTTGCGGAGCCTCGTGCCGGGTGGGCGGGGTCGGTGCGGTCCAACGTCGTCTCGGTCATGGTCACGCTCGCAGATCTCACGGGGGCGGTCTCGGACTCGGGCGCGGTCTTGAGCCGCGGTGCCGGTCAATTCTACGCGTCCAGGCAATCTGCTGCGGCCAGACGTCGGTGCTGCGGCTCAGCCACTGCCCCTCGAGACACGAGCGCCGCCTTCAGGACATCCCCTCGGCAGTGTGCTCCTCCAGTGCCTCACGCACCAGCTGGAAGGCCGCCCCGGGGCTGTGTCCTCGGCGAGCCAGCATCGAGACGAGGCGACGAGTCTGACGGTCCCGCTCCTTCCGGGCGGCGGCGTCATGGCCGGCAGGCAGAGCGACCCCGCGCAGCCTCTTGCCGATCAGCTCCCGGGCCATCGCATCCTCGTCCGCGACACTGAGCTGCTCGAGGGCCTCCTCGGCGAGTGCCTCCGCGATGCCGCGATCCTTCAGCTCACGCCGCAGGGCGGCACGCCCGAGGCCGCGCGTCTCATGCCTGGTCCGCACCCACATGCGTGCGAATGCGGCGTCGTCGATGAGCTGGACCTCCTCGAGACGGTCCAGGACCGCCCCGATGACGCTCTCGGAGAACCCCTTCTCTCGCAGAGTCTCCGAGAGCTGGTGGCGGCTCTTGGCCGAGCCGGTGAGCTTGCGCAGCACCACAGCGCGTGCCCGCTCGTGGTCATCGTCTCTGGGACCATCGCCGCCGATCGCGCCTACGGGCTCTGCTGACGGGGTTGTCTCTGCTGACGGAGTTGTCTCCGCCGGTGGGGATGACGCTGCCGGCGGGGTCGGCTCCGCCGTACCCGCCTGAGCCGAACCCGCCTGATCGGGCCATCGCGGCGCGACGGGAGCATCGGAGGACACGTCCGCGGACGAGACGGGGGCGTCGCCAGGCCCCTCCTGAAAGAGGGTCGAGGTCGTCTCCCCCGTCTCGAGGCGCGTCAGCTCCTTCCGCAGTGACGCGATGGTGTCCTCACGGGAGGCACGGGTCGGGTCCGGGCTCGCGGGGTCTGGGCTCGCAGGGTGTGGGCTGACAGGGTCCGGGCTGGCGTTCATCGGCCAGGATCAGGCGGGACCGTCGACGGCCTTCAGGGCCGGCCCGTCCTCGTCGGCGTCCGGGGCGATGATGCCGAGCTTCTGCTTGATGCGTCGCTCGATCTCATCGGCAAGATCCGGATTGTCCTTGAGGAACTGCCGCGCCTTCTCTTTGCCCTGACCGAGCTGGTCGCCGTCGTAGGTGAACCAGGCTCCGGACTTCTTGACCAGTCCGTTCTCCACGCCGACGTCGATCAGGCCTCCTTCGCGAGAGATCCCCTCGCCGTAGAGGATGTCGAACTCAGCCTGCTTGAAGGGCGGGGCCATCTTGTTCTTCACGATCTTGGCGCGCGTCCGGTTGCCCACCGCATTGGTGCCCTCCTTGAGGGTCTCGATGCGGCGCACGTCCACCCGGACCGAGGCGTAGAACTTCAGCGCCTTGCCTCCTGAGGTGGTCTCCGGGGAGCCGAAGAAGACTCCGACCTTCTCACGCAGCTGGTTGATGAAGATCGCGGTCGTCTTCGTCTGGGCCAGGCGTCCGGTGATCTTGCGCAGCGCCTGCGACATCAGGCGGGCCTGGAGCCCGACGTGGCTGTCCCCCATCTCACCCTCGATCTCAGCGCGCGGCACCAGCGCCGCCACCGAGTCGATGACGACGATGTCCAGGGATCCGGAGGAGACCAGCATGTCCATGATCTCCAGCGCCTGCTCGCCGGTGTCCGGCTGGGAGACCAGCAGCGCGTCCGTGTCCACTCCGAGCTTGGCCGCGTAGGTCGGGTCCAGCGCATGCTCCGCGTCGATGAACGCCGCGATGCCGCCGTTCTTCTGCGCATTGGCCACCGCGTGGAGTGCGACCGTGGTCTTTCCGGAGGATTCCGGACCGTAGATCTCCACGACACGACCGCGAGGGAAGCCCCCGATGCCGAGCGCGGCATCCATCGAGATGGAGGAGGTGGAGATGGTCTCGATCGGCGCCCGGGTCTCGTCCCCCAGGCGCATCACCGAGCCCTTGCCGTACTGCTTGTCGATCTGGGCCAGGGCGGCTTCGAGAGCCTTCTCCCGGTCGGGGCTGACTGCCATGGTTCACCTCTGTGACGTCGTCTGTGCTGATGGACTCGCACCTGTGCGGTGCTGACTTCTCTGACACTACGCACCACCTCTGACACATCCGAGACGGTCAAGCCATCCTGTGGACGGCCGGGCGTGGCGCTCGTCGTCTGCAGCACCTTCTGTGGAGAACACTACCGCACTGCATCGAACACAGCTTCGAACCCGGCGCGCGTGTCGGTCCTCGCTGTGAGGTCATCCGGAGGCCGCCGCGCGTCACCCTCGGGAGCGCACCACGCTCAGCGCTTGGGCGGAAGGTCCCGGCCCAGGCGCCGTGAGGCGGGCACGTCCTGCTGATCGCAGACCGCCTCCCACACGTCACGAGGGCTGACGCCGGCGTCGAGGGCCTGCAGCGCCGTCTTCTGATAGTCGCTGAGCACCAGCGAACCGGCCAGCACATGGGCATAGCCGGAGCCGAACTCCTCCTCCATGAGGAACCAGAATCTGCTCAGCCGCATGGGCGCGTCCTCTCCGTCGGCGCAGTGGCCGGTCAGGTCATGTCATGTCGAATGGGCGTCACCCGTCTCCAGCCCGGCAGCCGCGGGGCCGTGGCTCGGCACAGCACAGCCCCGCACAGTGCAATCCGGAACAGTGCGATCCGGAACAGTGCAGTCCGGATCCGATCAGTCCGGGGAGGCGGGAGACGCGACGTCGTCGCCCTCCGACTCCTCAGCACTGGCGGCGGCGGACGCTCCGGCACCGGTGGGGTCCAGCTCCGCATAGGTACGGTTGAGCTTGGCCACCAGGGAGTACAGCGTCTCAATCTCGTCCTCGCTCCAGGACTGGAGCATCGTCAGGTAGCGCTCGGCGCGCTCCTGCTGGGCGGCCTCCAGGCGGCGGCGACCCTCGGACGTCAGCGTGATGGTCTGCGCCCGGCCGTCGGCAGGATCGGTCTCCTTGCTCACCCATCCACGGGACACCAGCGTCGTCAGCTGGCGGGACAGCGTCGGCTTGCCGATCCCCAGATACCGTGCGATCGACGTCATCCGGGCCGGGCCTTCGTTCTGCAAGGTGGCCAGCACGGAGTAGGAGGCGGGCTCGATCTCCGGGTCGATCCGTCGGGCCAGCTGCAGGGCGTTGAACCGGCGTCGTACGAAGAGCCGGTTGAACTCCCGCTCCAGCTCTCGGACCAGGGCAGGGCGGTCGGGCGTATCCATGCGCCTCAGTCTAAGGGGTGGAGAGTCGGATCACGGACCCGGGCGCGCGAGAAGACACGAGAGGGCCGCCCCGGAGCGGGGCGGCCCTCTCGGCTGTCAGGGGAGGCTCAGCCGCAGGTGCGGGCGAACTCCTCGTGGGTGAACTCCTCGGGGATGCCGTCGGGCACCACCCCGTGACCGAACTCCCGCTGGAACTCGGTGGGCACGGTGTCCGGCACGTGCAGCCCTTCCGCGACGGCGACCCGCTCGGCCACCTGACCAAGCATCGCCGACAGCGGCACGTCCAAGGCGGCGCAGATCGACGCCAACAGCTCAGACGACGCCTCCTTCTGGCCGCGCTCGACCTCGGACAGGTAGCCCAGCGAGACCCGCGCGCCGTGCGAGACATCGCGCAGCGTGCGGCCTTCGGCCTGGCGGATGCTGCGCAGGACATCGCCGATCTCCTGACGCAGGACCACAGCCTTGGCCTCCTTGGACTCAGCGGCCGGGGCGGCGTCGACGTCCAGGTCTTTCCAACGGGTGACGCCGTTGACGGTGACTGGCTGTCTCACCATGGGCTTTCTCCTTCGTGGACTCCGATGGCCCTCACTGCGTCTGCTCCTCGGTCAGGTGCTGGACCTCACCAGGAACGGTGCGATGCAGACGCTTCACCGGACGACAACTCGGTCGGGCCCGGTTTTGTTCCCCACTCTAGCGGGGATCGCCGAATCCGGGCGGCTCGGAGAGCAGAAGCTCCTCCACCAGTTTCAGCGCCCCCTCGACGCTCGCATCCCGGATGGCCGCCCGGTCGCCGTCGAGATCGAGCAGCAGGGAGCCGGCGATCCAGGACTCCTCCGCACCAGGGGCGTCGGCAGCCCAGGAGCCGCCCTCGTCGGGTTCACAGGACTCCGGAAGGCGGAGCCCGAGCCGCTCAGCGTCGCCCTTCCTGCAGGCCAGCCCCACATACACGGTGCCGACGTCCTTGCCCTCATGAGGCTCGGGCCCGGCGACGCCGGTCGTCGCGACGCCCAGCGCGGCCCCTGTGGCCCCGGCCGCACCTCGGGCCATCGCAGCGGCCACGGCAGGATCGACCGCCCCGCGCTCCTCGAGCACATTCTCGTCGACGCCGAGCAGCTGGTGCTTCACCGGATTGCAGTAGGCGACGACTCCGCCGACCAGCGCGGCGGAGGCGCCGGGCACATCGGCCAGGCGCGCCGCGAGCGACCCGGCGGTCAGCGACTCAGCCGTGGCCACGGTCAGACCACGATGCGCGCAGCGCTGGATGATCTCCACCGGGTCCGTGCGCCGCTCCGCCTCTCCCGCGATCTGCCGCGCTCCACCCGAGACCCTCCGGCCGTCATCGGCCCACCGTTCATGGGCCACGGCGGGATCCGGCCGATGCTCTCGGACCGGTGCCGGTTCCTGCGCGCGGTCCGGGCCTCGAGTCCCCGGACCACCGGGGCCGCGCTCAGCTCCTGTTGCCATGGTCACGCCTCCTGTGCGGATCAGCGGGCCTCACGGCGCAGCCTGATGGCCGAGAACACATAGTCGATGCCGGTCACCACGGTGACGACCAGCGCGGCCATCATGATCCAGAACGCGACGTCGGAGAGCCAGCCGGCGATCACCACCAGCGGCAGCAGCATCAGCTGCAGACCGGCCGACTGCAGGACCGTCTTGAGCTTCCCACCCCGGGACGCCGGCATCACACCGTAGCGGATGACCACCATGCGCAGCACGGTGACGCCCAGCTCCCGGGCCAGAATCACGATCGTCACCCACCAGGGCAGCTCACTGAGGATCGAGAGCATCACGAGCCCCGCGCCGATGAGCAGCTTGTCCGCGATCGGGTCGGCGATCTTGCCGAAGTCGGTGACCAGGTTGCGCGCCCGGGCGAGGTCGCCGTCGATCTTGTCCGTGATCATCGCGACGGCGAACACTCCGGCGGCGGCCCATCGCCACCCCCCGTTGGTGGCCTCGATCCCGCCGGCGGCACCGCCGTCGGCATCCAGCAGCAGGAACCAGACGAACAGCGGCACCAACGCGATGCGCAGCATGGTGAGCACATTGGCGATGTTCAGCAGCGGAGGCTGTGCGGCGTTCGCCGGTTCAGGGGTGGACGGGCTCACGAGGCTCCTCTTCTCGGCGGGTCAGGGCGCGGCCCGGGGCTCGGTCTGAGCAGCTCATCGACCGGTGAGCTGCCAGGCGTCCTCCGAGGCGGTGGAGTCGTGTCCGTCATGATAGTCCCTCGCCTCCGGCAGAGCAGCAGTGCGCTCGGCCAGGTCGCGAGCGATCAGGTCCGCGGAACTCATGCCGGACATGGTCGCACCGCCCGACGGCGGCGCCCCCTGGCCCCGTGGCTGGCGGGTCGGCACCGCGTCAGAGCGCCCCCCGCCGCCGTGATGCTCCGCCTGCGGCGCCGCCTCAGTGGGCCCGGTCTGGGCAGGAGCTCCCGTCGGCACACCGGAGGCGGGATCCAGATCCACCGGGGCACCCTCATAGGCGCCCGGCGCATCCTCCGAGGGCGCCGCCGTGGGCGGGTCCTCGCCGCGGATGGTGGCCAGTACGCCGGGAAGCTCCTCCGGCGAGACGAGCACGTCCCGAGCCTTCGACCCTTCGGAGGGACCGACCACCCCGCGGGACTCCATGAGGTCCATCAGGCGTCCGGCCTTGGCGAATCCGACGCGCAGCTTGCGCTGCAGCATCGAGGTGGAGCCGAACTGCGTGGTGACCACGAGCTCGGTGGCCTGCAGCAGCAGGTCGAGGTCGTCACCGATGTCGGCGTCGATCTCCCGCTTCTTGGGCTCCATCGCGGCGACCGCGTCCTCGCGGTACTGCGCCTTCAGCTGCGACTTCACATGCTCGACCACCCCATGGACCTCGGACTCGTTGACCCAGGCACCCTGCACACGCATCGGCTTGTTCATGCCCATCGGCAGGAACAGGGCGTCACCCTGGCCGAGCAGCTTCTCCGCTCCCACCGAGTCCAGCACCACGCGGGAGTCCGTGGCCGAGGAGGTGGCGAAGGCCATGCGGGACGGCACGTTGGCCTTGATGAGTCCGGTCACCACGTTGACCGAAGGCCGCTGGGTGGCCAGCACCAGGTGGATGCCGGCGGCACGTGCCAGCTGGGTGATGCGCACGATCGAGTCCTCGACGTCGCGCGGGGCGACCATCATCAGGTCGGCGAGCTCGTCGACGATCACCAGCAGATACGGGTAGGGGCGCAGATCCCGCTTGGAGTCCGGCGGCAGCTGAATCTTCCCGTTGCGCACCGCCTTGTTGAAGTCGTCGACGTGCTTGTACCCGAAGTGGGCGAGGTCGTCGTAGCGGTTGTCCATCTCCTTGACGACCCACTGCAGGGCCTCGGCGGCCTTCTTCGGATCCGTGATGATGGGGGTGACCAGGTGCGGCACACCCTCGTAGGCGGTGAGCTCCACGCGCTTCGGGTCCACCATGACCATCCGGACCTCGTCCGGAGTGGCACGCATGAGCACGGAGGTCACCATGGAGTTCACGAACGCCGACTTTCCGGCCCCGGTGGCGCCGGCGACCAACAGGTGCGGCATCTTCGCGAGGTTGGCCACCACATAGCCGCCCTCGATGTCCTTGCCCACGCCCATGATCATGGGGTGCTCGGTCTTACGCGCGGCGTTGGAGCGCAGGACGTCGCCGAGGGCGACGACCTCCTTGTCCTTGTTCGGGATCTCGATGCCGATCGCGGACTTCCCCGGGATGGGGCTGAGGATGCGAACCTCGTTGGAGGCCACCGCCAGGGAGATGTTCTTCTCCAGGGAGGTGACCTTCTCCACCTTGGTGCCCGGTGTCAGCTCCACCTCGTAGCGGGTCACCGTCGGTCCCCGGGAGAACCCGGTGACCTGGGCGTCCACCTTGAACTGCGAGAACGTCTGGTTCAGCGCGTCGACGATCTCGTCATTGGCGCTGGTGTGCTCCTTCGGCGGCGGACCGGACGGCAGCATGCCCTGATCGGGCAGGGTGTAGGTGACATCACCGGCGAGCTCCAGCTGCTCCGAGCGGACCGGAAGGTCACTGACCGGGGCGGGGGTCTCCGCAGGGGCGGAGGGCACGACGGCGGGCCGGGCCGTCGCGGCCGGCTGTGTCGACGGCTGGGGGTCCGGCTGGGCAGGAGTCCCTTCGAACGCGCCCGCGTGAGCGCTTCCTGCGCTCCCGGCGACGTCCGCGGCGCTGGTCGCGCCCGGCACTTGGCCGGACTCGGCGGCCTTCTCCCGGGCCCGCTGGATGGCCAGTTCCTGGGCTGTGGGGCGGCGCACTCCGGGTGGGACCGTCGGTGCGGAGGCCTCCGTCCCCTCCTCAAGCACGGGGCTGTCATAGGCGCCCTCGCCGGCGAGTGCGGCCTGGTCGTGGTCCGCTGAGCCGAACTCCTGCGTCGGTTCCTCCGGTTCCGCCTTGGCCCCGAGGATCTTGGCGAGCAGGCCCTTCTTCCCGGGCTCCGGGCTGTCCTCGAAGACGTCCTCAGCGCCGGCGTCGGCAGGTGCGGCATGCTGAGCTCGGGACCGCCGAGGCTTCCGAGCGGGCTTCTCCGCGGCCGCGGGGGCCGCGGTGTCCTCCTCCAGCGGCTTGGTCTCCGGCAGGGGCTCGGGCTTCTCCCCCACCACATAGGCCTTGGCGACGGCGACCCGCTGGGGGATGCGTCGCAGCGGAGTGTCGGTGAGAACCAGGATGCCCGCCAGAAGGGTCAGAGACAGGATCCCCCACACGGGGTAAGGAGTGATGAGGGTGGCCAGGGGCACGGTCACCAGGTATCCGATGATGCCGCCCGAGGCGAGCATGTTCTCGAAGGCTGTGTTGAGGGCCGGCATGCCGTGGGCCAGGTGCGCCAGCCCGGCAGAGGAACACAGGATCAGGGTCAGCCCGATGGCGACGCGGCTGTTGCCCTCATGCTCCTGGGGGTGACGGATGTAGCGGACCGCGGTGATGAGCAGCACCACCGGCAGCAGAGCCGAGGCCCAGCCGAAGGTGCCGGCGGTGCCGTTGTGGACGATGTCGATGGTCCAGTGGTCGTGCTGCCGCACGCCCCACCAGTCCACGACGGCCGTCACGAGGGCCAGCAGGATGAACACCAGCGCCGCGCCGTCGCGTCGGTCCTCCGGATGGATCTTCACCTGGCGCCCGATGCCGCGGATCGCCGAGGCGACCGGGGTGGCGAACGCCATCCAGAGGCCGCGCAGCGCGGAGGCCACGAGGTTGCCCCGCTCCGGGTCCTGGGCCGTGGTGCTCTTCTTCGACGTCTTCGCGCGGCTGCCAGCGCCGGTGCCGGATGTCTTCTTGCGTCCGTCCGTGCTGGCGGCGCGCGAGGGGGAAGTACGTGTCGCCATACCCGCCAACTTACCCCGGAAGCGCCGGGATCACGGTGATGGCCACACCTTTGGGCCCAGATCGGCCGGCCCCGGGACCACGGCGGGAGCCCCGACGTCGACCCGGCGGCCGGCCGCTGTCGGGATCAGGTCTCCACGACCACCGGGACGATCATCGGCTTGCGACGCAGCTTCCGGTTGACCCAGGAGCCGATGGTGCGCCGGACGATCTGCTGGAGCTGATGGGTGGTGTGCTCCTTGTTGTCCTGGATGGCCTCGGTCAGCGCCCGGGCGATCTTCTCCTTGATGTCCTTGAAGACCTTCTCCTCCTCGGCCACGCCGCGGGCATGGATGTCCGGGCCGGAGACGATCTGACCGGTCTGACGGTTCACCACCGTGATCACCGAGATGAATCCCTCTTCGCCGAGGGTTCGGCGGTCCTTCAGGTCGGCGTCGGTGATCTCCCCGATGGAGGAGCCGTCCACGTAGACGTAGCCGCATTCGATCTGCCCGGTGATGCGGGCGACGCCGTCGCGCAGATCCACGACGGTGCCGTCCTCGCACTGCAGGATCCGCTCGGGGTCGATCCCGGTCGACTCCGCGAGCCGACCGTTGGCGATCAGGTGCCGGGTCTCGCCGTGCACCGGCATGACGTTCTTCGGCCGGACGATGTTGTAGCAGTAGAGCAGCTCACCGGCCGACGCGTGGCCGGAGACGTGCACCTTGGCGGTGCCTTTGTGCACCACTTCGGCGCCGAGCTTGAGCAGCCCGTTGATGACCCGGAAGACCGCGTTCTCGTTGCCGGGGATCAGCGAGGAGGCGAGGATGACGGTGTCGCCCTCCCCCACCTGGATCTGGTGGTCGCCGTTGGCCATGCGCGAGAGCGCCGCCATCGGTTCGCCCTGCGAGCCTGTGGACATCAGGACCACCTCGGAGTCGGGGTAGCTGTCCACCTTCTTCATATCCACCAGGATGCCCTCCGGCACGTCCAGGTAGCCCAGCTTGGCGGCGATGCCCATGTTGCGCACCATCGAACGCCCCACGAAGGCCACCTTGCGGTTGTGCGCGTGGGCGGCGTCGAGCACCTGCTGGACGCGGTGGACATGGGAGGAGAAGGAGGCCACGATGATGCGCCGGCTGGACGTGCCGAAGAGCTGGTCCAGGGTGGGGCCGATCTCCTTCTCCGGCGTGGTGAAGCCCGGGACGTCGGCGTTGGTCGAGTCCGTCATGAACAGGTCCACGCCCTCTTCGCCGAGCTTGGCGAAGTGCCGCAGGTCGGTGATCCGTCCGTCCAGGGGCAGCTGGTCCATCTTGAAGTCGCCGGTGTGCAGCACGGAGCCGGCTTCGGTGCGGATGTGCACCGCCAGCGCGTCAGGGATGGAGTGGTTGACCGCGACGAACTCACATTCGAAGGGCGCCAGCTCTTCGACGTCGCCCTCCTTGACCGCCAGGGTGTAGGGCTTGATGCGATGCTCGGCGAGCTTCGCCTCGATCAGCGCCAGCGTGAGGGTGGAGCCGATCAGCGGGATGTCCGGCTTCCTGCGCAGCAGGTAGGGCACCGCACCGATGTGGTCCTCGTGCCCGTGGGTGAGCACCAGCCCGACGACGTCGTCCAGGCGGTCCTCGATGTAGCTGAAGTCCGGCAGGATGAGGTCCACGCCGGGCTGCTCCTCCTCCGGGAAGAGGACGCCGCAGTCGACGATGAGGATCTTGCCGTCGAGCTCGAACACCGCCATGTTGCGCCCGACCTCTCCAAGACCACCGAGAGGCACGATGCGCATCGTGCCCTTCTTGAGCTTCGGCGGGGTGATCAGGCGCTGTGCTGCCAAGGTGATGGACCTCCTGGGTCGGGTGTCAAGTCTGCGATATGCGTGCCTTCGAGCCTACGTGCTCCTGGTCCTCCTCACCTAGGCAGTCCCTCAGACCGGCCCCGGTGGCGAGAGTGGGTCAGAGGTTCCAGCCGGCCTCACGGAGGTCGGCCAGGACCAGCTCCTTCTCGGTCTCATTGGCCTGTACGAGCGGAAGCCGCACGTCGGGGGCGATGGGGAAGCCGAGCCAGTCCAGGACCAGCTTCGAGGAGACCGCACCTTGGACACGAGTCATCATGGCGCGGATGACCGGGCCCAGCTCGCCGTGGACGATGCGGGCCTCCTTGAGGTCGTAGTTCAGCACCGCGTCGATCATCCGGCGGAAGTGCGGGCTGGCGACGTGCGAGGTCACCGAGACGACGCCGACCGCTCCCATGGCCATCCAGGCCAGGACGTTCTGGTCGTCGCCCGAGTAGACCTCCAGCTCGGTCTTGGTGAGCACCTCGGTGGTCGCGGTGATGTCGTTCTTCGCGTCCTTGAGCGACATGATGTGCGGGTGCTCGGCGAGCTTGAGGATCGTCTCGGTCTCGATGGCGATGCCGGAGCGGCCCGGGATGTCGTAGATCATCAGCGGCAGGTCGGCGGCATTGGCGACGGCCTCGTAGTGGGCGAGCACGCCGTCCTGGCTGGGCTTGTTGTAGTACGGGGTGACCACGAGCTGGCCGTCGGCCCCGGCCCGCTCGGCACGCCGGGCCATCTCCAGGTCATGCGAGGTGTGGTTGGTGCTGGTGCCGGCGATGACCTTGGCACGGTCCCCGACGGCGGACTTCGCCGCCCGGACCAGGCCTTCCTTCTCATGGTCCTCCAGCGTGGAGGTCTCCCCGGTGGTTCCGGAGACCACGAGCGAGTCGTTGCCCTCCTCCACCAGCTTGACGGCGAGCGCCTCGAAGGCCTCGTAGTCGACGCGGTCATCCGAAGTGAACGGGGTGACCATCGCGGTGATGAGATGCCCGAAGTGCGGATCGGTCTGATCCGGGTGCTTGACCTCGCCCTCGGTGAGGTGAAGGTCGAACTCGTGTGTCAGCTCGTTGTCGCTCGCCATAGCACGTAGCCTACCGTCTGTGGACAGCCCCAGCACCGCCGGCTCGGCCCCGCGTCGCCGCCGCGCCCTCCGCTCCCCCTCCCGCATCTCCGGGGTCGACTCGGCCCGATGTCTGGCCCTGCTGGGCATGATGGCCGTCCACGTGCTCTCCACCACCGATGAGTTCACCGGTGACCCGACCGTCGCGGGGTGGCTGTTCACGGGCAGGCCCTCCGCCCTGTTCGCCCTGCTGGCCGGGGTCGGGCTGGCGCTGCTCTGCGGCGGAGCCGCGGGACCGGGCACGCGGGAACGCATGACCTGGAACCGGAAGGCGGTGGCGGTCCGGGCCGTGCTGATCCTGGTGATCGGTCTGGCTGTGGCGATGTTGGAGACCTCGGTGGCGATCATCCTGGTCCACTACGGGCTGCTGTTCCTCCTGGCGCTGCCGTTCCTCGCGCTGCAGGCCCGTCCGCTGCTGATGCTGGCCGCCATATGGGTGGTGCTGGCGCCGGTGGCGTACCGGCTGGTCTACCTCGCGCTGAGCGCCGAGCTGGACCATTTCGCGGAGTCCTGGCGGCTGTGGCACTCCCCCGAGTTCAGCGATCTGGCGCAGCCGGGTCTGCTGGCGATGGATCTGGCGGTGTCGGGCTACTACCCGCTCATCATCTGGCCGGCCTACCTGTTCACGGGTCTGGCGATCGGCCGCCTGCGGCTCACCGAGACGGCGGTGGCGGTGCGGATCGCCGTCGTCGGCGCGCTGCTGGCCGCCGGCACCTACCTGGTGGGACGGGTGACGCTGGTGGTCAGCGACATCGTGCCGGACCTCTCCGCGGCCACCGGCATGCCGGAGCCGGTGGTGCGCGGCGAGCTGCTCACCGGCACGCTGCTGCCCCTCATCGAGGATCTCCGCTGGCACCTGCTGGCCACGCCGCATTCGGGCAGCTCCCTGGACGTGCTCCACACCGTAGGCACCTCCCTGGCGGTGCTGGGCGTCTGCCTGCTGGTCACGGATCGGCTCGGCGCTCTGGCCGCCCCCGTGGTGGGCGCCGGCGCGATGCCTCTGACCCTGTATGTGGGGCACCTGGTGGTGCTGCACCTGTGGCGGGACGACGACGGCCCCCTGAACTCCCCGGAGGTCAGCGGGCCTGTGATCATGGTCCTGCTCACGGTCCTGGCCCTGGCCGGCGGGCTGCTGAAGCACGCGCTGGGACGGCGCGGCCCCTTGGAAGCGGTCACGCATGCGGCCGGAGCCGCGGCGGCAGGGCCCCGCCCCGCGTGAGGTGCACGGGTGTCCTGAGACCCGCCGCCGGACGGCTCGTCATCGCATGCCGTCGACGTCGCTGGTGGACGATACGCTGGTGTCCATGAGCCGAACTGAGATGCGTGTGGCGGTGCTCGGTGCCCGAGGGCGCATGGGCACCGAAGCGGTGAAGGCGGTCGACGGAGCCGATGACATGGAGCTGGTCGCCCAGCTGGGCCGGGGCGACGCACTGGAGGAGATCCGCGAGGCCGGTGCGACCCATGTCGTGGACCTCAGCGTCCCCGACGCCACCGAGGACAACGTCCGCTTCGCCGTCGAGCACGGCATCCACGCCGTGGTGGGCGCCACCGGCTGGGACGCCCCGCGCCTGTCCCGCCTGGAGGAGCTGCTCGCCCAGCGCCCGGAGACCGGGGTGCTGATCGCCCCGAACTTCGCCCTGGGCTCGGTGCTGGCCACCGCATTCGCCGCCAAGGCGGCCCGGTACTTCGAGTCGGCGGAGATCATCGAGCTGCACCACCCGGACAAGGTGGACGCCCCCTCCGGCACGGCGGTGCGCACCGCGGAGCTGATGGGGCGGGCCCGCCGCGACGCCGGCGTCGCACCTTCCCCCGATGCCACGGTCAAGGACCCCGACGGCGCTCGCGGCGCCGTGGTGGAGGACATCCACGTCCATGCGGTGCGGCTGCGCGGGCTGGTGGCCCACCAGGAGGTGCTGCTCGGCTCCGCCGGGGAACAGCTGACCTTCCGCCACGACTCCTTCGACCGGGCGTCCTTCATGCCGGGCGTGCTGCTGGGGCTGCGCACCGTCGCCTCCCGACCAGGGCTCACCCACGGCCTGGACAGCTACCTGGACCTGGGGCTGTAGGCCGCGGTGAAGGCGAAGATCTGGACCTCGCTGGTCATCCTGCTGCTGATCATCTTCCTCGGCGCGGCCGGGTACAACGCCTGGCGACTGCTCACCGCGGAGGAGACCGCCGCGCAGCTCATCGGCGTCGGCGCGGTGCTGGTCATCGCCCTGGGCGCCTGGGTGCTGGTCCGTGAGCTGCTCTTCGGCCTCGGCTCCGAGCGGCTGGGGCGCATCCTCGACGCGGAGGGCAGCCTGCCGGAGGACACGGTGGAGCGCTCCCCCGGTGGCCGGCCGAACCGCCAGCAGGCCGACGAGCAGTTCGGCCGCTATGCCGCCGAGGCTGAGGCGAACCCCGAGGACTGGCGCAGCTGGTTCCGACTCTCGGTGGCCTATGACGTCGCCTCAGATCGCAGCCGGGCACGAAAGATGATGCGACGGGCCATCCGGATGCAGCGGTCCGAGTCCCGCAGCTGAGGCTCGCCCGGTGACCAGCACCACCGCCTACGTCTGCGTCCACGGCATCGGGGTCCACGAGTCCGGTCATCTGGCCGCCCAGACCCACGACTCTGCGCGCCGCGGCGCCGAGGCCGCCGGTGGGACCCTCACCGACCTGCCCGTGGACGCCGCCGCTCCAGCAGAGCTGAGCCACCGGGCACGCGTGGAGCTTCCCGGACGCGAGCCGTTCATCGCCGAGTTCTACGACGGCTGGTGGGACTCTGGGACGCGAGCCCCACATTTCTGGGCGGTGCTGATGTGGCTGCTGGAGGTCGCACCCTTCGCCCTGATCAGCGGCGTCGGCGGCTGGTGCGGCGACCGTTGGAGGGAGGCGGGCGACGGGGCCCGGCCCCAGACGGTGGCGGGACCGCTGCGCACCGCGGGCCGCCGGGTGGGCGCCCTGGTGACCTCAGCGGCCATGCTGGCCGCAGTTCCGCCGGCGGCGCTGGTCCTGCTGGTGCTGCTGCCCCTGGCCGGGCTCATCCCGGCGTGGCGGCGTCGTCTCCGCCCGCTGATGGTCGAGGTCATCGGCGACGCCTGGCTGTACCGGTCGGCGGCCCTGGACGAGACTGTGCTGCCCCGACTGCGGCGCATCGTGGAGGAAGCCTCGGCCCGCGCCGATCGTGTGGTCCTGGTGGGACATTCCCAAGGCGCGGAGCTCAGCAGGCGAGTGGCACTGCAGACGACGGCGGCCGGGTGCGTCTGGCTCGGCTCCGGGGAGCACCAGCTCAACACCGTCCGCATCGTCGCCGCCTCCGGCTGGCCGACCCTGCTGGTGTGGCCCGCGGTCCTGGCCTGGCCGGCGCTGGTCCACCTGGTGATCTCTCGCAGCGGGGACGTGGTGGCGCTCGTCGTCGCGCTGCTGTACGTGCTGATCACAGCGAGTGTGGTGCGTTGGGTGCGCCGGCGACCGGACGACGTCGGGCAGGTCCCGCAGAGTCGGATCTGGCACGTGAAGTCCCTGCTGGACCCCGTCTCCTGGGGCACGGTGTTCCCCGCCCGGCTGGAGGCCGCCAGGGAGCAGGACGAGTCCGCCTCCCCCGGAGCCGGCGCTCTCGAGCTGCCCGTGGTGTGCGTGCGCTATGTCCCCAAGCACCCCCACCGTCCCTGGTGGGCGGAGCATGTCACCTACCTCGATCGGGCCGCCACCGGTGCGGTGCTGATCGAGTCGGGGCTGCCGCGCCCCGTCCCCGTGCTGCCGCCCACGCCGGCCCGGGTCCGCACCTGGGTGGTGCTCGCCGCGGCCTGCGTAGGCATCGTGCTGCTCTGGACCACCGCCCGACTCACCGCCTGGCCGCTGCTGATGCTGGGCTGAGGCGCTGGTCCGTTCCGCTCGCCAGACCCGTCAGCGACCTGCCGCGTAGCCCTGCGCGCCGCGCGGGTTCGCCGCGGCCGCCAGTCGGCCTGTCTGCGGATCCCGGGTGACCACGGAAAGCCTCCCCAGCGACCACTCGCCGGCGCGAGTCACCCGGTGGCCGCGTCGCTCCAGTCCGCGGATGACCTCCTCGCCGAGCCGGTCTTCCACGACGGCGCCTCCCGGCTCCCAGGTGCGCGGCCAGAAGGACCCCGGTGCGGAGGTGGTGTGCAGGCTGGGCGCGTCGATGGCCTGCTGAGGCGTGTGCCCGCCGATGAGCAGCCGCAGCAGCAGGGGCAGCTGCCACTGGTCCTGCTGGTCCCCTCCGGGTGTGCCCATGGCCATGACCGGCTGTCCGTCGGTGAGGACCAACGTCGGCGACAGCGTGGTGCGGGGGCGCCGCCCCGGCTCGAGGCGGGACGGCGAGCGCTCGTCCAACCACGTCATCTGCAGCCGGGTGCCCAGGCAGAATCCCAGCCCGGGGATCGCCGGGGAGGACTGCAGCCAGCCGCCGGAGGGGGTCGCCGAGATCATGTTGCCCCAGCGGTCCACCACATCGATGTGGCAGGTGTCGCCGCGGCTCGCCCCATCGGCGCCGACCGTCTGTTCTCCCGCCCGGCTGACGGTGGGCTCGCCGACGCCGGCCGGCCCTCCGGTGATGTCACCGGCCTCGCGCAGGGGCGGCAGGACGGTCTCACGTCCGGGCAGGTCTCCGGGACGGAAGTCGACGGCGGCGGTCTCGCCGATCAGCGCCCGCCGGGCGGCCGCATGCTCGGCCGAGAGCAGGTGGTCCAGGTCCACGTCGTCGTGTCCGTAGTGGGCGTCCCGGTCGGCCAGGGCGAGCTTGAGTGCCTCCAGGACGAGGTGAGCTCCACGCTCGGTGCCGGGGTCCAGCTCTGTGTCGTCGTAGGCCTCGAGGATCTTCAGCGCCTGCAGGAGCACCGGCCCTTGCCCCCACGCCGGGGTCTTGGCGATCGTGTGGCCGCGGAACTCCACGGTGGCCGGTGCCTCGTAGCCGGCGTCGAAGGCGGCGAAGTCCTCGGCCGTGATGACCCCGGCGTGCTCTCCCCCGTCGGAATGCCGGTGCGGCGAGGCGGCGAACGCTGCGGCCTTCTGCGCGACCCGTCCGGTCTTCCATTCGGCGCGGGCGGCGTCGATCTGGGCGGCGCGGTCGCCGGTGTCGGCGCCGGCGGCGATCAGCCCCCGCAGCACCCCGGCGTACTCCGGGTTGCGCATCAGGGTCCCGGCGGACGGAACGGTGCCGTCCGGCATCCACAGGGCGGCCGACGTCGGCCAGTGCTGGGTGAACAGGCCGGCCACGCTGCGGATGGTCGCGGCGATGCGGTCCAGCACCGGCGCGCCATGCTCGGCCAGGTCGATCGCGAACTCTAGGACCTCGGACAGCTCCCAGGTGCCGTGGTCGCGGAGCAGCACCAGCCATGCATCCACGGCTCCGGGCACGGCCGCGGCCAGGGCTCCGGCACCCGGGACGGTCTCCAGACCGAGCCCGCGGTAGTGCTCGATGGTGGCCGCCGCAGGGGCCGGCCCCTGGCCCATGAGGATCCTCGGAGATGACGGCTCCTCCGCCGTGGCGAAGACTCCGGTCATGTCCCCGCCCGGACCGTTGAGGTGCGGTTCGACGACGTGCAGCACGAAGGCGCCCGCAGTGGCGGCGTCGAAGGCGTTGCCCCCGCGCTCCAGCACGGCCTGAGCGGCGGCGGTGGCGAGCCAGTGGGTGGAGGCCGACATGCCGAAGCGCCCCTCCAGAGTGGGGCGGGTGGTGTCGGCCGTGGCGTGGGTGAACGTGGTGCTCATCGGCGAGCAGGTCCTTTCGGCGTCAGGGGCCGCCCTGTCGGCTCCTGCGCGGAGCCCGGGCGGGACGACCTTGGTTGTCCACCGCAACAGTATCGGATCGGGCGCGACCGCGGCCGCTCGTCACACCCGGACCTCGTCACACCCGGAGGTTCAGGCGATCCCCACCCATTCCTTCTCACCGTCGGCGAAGAACTGTTCCTTCCAGATCGGCACCTCCGCTTTGATCTGCTCAACCAGCTCCGCGCAGGCTGCGAAGGCCTCCGCACGGTGGGCAGAGGCGACGGCGGCCACGAGGGCGTGGTCTCCGATGCGCAGATCGCCGATCCGGTGGGCGGCCCAGATCCGCACGCTCGGATGCGCGGCGGCCACGTCCCGGGCCACCCGGGTCAGCACCGCGTCCGCACTGGGGTGGGCGGTGTAGGACAGCCGGTCCACCGAGCGACCGCCGTCGTGGTCACGCACGATGCCGGAGAAGTCCACCACCGCCCCCGCCGTGGCGGCCCAGACCTCGTCGTGAGCCTGACGCGGGTCCAGCGGCTGCGCGCTCAGGGCGGCGCGGACCACCCGCTCCTCGGCGGGCAGCGCCTCGGCGTTGTGCGGGGCGCCCTCGCGGCTCAGCGGGGCGTGCGGCTCAGCGGTCACCGTCAGTTCCCCATTCGTCGTGCTGACGCAGGTCGGCCACCTGGTCACAGAGGTGCGGGAGGATGTCCACCAGCACCTGCATGCCCTCCCGGACGGCCTTGGGCGAGCCGGGCAGATTGACCACCACGGTGCCCTCCGCGACGCCGGCCACTCCCCTGCTCAGCGACGCCAGCGGATTGTGCGCCCGCCCATGGGCGCGCACCGCCTCCATGATCCCGGGGATCTCCTTGTCCAGCAGCGGCAGCGTGTACTCCGGGGTGAGATCGTCAGAGGTCAGCCCGGTGCCGCCGGAGGTGATGATCACCGCTGGAGCCACCTGGACGAGCAGCTCGGAGAGCGCGGCGAGCACCCCCTCGCCGTCGGGGATGATCACCGGCGGCCGACAGCCGAAGCCGATGGAGTCGGCGAACTCGGCGATGATCGGCGCGCTGTGGTCCTCCCGCACTCCCTGGGCGGCGCGGGTGGAGACGATCACAGGGGCGATGATCCGTTCGCGGCTGCGGTCGTCCTCGGCGGGTGTGGCCGCTGAGAGGTGCTCATGGTCAGTCATGTCTGGTCCATTCTCCATGTCGTCCACCGGATTTGTGAATCACCTGCTGGTCGGTGATCACAGCGGCGCGGTCCAGCGCCTTGATCATGTCGTAGAGGGTCAGCCCTGCCACAGACACGGCGGTGAGCGCCTCCATCTCCACCCCGGTGCGTGAGGTGGTACGCACCTCGGCGGTGATCAGCACGGCTCCGGATTCGGGCTGATCGACGTCGAGGTCCACGGTGACCTTGCTCAGCGGCAGCGGATGGCACAGCGGCACCAGCTCGTGGGTGCGCTTGGCTCCCATGATCCCGGCGATGCGGGCCGTGGCCAAGGCATCCCCCTTGGGCAGCGCCCCGTCGGCGAGCTGGGCGGTCACCTCTGCGCGGGTGCGCAGGATCGCCTGGGCCCGCGCCGTGCGGGCGGTGACGTCCTTGTCCGAGACGTCCACCATGTGGGCGCTGCCGTCCTCGCGGACATGGGTCAGTCCGGTGCTGGACGGCTCGGCGGATGAGCTCTCAGGCTGGCTCATGGCAGTCTCCTTCCGGTGAGCAGCAGGGCGTGGCGTTCAGCTCCTGCCGGCACGTGGGTGTCGTCTTCGGTGAGCTCCACCAGCACGTCGGCGCGTGCCAGATGCCCCAGCAGATGCGAGCTCGGCCCGCCCACCAGGCGCACCATCGGCGGCTGGGCGGCGTCGTCGGTGGAGGCGGGGCAGAACTCGGCGCGGCGGTACTGGGTCACCGCGGGACGGGACTCCACCGCCTCCGCCAGGGTGACGGCGATCCTGTGCGGCGGCGGACACGAAGCGTCGAGGCTGGCGAGCGCCGGCCGGAGCAGGGTCTCGAGGCTGACCGCGCAACTGACCGGGTTGCCAGGCAGGCAGACCACGGCGACGGCGGGTCGCCGCCCGTCGGCGGGGATCAGCCCCCATCCTTGGGGGCCGCCGGGCTGCTGGCGGATGGAGCCGAACTCGATGCCACGGTCGGCCAGGGACTGGCGGACCACCTCGAAGGCGCCGGCGCTGATGCCGCCGGCGGTGACCAGCAGCTGGGGGTCGTACTGACTGATCAGCTCCTCGACCACATCGGTGAACGTGGCGACGTCGTCGGAGGCCGCCGAGGCCGCATGGGCCTCCACTCCCAGGCTCTCCAATCCGGCCATCAGCAGCGGGGTGTTGGCATCATGCAGCTGGCCCGGCCGCAGCGTGCTGCCCGGTCGGCGGACCTCGTCCCCGGTGGAGAGCACGAGGGCGCGCGTCCGGGGCCGGACGGACACCGTCGCCCGCCCCAGGGCGGCCAGCAGCCCGAGCCGGGCCGGTGTGAGGGCCTCACCGGCGCGCAGCACCGTCTCGCCGGCTTCGACGTCCGATCCGGCGGGACGGATGAAGCGTCCCGGGCTGAGATCCTCGGCGGTCAGCTCGGTGAACGTCACCGACCTCGCAGTCCAGCCGCTGGGCGGACCGGAGGCTCCGGGGTCTGACTGCGGCAGCAGATCCTGGAAGTTGCCGGCGGTGGTGAGCTCCACGGGGATGACGATGTCGGCGCCCTCCGGGAGCGGCGCGCCGGTCATCACCGCCGCCGCCGTCGCGCCCTCGGGCAGCGACGGCGCCGCGGATCCGGCTGGGACGACGCCGGCCAGGGGCAGCGACCGTTCCTCGCCCGGGGTGAGGTCCGCGGAGCGCACGGCGAAGCCGTCCATCTGCGAGTTGTCGAAGCCCGGCAGCGGGGCCTCGGCGATGACATCGGCAGCCGCGACTCGGCCCACCAGACCGGGTTCGGTGACGCGGAGGGACTCCCCGCCGTGTCGCGCCGGGTCCTGCAGGGCGGCGGACAGCACGGTGCGCAGCCGGCCCACATGCTCGCTGACGGAGGCGCGCTCACGGGTGGTCGCCGACCCGGTGGTGGGCCGTGACGAGGGCCTGGGTGAGGAGGGTGACGGTGAGGAGGATGCGGGGGCGGGCGCCATGCCTGCGAGTCTAGTGCCCCGCGATGACACGGGTGTCTCCCCGCGATGGCGGGGACGTCTCACCGCGATGGCGCGGACGTTTCGCCGTCAGCCTCCGCTCCCCGGCCTGCCTCGGGGCGGATCCCGCAATGCGTACGACACACTGTGACCCGTAGCATGGAGGGCATGGAGGAACTGGCCGCCGACGCCCCCGACGCCGCCGATGCGCTGGGCCCCACCGTGATGCCCGACGACGGCGGATCCGTGCCTGCCCTGGCCGCTCCGGCGCCGGTGTCTCTGGGGATGCCGAGTCTGCCGTCTCGGCGCGGCGAACCGCTGCCCGGCGCGGAGGCCGCCGACCCTGCGCGCGGCCTCATGGACAGCTTCGGACGGCGCGCCACCGATCTGCGGATCTCGCTGATCGACAAGTGCAATCTGCGCTGCACCTACTGCATGCCCGCCGAGGGACTCCCCTGGCTCTCCCGCGATCAGCTCCTCACCGCCGAGGAGATCCGTCGCCTGGTGCGCATCGGGGTGGACACCCTCGGAGTGCGGGAGCTGCGGCTCACCGGCGGGGAGCCCCTGGTTCGGGCAGATCTGGTCGACATCATCGCCGGGATCCGTGCCGACCACCCGCAGCTGCCCATCGCCATGACCACCAACGCGATCGGCCTGGAGCGCAAAGCCGAGGAGCTGGCCCGGGCCGGACTGGACCGGGTCAACGTCTCCCTGGACTCCCTGCATCGCGAGACCTTCGCCCAGCTGACTCGGCGGGACTCGCTGGACAAGGTCCTGGTCGGCGTCGAGGGGGCCGCGGCGGCCGGGCTGACCCCGTTGAAGATCAATGCGGTGCTGATGCGCGGGATCAACGACCACGAAGCCCCTGACCTGCTGGCCTGGGCCCTCGAGCAGGGCTTCGAGATGCGCTTCATCGAGCAGATGCCGCTCGACGGCGACCAGAACTGGCGTAGGGAGGGCACCGTCTCCGCCGCCGAGACCCGCGCGCTGCTCTCCGAGAGGTTCCAGCTGCGAGCCGACGCCCTGCCCCGGAACGGCGCTCCGGCCGAGCGCTTCGACGTGCTCGACCTCGACGGGACCGTCCTCGGACGAGTGGGGGTGATCGCCTCGGTGACCGAGCCGTTCTGCGCCGACTGCCGACGCACCCGCATCACCGCCGAGGGCAAGGTGATGAGTTGCCTTTTCTCCCGGGAGGAGTTCGACCTCGCCCCTCTGCTGCGCGACCCCGCGGCCGGTGATGAGGACGTCGCCCGGCGCTGGGCGGAGGCCATGTGGCTCAAGCCAGCCGCGCACGGCACCGACCGCCCCGGCTTCGACCTGGACAGCTTCACCCGCCCGGACCGTTCGATGTCCGCGATCGGAGGATGACCCGATGACCAGCACCCCACCGGTGAGCCGCGCCCGTGTGGACAGCGCCGAAGAGAGCACCGCCGGAGAACGCACCGCCTCGACGCTGACGGTGCGCCTCTTCGCCGCGGCCGCCGAGGCCGCCGGCGCCGAGACGCTTCATCTGCCCCTGGAACAGCCCGCTGCGCTGGGGACGGTGCTCGATCGGCTGCCCGCCAGCGCGTCCTCAGGTGATGGCGAGCAGCTCGGGCGCGTGCTGCGGCGCTGTTCCTTCCTGGTCAACGGAGTCCGAGCACCGTCGAACGATCGGGAGCTCGCCCCCGGCGATCAGCTCGACGTGCTGCCGCCGTTCGCCGGCGGCTGAGTCGCTCTCGAGGCCTGTGCCCGTCCAGGAGTCAGTTCCCCGCACATCTCCGGGAGCCTGACACGTCTCAGGGCTTCGCGGCGTACGGGTTTCTGACCCCCGGATGCCCCACGAGCCCGATCAGTGGAGCTCGACGTCCTGCAGCTCGACCACATCCCGGTCACCGAGCGGCTCCTCCAGCTCCACCACCACGGAGACATAGACGGCCTCCTGCGTGCAGGGCTGGTCCTCCGCCTCGGGCAGTCGGCCGGAGATCGTGGCGATGCGGACCTCCTCGGCATCCTCCTCCACCACGGAGCGGACCCCGTAGCAGCTCAGATTGCCGGAGTAGAACATGACCTCCAGCTCGGTCTCGGAGATCTCCTCGTAGTCCTCCCAGGTGGCCTGCACCTCGCCGACCAGCTCGGGGGCCTCGTCCACCTGCCGCGCCTCGGGCTCCGGCAGGGTGGTCTCGCCGTCGTCAGCATCACCGTCGTCGCCCGAGGCCTGGCCGTCGTCGGTCGGCTCGTCGAGATCCGTCTGGGCGATGTCGGAGTCGGGCTCCTCCGGCGCGTCATCATCAGTGTCCTCCCCTGCCCCGCCGCATCCGGTCAGCAGCAGGGCGGCCAGGGCGGGCAATGCCCACACCGCCGCAGAAGGGCCACGGCGCGCGCGACCCTCGGCCGCCCGAGCGCGAGGGGCGGTCTCATCGGGGGTCAGGCTGTGCTTGAGGTTCATGGGGCTCTCCTCGGCTCGGGGGAAACGGTGCGCAAGGTGTGCTCTCCGGGCCAGTGGGCGCTGAGCGCATGCATCGCGGCGCGCGGGTCCTCCACGCTGATCACCGCGGCACCGTCATCGGTGACCACGCGCAGGGTGGGGCCACCGACCACATACTGATCCTCGCCGGCGTTGCGTCTCCGGCCCAGCGGCGCGGTGAGTCGCGTGCGGCCGCCGGTGCGGATCTGCCGGACGGCGTCCCAGCCGATGGTCTCCGAGAACCAGACGCCGGCACGCAGGCGCAGGCCCGAAGACGTCACACTCAGCCGCACGCGCAGCACCGTGGACCAGGCGAAGATCAGGCAGCCCAGCAGAATCCCGGCCAGAATGGGCAGCGCACTGCCCGTGGACCACCCCCAGGCCAGGGCCGGCAACGCCACTGCGACGGCAGCCAGACCGGCGATCAGCTGCTGCTGCCCGGAGAGTCCGACGTCACTGATGAGGGTCTCCTCGCCGCGGCGGTCCGCCGTCATCTGCGCTCCTCTCCGGTGCTCGGCTGCGGGGACTCTCCAGTGTAGGAGCGGACCCGCGGCACGTCACCGCCTCAGCGGTCACCTCAGGGCCGCACCACGGTGGTGGCCCGCGGCGAGTCTGCCAGCCGAGCCGCCACCTGACGCACATCTTCGGCGCTGACGGCCTCCAACTGGGCCAACGTGTGGGAGACGTCCACGAACTCGCCACGGACCAGTTCGGCCCGGCCCAGCCGGGACATCCGGGAGGAGGTCTCCTCCATGCCGAGCACGGTGCCGCCGCGCAGCTGTCCCTTGGCGCGGTTCAGCTCCTCCTCGGTGACCGGTTCGGTGGCGATGCGCTCGAGCTCGGCGGCCATGACGTCGATGACGCTGTCCACCTTCTCCGGCAGGCAGCCTGCGTAGAGCCCGTAGCAGCCGGCGTCGGTGTAGGCCGCGGAGAAGGAGTAGGTGGAGTAGGCCAGGCCGCGGCGTTCGCGGATCTCCTGGAACAGCCGGGACGACATGCCGCCGCCGAGGATCGCGTGCATGACGGAGAGGGCGAAGCGGTCGTCGTCGGAGGCGGAGAGGCCCCGCCCGCCGAGGATCACCTGCGCCTGCTCCACCGGCTTGACGTGGTCCTCGACCCCGGCGCGGACCGGGATCTCCACGTCCTGCCCCACTCGGCGCGGCGCCGGGTCCCGACGGATGCTGGTGTCCCAGGCGGAGGCGTCCAGGGCGGCGTCGACCATGCGGCAGAGCTCGTCATGGTCGAGTCCGCCGGCGGCGGTGATGACCAGCTCGTCGGGCCGGTACCAGCGGGTGAAGTGCGCGTGGACGTCCTCCCGGGTGGCGGCCCGGATGTCCTCGGGCGTGCCGCCGATGGGGCGGCCCAGCTCGTGGCCGTCCATGACCTGGGCGGCGAACCGTTCGTGGACGACGTCGTCGGGGTCGTCCTCCGCCATGGCCAGCTCCTCGAGGATCACCCCGCGCTCGGTCTCCATCTCCTGGGGGTCCAGGGAGGCGGAGGTGACCATGTCGGTCAGCACCTCCACCGCCATGGGCAGGTCCGCGTCCAGGATCCGCGCGTAGTAGCAGGTGGACTCCTTGCCCGTCATCGCGTTGGACTCGCCGCCGACCGCGTCGAAGGCGGCGGCGATGTCCAGGGCGGAGCGGCTGGGGGTGCCCTTGAACAGCAGGTGCTCCAGGAAGTGGGTGGAGCCGTGCTGATGCCCGGCCTCGTCCCGGGAGCCCACGGCGATCCAGAAGCCGATGGTCACCGACCGCTGCCCGGGCATCTCCTCGGTGAGCACCCGCACGCCGGAGGGCAGCACGGTGCGCCGGACGGTGGAGCCGGCGTCGGAGTTCAGGATGCCTTCGGTCCGGGGTTCGATGGTCACGCGCATGGGGTGGGAGTGCTCCTGGTGGGTGGTCGGCACGGCACGCCGGGCGAGCTCGCCCGGCAAGGTGCCAGGGTAACGCAGGCGCCCGTACCAACGGCACTCACGACGACGGCGCCCGCGCCCACCGCACCAGGCTGACCCGCCGGCCGCCGGTGCAGTCCTGGGCTCAGTCCTGCCCTGTACTCAGTCGTTCCCTGGGCGCCCGCCCCAGCCGGCGAGCACCTGCTGGGCGTGTTCCCCGAGGACGACCTGCAGCAGCGGACCGAAGCTGACCCGGGAGACGCCCAGCGCGGTGAGCCGCTCCAGACCGAGCCCGTCCGGAATGGCGCCGCGCTGCGGGTGCGCGGTGACGTTGACCGGGGTGTCCACCGCATCCAGGATCGCGGTGAGCACGTCCTCGCTCGGCAGGCCCACCGGGTAGAGACTGTCGGCGCCGGCCTGCTCCAGCAGGGCGAGTCGGTGCAACGTCTCCGCGAGCGGGTCGGCGAAGTCCCCGGCATGCTTGTAGACGTCGGTGCGGGCGTTGATGACCAAGTGCACCCCGGCGGCGTCCGCGGCCTGCCGGATGGCGGCGATGTAGTCGGCATGCTCTTCGGCCGTGCGCATGGCTCCGCGGGAGTGCACGATGTCCTCGATGTTGATGCCCGCCACACCGGCCTCCAGGGTGCGCTCCACCAGCTCACCGGCCGGGGTGTCGTAGCCGGACTCCAGGTCGGCGGAGACGGGGAGGTCCACGGCGCCGGTGATGCGGGCGATCGCCGTCAGCGCCTGGGCCAGGCTCATCTGCTCCCCGTCGCCCGCTCCCAGGGAGTCGGCGAGCGGGTGGCTGCCGACGGTCAAGGCGGAGAAGCCGGCGTCGGCGATCTGCCGGGCGGACCAGACGTCCCAGGCCGTGGGCAGCACCACCGGAGCATCCTGGTGGTGGAGGTCGAGCAGGGTCTGGGCGCGGGCGGAGAGTGCGGTGCGGGGGTCGGTCATCGAGGGGTCCTGTCTGTGTGTTTGGTGTCTGTCTGGGGTCTGTGGGTAGTCAGTGGGAGGTCAGTGGGTCAGCGTCCGAGCACGTGGCGCAGCGCTTCAGCCAGGGTGTGGTGACGGAACGCGTAGCCGAGCTCGAGCGCCTTGTCCGCGCTGACCCGCTGGTCGGCCATGACCAGCTCGCGAGCGCCCTGGGCACCGAGCAGCAGCTTCGGCCCGAATCTGGGCACAGGCACCGCGGAGGGGCGCCGCAGCACCGCACCCAGAGTCCGGGCGTAGTCGCGGGCCGTGACGGGTTCCGGAGCCACGGCGTTGACCGGTCCGCGGGCCGCCGGGGTCAGCGCGAGATGGACGATGAGCGCGGCGACGTCGTCCAGGCTGATCCAGCTCTGCCACTGTGACGTCCCCAGCGGGCCACCCAGGCCGGCGGCGAACAGCGGCAGCATCTGTTGCAGGGCTCCCCCGGAGGGCGACTGCACGATGCCGGTGCGCACCGTGACCACCCGCACCCCGGAGCTCTCCGCGCGCCGGGCGGACTCCTCCCAGGCCCGGCAGGCCTCGGCCAGGAAGTCGGTGCCGCAGCGCAGGTCCTCGGTGAGCGTCTCGGCCTGCTGGGTCCTGTCATCCGGGGTGGCCCCGTACCAGCCGATCGCCGAGCTGCTGATCAGCGTCCGACCGCGCGGCTGGGCGGCCTCCAGGCGGGCCAGCGCATCGGCGATCAGGGTGGTGCCGTCCACGCGGGAGGCTCGGACCTTGCGCTTGTGCTCCTCCGTGAAGCGGGCCGCCAGAGGGTGGCCGGCCAGGTGGATGACGACGTCGACGTCGGCCAAGGCCTCCTCATCCAGCAGACCGGAGTCGGGGTCCCAGCGGATCTCGGCGGGATCGTCGGGGTCGGTCCCGGCCCCGCGGACGAGACGCCGCACCTCCAGCCCGGCTCCACCGAGCAGCGCGCACACCTGGGTACCGATCATTCCGGAGGCGCCGGAGACGGCGACTACCTGGGGGCCCGGAGTAGCGTCCTCGGTGTCGGAGTCCAGGTGGGAGCGGCGCTCGCGCTGCTGGGAGGCCAGGTGGCCGGTGCTCTGGTGGAAGGCCAGGTCTTGGACGCTCTGGTGCGCGCGGTGGTCGATGATGCGGCGCAGCTCGGCCTCGAACACCCGGTGGATCCGGCGTCGCACGGGTCCGGGCAGCCGTGGCGCGGCGGGCATCTCGTAGGTGATGGTCTCGTGGAGGACCGTGCCGGGGCCGTCGTCGTGGAACTCGCGCTCGTGCCGCCAGCTGTGCATCGGTCCGGAGACCATCACGTCGGTGAAGCCGTGGCCCGGGCGGAAGTCCTCGTGGCGGGACACCCAGGTCACTCGGCGGGGGATCCTGCCGGGGAGCACGGTGCCCAGCATGCCCGCGGCGGCGTCGGCGCCGGTGCCCAGCAGGGTGGGGAGGGTGAGGCTCAGCCGGGAGATGGCCCCGTCGACGGGTCCGTCGACGGGCTCTTCGAGGACCTCGCCGGCGAAGGGCGGCACCAGGCGGGTCAGCGCGCCGGGGCGGGTGTACCAGGCGAAGACGTCGTCGCGGGCGAAGGGAAGGTAGGTCTCCTGCTCGAAGCGCGGCATCGTGCCTCCCTGGACTGGAACGTGCCGCCTGCGCACCGGCGGGACGCTGCGGCTCCCCGTCTTGGTGAATCTACCACTGCCCGCCCCTTCCTCGGGATGCCCCGACGGCGGCCGAGTCCCACACCCGGTTGCCGGGGTTTCGGCCCTCCGGGAGCCTGTCAGGCCCCTGTGGCAGAGTGAACGGCGTGAGCAACACGCAGAGCACAGACCCCGCCATGTCCCCTGTCCACCCCGACGACGGCGTCGGTCCGGCCCCGTCCAGCGTCTCCGTGGACGCGGCCTTCCACACCGAGGCCCGCGAGCGCCTGGCCGCTCTGACCGGCCGAGACTCGGACTTCCGCCCCGGCCAGCTGGAGGCCATCGCCGCCCTGGTGGAGCAGCGCCGTCGGGTGCTGGTGGTGCAGAAGACCGGCTGGGGCAAGTCTGCGGTGTACTTCCTGGCCGCACATCTGCTGCGCCGCCGGGGCCGCGGGGTGAGCCTGATCGTCTCCCCGCTGATCGCGCTGATGCGGGATCAGATCTCCGCGGCGACGCGGGCTGGGGTGCGGGCCCAGGCGGTGAACTCTGCCAATGCTCACGAGTGGGACACGGTGCTGGAGGCGCTGGTCGCCGATGAGCTGGACGTGCTGCTGATCTCCCCGGAGCGGCTGGCGAATCCGCGGTTCCGGGATGAGGTGCTTCCGGGGCTGCTGGAGCGGCTGGGGATGCTGGTGATCGATGAGGCGCACTGCATCTCCGACTGGGGACATGACTTCCGCCCGGACTATCGGAGGATCGGGGAGATCGTGCGCAATCTCCCGGCGGCGGTGCCGGTGCTGGCCACCACGGCGACGGCGAACTCCCGGGTGGTGGACGACGTCGCCGCCCAGCTCAGCCCGGCCGGGGATGCCAGCGGCAAGGAGGTCATGGTGCTGCGCGGCGGCCTGAGCCGGGATTCGCTGCGGCTGGGGGTGCTGATGCTGCCGGACTCCGAGCAGCGGATCGCCTGGCTGACCCAGCATCTGGGCTCGCTGACCGGAAGCGGGATCGTCTATGCGCTCACCGTCTCTCAGGCTCAGGACCTGACACGGCATCTGCGGGAGCACGGCCACGAGGTGGCCGCCTACACCGGGCAGACGGACCCGGATGAGCGGCAGCAGCTGGAGGCCGCGTTGAAGGAGAACCAGGTGAAGGCGCTGATCGCCACCTCGGCGCTGGGGATGGGCTTCGACAAGCCGGATCTGGGCTTCGTGGTGCACCTGGGGGCGCCGTCGTCGCCGGTGTCCTACTACCAGCAGATCGGCCGTGCGGGCCGTGCCGTGGACAACGCGGATGTGCTGCTGCTGCCCGGCCGGGAGGATGTGCGGATCTGGGAGCATTTCGCGCAGGCCTCCATGCCCACGCAGGAGCGGGCGGATGCGGTGCTGGCCGCATTGGCCGAACATCCGGACGAGCCGCTCTCGGTGGGTCGGCTGGAGGCGATGGTGGAGATCCGCCGGTCGCCTCTGGAGCTGCTGCTGAAGGTGTTGGAAGTCGACGGCGCGGTGCACCGGGTGCGCGGCGGCTGGGTGACCACGGGTGCGGGCTGGCGGTACGACGCCGAGCGCTATGACACGATCCTGCGGCTGCGCCGGGATGAGCAGCAGGCGATGTTGGACTATGAGCGGCTGCCGGCCGGTCAGTGCCGGATGGTGTTCCTGGCCGCCACGCTCGATGACTCCGCGGCCGTGCCGTGTGGGCGCTGCGACACGTGCGCGGGTTCCTGGTACCCGACCGCTCTGGATCAGAGCACGGTCTCGCAGGCGCGGGCCTCGATGGACCGGGTGGGGGTCGAGATCGCTCCGCGGAAGCAGTGGCCCACCGGGCTGGCGGCCCTGGGCATCACGCTGAAGGGTCGGTTGGGCCCCGGGGAGGTGGCCGAGGAGGGTCGGGCGCTGGCCCGGCTGTCCGATCTGGGCTGGGGACCGACGGTCCGGGAGGCCGTCCAGGGTGAGGACGCCGAGGTCCCGGACCGGCTGGCTGGCGCCGTGGTGAGGGTGCTCTCCGAATGGGACTGGTCACGCCGCCCAGACGTGGTGGTGTCCGTGCCGTCCCGGCGGCATCCGCGTCTGGTGGACTCGCTGGCCCGGGGCGTGGCCCAGGTGGGGCGGCTCCCCTACGCGGGCTCCTTGGAACTGGTGGACGGCGGACCCTCCAGCTCCCCGGAGGCCAACAGCGCGTTCCGGCTCTCGGGACTGCTGGGCCGGTTCCGGGTCCCGCAGGACATGGCCTCCCAGATGCAGGGGGCCGCGGTGCTGCTGGTGGACGATGAGGTGGTCTCCCGGTGGACGCTCACCGTGGCGGCCCGGGAGCTGCGCGGTGCCGGGGCCGAGCTGGTGCTCCCCTTCGCCCTGGGCATGCGCGGCTGACGGGGTCACCGGGGCGCGGTCCCTGTGAGGGGAGCCCAACACTCCCGGGGGCTGTCAGCGCCGTGCGCCTGGCGGTGACTCACCGGGTGCGCCGGGCCCGCAGGAGACCGGCGACCGTGGCGACGATGAAGATCGCCGACCAGACGCCGAGAGCCTGACCTCCCGTGGGCTGGGACTCCTCGGGCGCGACGAACATCCACCCGATCAGCAGAACTCCGGGGACTGCCACGACTGCCTGCCAGGTCGCCCAGAATGTCCGTGTCGCTGGGCTCTTGGCGTCAGTACGGGACAACTCGTCACCTCTCCCACGTGTCAGGGCTGCGGTTCGCGTCTCTCCGGGCATCGCCGTGCCGGGCCAGCAGGTTCAGTGCCGACGCAGCACGACGTCGGCGGCATCCTCCCGGCCGAAGGCCCAGAGGATCAGCTCGCCCGGGGCGCCTTCCAAGGAGATCATCGGGTCTTTGGAGGACCCGTGGGTGACCGATCCGTGACCGGGGCTGATGAATGTGATCCGCCGTCGGTGCTTCCGCGCGGCGGCAAGGAACAGGGTCCGGGAGGCCTGCCGCCACAGGCGCCGCTGGACCTCCTCAGGGACCCGGCGACGGCGCGGCTGCAGGGCGGTGCCCGCACCGGCTGAACCGGCGTCGTCGGAGGCGGCGTCGCTCTCACCAGGTTCGACGTCAGCAGTGCCGCCGTCCCCGGTCTCACCCGGCGTGATCTCGGAGGCCACCCGGACGTCGGCGCGCAGCACGTCCTCGGTGTGGACGAAGAACTCCACCGTGTTGACCGCGTCGTCCACCGCCCGCGTCCGTGCCGGATGCCAGGAGGGCACGCCGTCCGCGATGCGGTCCAGCAGCTGCTCGAAGCTCATCTGCTCGAACTGGTGGTACTGCTCCAAGGCTTTGGCCCCGACCACCGGCAGCTCCTGGCCGAACACCAGGTGGGGCCGCGCGTCACGGGCCGCCACATGCACGGCGAGGTCGTGGGTGGTCCAGCCCTCGCAGAGGGTGTCGGCGGTCGGGCCCTTCTCCCGCAGGGCGCGGACCAGGGCCTGACGTTCGGCTGCAGCGGTGGAGGTTCGGGGCATGCAGGGCTCCTGTCGATCAGCGGGTACGTATCGGTGCGTCACTCTTCGCGGTGACGTCCGGGAGATCTGTCTTAGGCCGGGCACCGGGAGCGATGTGCGGTGTGGCCCAAGACGCCCGACGCCACAAACAGCGCGGCGCCCAGCGTCTGCAGCGCCCCGGTGAGCACGGCGCCGTCCAGAAATCCGAGGACCGCAGCGACGCTGAACAGGGCCGCCGCGATCCCGCAGACGGCGGCGAGCGGCGTGGTGCGCGGCATCAGCGCCTCCTTTCGTCCGTCGCCGATCAGCTTATCGTCCGGCGATCCACCACGCCTCGGGCGGCTCACCAGGGCCGGGTCAGCGGCGCTGGCATTCCCGGGTGACCCTTGGGCGCGACCCACAGCTGCCCACCCACCGTGACCCGGCCGACCGCGTAGGCGTTGCGCAGGGAGGGCTGATTCTCCGGGTGGATCGTGCCCCACAGCACCGTGCCCGGACCTGGCGTCGGAAGGACCTCACAGAGGCGTTGCAGCACCGCCGGGCCGTAGCCGCGGCCACGGTGCTGCTCGTCCAGGCAGATCTCTTGGACCATGTGCCCGGTGAGTCCGAAGTCATCGTCGCGGGGCGCGGAGACGACTCCGGCGGGCTCGCTGTTGGCGAAGATCTCGAACAGGGCGCCGTCTTCGGCCGCCTCGGCCAGTTCCTCTGCGCTGGCCGCGGTGGCCCACCGGCCGCTGTCGGGATGGGCCGCGTAGATCTCCTCGACCGTGGCCGCTGCCAAGGTCACGTCCATCTGCTCCAAAGAGATGCGCCGGTGCGAGGCCACCCGGGTGCGGTGGTTGATGTCCCGGACAAGCCCGGCCACCACATGGTGGTCCACTGAGACCGGACCCGAACCCGGCAGCTCGTCGATCCCGGTGCGCAGCCATTCGAGCTCCCCCACCGTCACCCGTGCCGTCAGCGGACGGAAGGCGGCCAGATCCTCCACCGCGTCGGCGGCGATGGTCAGGACGTTCTGCGGGGTGGGACTCAGAGTGGAGGCGATCACATCCACGAACGGGCAGGTGAGGTCTCGGCCACGGAACCTGATGCCGATCACGGACCAGCCGCCGTCGTCGTGGGTGATCCGCCGATCCGCCCAGAGCAGCGGATCCTCGACGTCGACGTGGACGTCCTCGGCGGAGGCGGACTCGTCTGCCTGCACGAGGTCGCGGACCTCCGCGCCGAACTCAGAGTTCTCCAGACGCTCGGCATCGGGCTCCAAGGCGGTGCGCAGCTGGTCGATCAGCACCTCCTCGGCGTACCAGTCTGTGAGCTGCGGGCCGGTCCAGGCGGCCCGGGCGGCGGCGAGGTCATCGAGCAGTTGTCCCATGTCACGACACTACCGAAGAGGCCGGACCCGCCCGAAGGACCGTCGCCCGCCGCCTGTCCGCCGCCTGCCTGCCGTCAGAGTCAGAACAGCTGCCTCCAGTTGGCCCGGCCGAGGTCCACCAGCTCGTCCCCGCGCCCGGAGAGCACCGTGCGGATCGCGTAGAGCGTGAAACCCTTGGCCTGCTCCGCGGTGATCGCCGGCGGCATGGACAGCTCCTGCCGCTCGGTGACCACGTCCAGCAGGGCGGGGCCGTCGTGGGCGAAGAACTCCTCCACCGCGGCGGGCAGCTGCTCCGAGGACTCCACCCGGATGCCGCGGATGCCCATGGCCTCGGCGACGTCGGCGAAGTTGGGGTTGGTCAGCCCGGTGCCGTAGTTCACGAAACCAGCGGCCTTCATCTCCACCTCGACGAAGTTCAGGGAGGAGTTGTTGAACACCACGGTCTTCACCGGCAGCTGAGCCTGGGTCAATGTGAGCAGCTCCCCCATCAGCATGGTGAGCCCACCGTCGCCGGCGAGCGCCACCACCTGACGGTCCGGGTCGGCCGCAGAGGCCCCGATGCCCTGGCTCAGCGCGTTGGCCATGGAGCCGTGGGTGAAGGATCCGATGAGCCGGCGTCGGCCGTTCATGGTCAGGTAGCGGGAGGCCCACACCACCGGGGAGCCGACGTCGGGCAGGAACACGGCGTCGTCCGCGGCGGCCTGGTCCACCAGCCGGGCCAGGTACTGGGGGTGGATGGTCCGTTTGGACGGCGTGGCCAGCGAGTCCAGATCCTTGCGGGTGCGCCGGTAGTGCTTGGTGGCGGAGTCCAGATGCTTGGAACCCCGGTGGGTGTCCAGGCGGGGCAGCAGCGCCTGCACGGTCTCCTTGACCCCGCCGACCAGGCCGACGTCGACCGGGGTGCGTCGGCCGATCTGCTCGCCGCGCACGTCCACCTGCACCACGGTGGCGTCCTGCGGGTAGAACTGCTGATACGGCAGGTCCGAGCCGAGCACCAGCAGGGTCTCGGCGGCCTCCATGGCGTGATATCCGGAGGAGAAGCCGAGCAGGCCGGTCATGCCGACGTCGTAGGGGTTGTCATACTCCACGTGCTCCTTGCCGCGCAGCGCGTGGACGATGGGGGCCTGCAGCCGCTCGGCGATCTGCAGCAGCTCCTCGTGGGCGCCGGAGGTGCCCGCGCCAGCGAGGATGGTGACCCGCTCGCAGCCGTTGAGCGCCTCGGCCGCGGCGGCGAGGTCGCCCTCGGCGGGGATGGTCCGGGAGCTGGCGGCGCGGATGGCCTGGGGTTCGGCTTTGATGTCCTGCAGGGCGACGTCGCCAGGGATCACCAGCACGGCCACGCCGCGCTTCTCCAGGGCCTCACGCATGGCGATGCGCAGCAGCCGCGGCATCTGCTCGGCGTGGGTGACGTGTTCGACGTAGACGCTGCACTCCCGGAACAGCTCCTGCGGGTGGGTCTCCTGGAAGTAGCCGGAGCCGATCTCCTCGCTGGGGATGTGGGCGGCGATGGCCAGCACCGGGGTGCGCGAGCGCTGGGCGTCGTAGAGCCCGTTGATCAGGTGCAGGTTGCCCGGGCCGCAGCTGCCGGCGCACACCGCCAGCTCCCCCGTGAGCTGCGACTCCGCGCTGGCTGCGAAGGCGGCGGCCTCCTCATGCCGGACCTGGACCCAGTCGATGGTTCCAGAGGCGCGCAGCGCGTCGGTGAAGCCGTTGAGCGAGTCTCCCGGGATCCCGTAGACCCTCTGGACCCCGCTGGCGTGCAGAGTGTCGACGATGTGGCGTGCGGCTGTCGGCATGGGAAGTTCCCCTTTCCGTGACGGATCGCGGCCTCGGCTCGCCGGATCCTCGGCGGGGGCCGCCTCGGGCCGAGTCTAGGACTGTGCACCGCTGATGGCTATGAACGCCGTCACGCGAGGGGCGGGCGTCTGACGTTCGCCCGGCGGCGACGCTGCCGTGGACCGGGGCCGCCCTCTCCGCGGGCCCTGGGGCGATGACTCGTTCCTCACATTTTTATACTGACCAGTCAGTTTAAGAGTATGCTGGGGTACATGCTGGAACTCCACGACGTCGCCTTCGACGGTCATCACGGCCGCCTGGTCGAGCCGACCTCCTTCTCCGTTCCCGACGGCGGGCTCGCCGTCCTGCAGGCGCCCACCGCCATGATGCGCACCGCCCTGGCACTGATCGCCTCGGGCCGCATGGCGCCGGATGCGGGCGAGGTCCGCATCGACGGGGTCGCCGAGCTGCGTCCGCTGCGGCTGCGCACGGCCCTGGTGGACGCGCCCACCATCACGGCCCCCGAGCACCACATGACGGTGAAGAACGTGGTCTCCGAGTTCCTCGCACTGCGCCCGCTGCGCAGCCGCGTGGGCAAGCAGGCCCGCCGCATCGGGGTCCGCGCCTGGCTGGCCGAGCACGACGCCGATGATCTCGCCGGGGCCCGGATCGACACGCTGGAGCCCCTCGAGCGCGTCGGGCTCCTGCTGGAACTGGCCTTCTCCGACCCCCAGGTGCGCTTCGCCGTCGTGGACTCCCCCGACCGCCATGAGGTGGACCGCGACCAGCTGCTGGACTTCCTGGAGGACCGGTGCAGCGTGGAGCACGAGCGTGCCGTGCTGGCGGTGCTCGAGGAAGCGCCGGCCCGGGAGGACATTCCCTGCGGGTTCGCCGGGCACCACGAGGGGCCGTTCGTGCTCAGCGCGGAGCACGCCGAGGACCCCGAGACAGAGGCCGCTGGCGAGACAGGTGCTGTGGATGAGACAGCAGCCGCGACGCAGACAACCGACGACGACGTCGAGGCCGCTGCTGCGGAGGAGACCGCCCCGGCCGCGGGCACCACAGAACTCGACGAAACAGGCCGAGACGACATAGCCCCGGACGAGACATCACCGGACGACACGGAACCCGACGACATAGCCCCGGAGACCGACCTGGACGACCTGCTGGAGGACAAGCGATGACGTTCCTGCGCCTGGTGCGCTCCGAATTCGCCCGGATGACCAGCAGCTTCACCCCGCTGATCACCATCTTCGGGTTAGCCCTGGTGCCGGTGCTCTATGCGGGCATCTACCTCTACGCCAACTGGGACCCCTACGAGAATCTCGAGGGCGTGGATGCGGCCCTGGTGAATCTGGATGAGGGTGCAGACTTCGACGGCGAGCACCGCACCATCGGTGACGACGTCGCCGAGGAGCTGATCGACGACGCCTCCTTCGGCTGGGAGGAGGTCAACTCGCGGGAGGCCGCGGAGGCCGGCGTCGCCTCGGGGAAGCACCAGTTCGCGCTGATCATTCCGGAGGACTTCTCGGAGGCGCTGGCCTCGCCGTCGAGCTTCGAGTCTGCGGATCAGGCAATCCTGGACATCACCACCAATGAGGCGAACAACTATCTGCTGAGCAACATCGTCTCGGTGCTGGCCTCGGAGATCCATGAGTCGGTCTCCAGCGAGGTCGGACAGGAGACCGCTGATGCGATGCTGACCGGCTTCGGGCAGATTCACCGGCAGCTGGTGGACGCCGCCGACGGCGCCGCCCAGCTCCACGACGGTGCTGGGGGGCTGCGCGACGGCATCAGCGAGCTGCATGACGGCTCGGTGGATCTGGCTGACGGCGCCGGGGACCTGGACGACGGCGTGGACGAACTCGCCCTGGGACTGGGCGAGCTCTCCGAGGGCAGCGAGCAGCTCTCCGACGGTGCCGGGCAGCTGTCCACGGGCGCCTCGGAGCTGTACACCGGCATGTCCGAGCTGCAGGAGGGCGCGGATGCGGTGGACACTGCCGCCGGGCAGCTCTCCGACGGCGCCTCCGAACTGAACACCGGGATCAGCACGCTCCACGACGGCGCCGAACAGGTGGCCGACGGCAATGAGGCGCTGTCCGCGGCCTCCCATGAGGCCAGTGACATCATCTCCGAGTTCGAGGCCTCGGCCGAGGGGCGGGTGGATCAGGCGGTCCAGGATCTGCTGGACGCAGGCGTGATCGAACAGGAGCAGGTGGAGGAGGCGCACGAGGCGCTGGGCTCAGTGGCCGAGGATTCGGAGCTCCTGACCCGAGCCCAGGAGGCCCGCAGCCAGCTGGGTGAGGCGCAGGAGAACATCGACGCCCTGGCCACCGGCTCCCGGGAGGTCGCCGACGGCGCCTCGGAGCTGCTGACCGGAAGCTCGGCGCTGGCCGACGGTGCCGCTGAGCTCTCCGCCTCCACCCCGGACCTCTCCGACGGTGTGGGCACCGCCCGTGATGGTGCCCTGCAGCTGAGCTCCGGCGCCGCGGACCTCTCCGACGGCGCCGATGAGGCCCACCAGGGGGTGGGCCAGCTGATCACCGGCACCGGTGAGCTCAACGAGGGCGCCACGGCACTCTCCGACGGCGCGATCGCCCTGCGGGACGGGCTCGCCGAGGCCTCCGACGGCTCGGTGGAGCTGACCGACGGCGCCCAGGAGCTGGCTGAGGGACTCGACGACGGCGCGGACGAGGTGCCTAACCCTGACGAGGATGAGCGCCAGGAGATCAGCGAGGTGATCGGCAATCCGCTGAAGGTCAACCAGACCGCGCAGGCGGAGGCCGGCAACTACGGGGCCGGGATGGCGCCGTTCTTCCTGGCGCTGTCGCTGTGGATCGGTGCGCTGGTGATGCTGCAGGTGCTGCGGCCCACCTCGCCGCGGGTGCTGGCCTCCAATGCGCCCTCGGCCTCGATCGCCCTGGGGTCCTGGATTCCGTTCCTGCTGCTCTCGCTGACCCAGAGCCTGCTGCTCTACACCGCGGTGGTGCTGGGGCTGGGCCTGACCCCGGCGCATCCGTGGCTGGCGCTGGCGCTGCTGTTCGCGGCCTCCATGGCGTTCTCTGCCCTGGTCCAGGGCGTGGTGGCGCTGCTGGGGAATCCGGGCAAGATGCTGATGATCCTGCTGCTGGTGCTGCAGCTGGTGGCCTCCGGGGGCACGTTCCCGCCGCAGACTCTGCCGGAGCCGCTACAGGCGCTGCACCCGGTGCTGCCGATGAGCTATGTGGTCGACGGGCTGCGGCATGTGATCTACGGTGCGGACCTGGCCACGCTGTCCACCTCGCTGGCTGCGCTGCTGGCCACCACCGGTGTGGGGCTGACCCTGCTGGTGCTGGCGATCCGGAAGAAGAAGATGTGGAGCCTGAAGCGGCTCCAGCCGGCCATTGAGGAGGCGGCATGAGCGCGAGCACGGTGGAGCACCCCACCGGGAGGGTGCGCCGCGGGTCGGCCCGGGTGCGGCTGCTGCAGGCGATGATGGCCTTGGATGATCACCGCAGCGTACAGGAGCATTCGGTCGACGAGCTGGCGGCGATCGCCGGGGTGGCGAAGGGCTCGGTGTATTACCAGTTCGGCTCCAAGGAGAACCTGGTGCGCCAGATGCTGGTGCATGGGGCGGAGGAGCTGCAGCGGATCATGGATGAGCACGACGACGGCGGCGACGTCGCCACGATGCGGGCCAGCCTGACCGCGCAGATCCGGGCGGCCTTCGCCTTCCTGCGCCAGTACCCGTCCTTCACCGGGCTGGTGGCCTACGCTCTGGCCCGGCGTCGGGATGACGAGTCCCAGCAGCTGCGCTCCGAGAAGGAGGCGATCGTGAGCCTGCTGACCGATCGGCTGGCCCGGCTGGATGCCGCCCGAGTGGCGGAGGGGCTGGCCGAGGCGGCGTCGTCGTCGGCCCGGCTGGAGATCACCGCGACCGCGCTGCTCTCGGCGGCGGTGACGCTGAGCATCGACCAGCACACCACTCATGCCGACTGGTCCGAGGAGGACTGCGTGCAGGCGCTGGTGGCGATGTCCGCCGGTGGGCTGGGGTAGTCGGCGGATGCGTCCTCCCAGTGGCCGGCGGTGTTCTACCGGGCCGCAAGGTCGGCACCGGGGCGCCCCGATGGCTCTGGGGCCACCGAGGGTGCTGTGCGGGGCCAGGTCCAGGCGGAGTGGAGGATATAGCCGAGGAGGATCACTCCGAGCACGACGCCGAGACCGTAGAAGTACAGCCAGGACTCGCCCACCGCGTTGAACGCGGTGACGGGGATGTAGAGCGATGCCATGACGAGGTTGAGCGTGCGGTTCGCCCGGGCGGGCAGCGTCATCGACAGCACGATCATGAGGATCGGGATCGCCATGAGCGCGAGCGCGATGACGACGAAGCTCTGGCTGATGTCGAACGTGAAGACGACGCCGGCCAGGATGTCCTCGAGGGTGCCCGGCTTGTACAGGTGGAGGTAGTCGACGTAGATGTAGAAGAACATGAAGCTCGTCCAGACTGCCGCGAGCTTGGCTCTCACCGGGATCCGCGGGTCGTCCAGGGTGATGGTGGGGCGATGTTCTCTCATGGCTGGCTCCCTGTGTCGGGTGGCGGATGGGTGGTTCCACGATCGCTGAGCCCGGCGGCGGGTGCATCGGCCCAGAGGTCGGAGTTCGCCTGGCCGAAGGGACGACCGCTGTCTCCTCCATTCGGCTGATCCGCGGCCGGCACGGCGGCTCTATGCTTGGCTGATGGTGAGGAACAGCCTCCGGACACTGTGGAGCGAGCCTCGTCCTGCTCGGCCGCCCGCACGGGTGTGGCGGGACTGGGCGCTGTTCGGTGTGGCCGTCGCGGCGTCACTGGTCGAGGCAGGACTCCGGTCGGACCGCACCTGGCTGCCGGTCGTCCTGGCCGTCAGCGGCGTGGTCGCCGTGGCGGTGCTGTGGCGGCGGACCCGGCCGCTGGCGACGGTCGCGGTCGCCTTCGGCACGCTGATCGTCTTCGATGTGGCGCGGATCCTCGCCAGCGATGTCACCGGCCTGACGAGCCTCGCGGTCGTGCTCGTGCTGCCCTACGCGTTGCTGCGGTGGGGCTCGGGACGTGAGGCCGTCGTCGGACTGGGGATCATCCTGGTGTGGGTGAGTGTCACGCTCCTCGCGGTCCCGACCACAGTTGCGGAGACTGTGGCCGGATATGGTTTCTTCCTGTTCTCAGCGGCGCTCGGGGCCACGGTCCGCTTCCACGCCGCCACCCGCCGGCGGGAGATCGAGCAGGCCGAGCTGCGGCAGCGTCACGAGCTGGCTCGCGACCTCCACGACACGGTCGCCCACCAGGTCTCGGGCATCGCCATCCAGGCCCAGGCCGGACGTGCCGTCGCCGCGGCGCATCCCGAGCGGGCCGCCGAGGTGCTGGCTGTCATCGAAGAGGCCGCTTCACGGACACTGACCGAGCTGCGCAGCATGGTCGGCCTCCTGCGCACCTCCGAGGGAGCGGACTTCGCGCCGCGCCCCGGCCTGGCTGACCTCGAGCGGCTTGCTGAGGATGCCGAGGGAGGGCCGCGGATCGCGGTGGAGCTGTCGGGTGAGCTTGACGGCCTCAGCCCTGCGGTGGGGGCTGCGCTCTATCGCCTGGCGCAGGAGTCGGTCACGAACGCGCGACGATATGCCCGTGACGCGACGCGGGTCGCCGTCCGTGTTGTGGGTGACGCCGAGCAGGTGCAGCTGACCGTCGATGACGATGGTGCCGTCAGCCCGGCCGCCGGGCACCCCTCGGGCTACGGTCTGGTCGGCATGCGGGAACGCACCAAGCTGCTGGGCGGCACGTTCCACGCCGGCCCGAAGGCTGGCGGCGGCTGGCGGGTCGAGGCGACGCTGCCCCACGGAGAGGTCACGTCATGACCATCAGGGTGCTCATCGCCGATGACCAGGACATCGTGCGCACCGGGCTGACGATGCTGCTGAACGCCCAGCCCGGCATCGAGGTGGTGGGCGCCGCCACCGATGGGCGCCACGCGGTGCGTCTGGCGCGTCAGCTGCGCCCTGATGTGTGCCTGTTCGACATCCGCATGCCGCTGATGGACGGCATCGAGGCCACCCGCCGGCTCGCCGGCCCTGACGTGGCCGACCCCCTGCCCATCGTGGTGATCACGACCTTCGACCTCGATGAGTACGTCCATGGGGCGTTGAAGGCCGGCGCCCGGGGTTTCCTGCTCAAGGATGCCGGGCCTGAGCTGCTGAGTCAGGCGATCCGCTCTGCGGCCGAGGGGGATGCTCTGATCGCTCCCAGCGTCACTGTCCGCCTGCTGGCGGCGTTCGCCGACTCCCAGAAAGAGCCGCCCACGCAGCCGGTGGAACCGCTCACCGCGCGTGAGGAGCAGGTGCTGATCCCCGTGGCGCACGGCCGGACGAACAGTGAGATCTCCGCTGAGCTCCACATCAGTCCCAGCACCGTCAAGACCCACGTGGCCGGTCTGATGCGCAAGCTGGGCGCGCGGAATCGGGTCGAGCTCGCCATGTGGGCTCATGAGACCGGCCGCGCCTGAGGTCAGGGCGGGAGCCATGGCCCATGCGTGGCGGGCCCGGCGGGAAGAAAACGGGGATGCTCCACGTTTCCACTTGTAGCAACAACCAATTGGCCGAGGTTTCTCCCAGAAGGCCCGCCATCGACGCCGCGAGGTTGATCACCCATGGACACTCAGCACTCCTCCGCCCCCGACGGCCGGATCCTGAACCCCGCCACCGGCATGGACGCCGTGACCCTGCGCGTGGGCGATCTGGACGTGATGTCCGCCTACTATGAGACGGCCCTGGCCATGAAGCCTCTGCAGGAGCGCGCCCGCGGCCAGGAGGTCCACCGGGTGCTGGGCCGTGGGATCACCCCGATGGTGCGGCTCATCCACACCCCGGAGCTGCCGGGCGTGGATCCCCGGGAGGCGGGCCTGTTCCACACGGCGTTCCTCTTCGAGGACGAGGCGTCCCTGGCGGCCACCGTGTACCGGGCCGCCCAGCATCCGCAGTCCCGGTTCGTCGGCTCCAGCGATCACCTGGTCAGCGAGGCGTTCTACTTCACCGATCCGGAGGGCAACGGCATCGAGCTCTACCGGGACCGACCCCGCGACACGTGGGAGATCGACGGCACGCAGGTCCGCATGGGCAACCGCCCTCTGGATCCTAACGACTATCTGCGCCGTCACCTGGACCAGGAGGTGCTCGACGCCGGCTCCGCCCGGGCCGGGATGGTGGGGCATGTGCACCTGCAGGTGGGCGACGTCGCCCGGGCCCGCGAGTTCTATGTGGGCGCAGTGGGCTTCGACCCGACGATGGACTGGCCGGGTGCGCTGTTTGCCTCGGCCGGCGGGTACCACCACCACGTGGCGATGAACACCTGGAACAGCGGCGGGGCCGGCCCGCGGGCCTCCCGGCTGGGGCTGGGGGATCTGGCGATCACCGTGCCCGGCCGGGACGACCTGGACGCGCTGGTGGCGCGCTACCGGGCCCGTGGGCTGAACTTCGCCGACGACGGCCACCGGGTGGTCACCCAGGACCCGTGGGGCACCCAGGTCTCCGTGGCGGTGCCCGGGACCGAGACGGAGGAGCTGCTCAGCCGGTGAGGGTCAGCTGTCGCTGATGTACATCGGGGCCACGTTCCCCCGGAGCTTGGCCCGGCTGAGGCCGCGGCTGTGCAGCGTCAGCCCGAGCTCGCCGAAGATGCGGGCCGCGTCGCGTCCGGTACGCACCGGCGCCTCGGGAGCGGTTTCTGTGGGGCCGGCGGGCACGTGGGCGGCCATCCACAGCACCCCGCCTTCTGTCGGCTCCACGCCTGGACGGCGGGTGATGAGCACGGAGGTCCAGCCCTCGTGATGGGCCTCGGCCGACGGGCTCCTCGCGCCACGGGACTCCAGCCCGGACACTGTCCACTGGGGCGCCTTCTTCGGCCCATAGCCGGGCAGCGCCCAGGCGAGTCCCGAGGGTTCGAAGACCTGGGACATCCAACCCAGCACACGACGCGCGGCGGACGGGTCCATGCCGAGCCCGCCTCGGTTCGGGGCCTCCTCCCCCAGGAGGCCGCCATAGGCGGCCAGGAGCATGAGCAGTTGCCGCAGTTCGTGGGGTGAGGTCTCGCCGGTCAGCAGGTCGCCGCGGGACGTCTCGGGGTCTTCGAAGCCGGTGATCTGGGTGTGGAACAGTTTCAGGGACGGCAGGGTGAACCTGTCGAGGAACCCACGGGTCACGGCGACCAAGTCCACTCCTCGGGCTTCCAAAGCGTCCCTCACCGCCAGGGAGGTGGCGGCGTCGGAGGTGGCGATGATGAGGCCGAGCGCGTCATGCAGGCTCAGCGTCAGCTCTTCGCTGGAGGCGTCCGTACCGTGCCCGGTGCCGGAGGGGATGCGCAGCGGCCCGACGGCGGCGCCGCGCCGATGCGCGGCGGTGACGGTCACCGGCACCGCCAGCAGGCCGGGATCAGCCACCTCACATTTGGCCAGCGCGAGCGCGGCGAGGAACTTCCCGGACCCGGCGAGCGGGTGGAGCTCCCGGTTTCCCGCGACGTCCCGGCCGATGCCGCCGTAGGTGGTGTCGCTGTCAGTGACTCCCCCGATGGCCGCCAGCACTCCCCCATGGGACGCAATGGCCGCCAGCTGGGCGTCGGTGGCGTCGAGTTCATCAGACGTGCTCAGGCGAACGGCCTGGCGGGGTTCGGGCAGCTGCTCCCCCACGTACCAGGCTTCGATCGCCTGTCCGATCTGGCCGAAGAGCTCGTAGGCGGCGATCCGACCCGGGGCGCCGTCGGGCAGCTGAGTGGGGATAGTCTCGGCGAAAACCGCGACGGCGGCGACCGGGGTGCCGGTGTCGGTGGTGGCCAGCCCGACCTGGGAGAGGCTGCGCAGCCCGCGCCCGTTCTTCTCCGCGAAGCGCAGCGCAGTGGTCTCCGCGCCGAGCAGGGGCGTGTAGAGGCCGTGCATGAGTTCGACGGCGAACCGGCACAGTTCCGGGGTGAGCTGCAGGGCCTCGGCCGCGTCCGCGTCCTGGGCGCCGCGGGCGAGCTGGGCGAGCAGGTGGGCCTGGTCGGCGGCGGTGGTGACGGTCATCGCCTCGATGCTGTGGTGCCAGGTCAACTCGCCGCTGCGGGGGAAGATCTCCCGGTGCAGGGTGGCGCGCATGCCGATCCAGGCGCAGTAGTCGTTGACCTGCTGCAGGGCGGCAGCTGCGCGGTCATCCGGGTTGTCACCGGAGTGCAGGCTGGTCGGCTGGGCGGCGGGGTCTTGGACAGCCGCGCCGATGGCCTCGAAGACGAGCTGGGTGCAGATGTTGTCCGAGGTGATCATCATCTGCCGCAGGTGGTCCTCCAGGCTGAGCTCGACGCCAGCGGCGAGGTCCTTCATGATGCCGGCCTGCACGCCGTCGCGGAGCTCCTCGGTGATGGGCAGTCGTTGATCCAGGGAGAGCCGCCCGCGGTGGACCAGGGCGAGGCAGGCCAGCAGCACGCTGACCTTGCGGGTGCTGAAGGAAGCGACCTGGGTGTCGGCGCCGGAGCCGAACACGGGGGTCGCGCCGGTAGCTTCGGCGTCGGACAAGGGACGAACCTGCCAGTGCACGGCGAAAGGCTGGGCCGCGACGAGAGCGTGGATCTGACGCTCAAGCGCAATGATCGACTCAGGCATTCTTCCCCTCAGATTCCACAGGTGAGATCGACATACCCTCGACGCTACACGCCCCGATGGCGCATTCTGAATGAATTCGTTCTGCCGACTTGTCAGAGGAGTCCCCTAGTTTGTCTCTACGCGATGAACGCAGGTTCTGAACTGTGAATCCGTCACGCGCGTCCCCATGATGAACGCCGTTCCTCGCGCACCAGCGGCACAACTTCATACTGCACCGCACCGTTCAGCGAGGAGAAAACGATGACCACGATCAGCACACCCACGCGGAGGCCATCCATGCGCAGGAGGGTCGCCACCGGCATGAGCAGCGCGTGCGCGCTCACGATGGCGGCAGGACTCGTAGGGTGCACAGATCTCGAGCCGGAAGTGGTCACCGAAACGGTGACCGAGACCATCACAGAGGAGGTCGAAGTCGAGGTGGAGCCCGAGGACCTGCAGGAGCAACGCGACGCCGCCGATGAGCGCGACGAAGAACTCGACACCCGCGAAGCCGAGCTCGACGAGCGGGAAGGCGAGCTGGAGGACCTGGAAGAAGCACTCGCAGCCCGCGAGCAACGGCTGGAGGAGGCCGAAGAGTCACAGGACGAGCCGGACTCTGAGCCTGACGACACCGACGAAGCCGAATCTGGAGGATCAACCATTCCAGGAGACGGCGTCTACATGGTGGGTTCAGACGTCGATCCGGGCACTTACACCACCGAACCCGGCAGCTGGGGCTGTTACTGGGCGCGACTCAGCGGCACCAGCGGCGAGTTCCACGACATCATCACCAATGCCTTCGTAGAAGGCGGCCAGGCACTGGTCACCATCGCTGAGACCGACGTGGCGTTCGAGACATCCGGATGCGGGACGTGGGAGAAGCAGTGAGGGCCCAACCTGCACGACTTGTCCGTGCACACGTAAGCCGAGCCACATTGGCGCCGGAACCCTTCGCCAGATGCATGCCTTGGGTCGATTCACAGCTTCACGAGTCCCGCACACTCCTCACCGCACTTCTGGGCTACTTAGCGTGTCGTGCATGCCCCACCTGGAGGCCGCCGAGCCACAAAACACCGCCCCGAACTGAAAGCGCAATTTGTCATACTACAGGGAGGACCTGTTGCCTGATGTGCCGGTGGGGCCACCGTCGAGAGCCTTGGAGCCGCACGAGCAGATCGAACTGTCGCGGTGGAAGAGACGCAGAGACAGTCGATAGCCCAAACAATTTGTGTTGACCGGCTCTACTGAGTCTCGGGCCGTTGATCCTGAACGCTCTCAGGTTTCTGCAGCTTGAGAGCCTCGATGACCTGTTCCGCGATCTGCTCGGCTTTCAACGGTCCGGCGTTCCCGACATGCCGTGCGGCATCGCGGTGGGCAAACCTCGACAGGACATTCTTCACCAGAAGAGCGTCTCCGAGTTGCTGGCGGGCGGCAAGACGAATAGGGCCATCGGTGTTCTCGTAGAACGGAGCCAACGTCACTAGGGATGTTGCCATGTCCTGAGCGGCATTAGCCTCTCGTCGATGGCTATTCGATTCCCTGAGAACTAGGGCACCGGCGGCTGCGACGACCACCAGGATAGTGCCACGCAGCAAAGCGTCACCGATGGACATATCAAACTCATTAGCAATGGCCTGATACGTGATATAGGCAGCGAAGAGGATGCCGACAACGAAAGTTCCGAAGGAAATGTTTCGAAGTAGCGTGGCAGTTTTTCGTTCCTGAGTGGACTTTTCAGCCCAATCGGTGGCGCTGAAATTCCCGACTGCTTGGTCCAGCAACACCCTGCCGTGCTCAGCCGCTGAGGCCAGTGCACCGAGGTGCTGAGCTGCGTCGGCATTCGCCTGCTCATCTGCATGGTCACGCTCTGCCTTCCACTGCGTGAGTGCCTGCCTCCAATCCTTGTCGATAGTCCCTTGCGCGTCCTCACTGACCTTCTTGATGAGCTTCTGCTGGGCCTCAATCTCAGTGCTGAGGTCTGCAAGCTCCTGAGTGCGTTGGCCGATCTCCTCGCGGTTGGATTGAAGCGCAGCCTTCGTCTCGTCGATCTCGGAGTTGAGCTCGGCCAATTTCTCCTGGCGAGCCTTCATCTCGCGATCGAGCTGCTCAGCATAGCTCTGACTGAGATTCTTTGGAGGAGGCAGTGGCAACCCACGCAGTGCCCGCTCCAATTGCTTGATGCGTGGTTGTCCGCTAGCGCTAGTGCGGTTGTTCAGCCCGACGTACTGTTTGAACTTCGACTGATCGACTTCCAAGTTGTTGAGCTGCTCCTGAAGATCGTCGAGGGCACTCAGGTATAGTGTTGGCTGGTTGTTCGTCTTGGATTTCTGAGCCTCTTTAAGCCAGTCCACGACATCGATGCGCCACTGCTCAACCTCGACCCCGTCGAAACGTGCTGCGTTCAGTGCGTCGAGCTTGAGCTGAAGCGTCTCCCAGACCTTGTGCTGGCGGTAACGCTGCTGCCCTGTCCTCGTCTCGATAGCCATGCTGTCCCCTCGTCGATGAAGACTCAGTAGTCGTAGACCCGGTCCGATTCGTAGAGCGCCCGGGCGCTGGAAGCATCGCGGATCGCAGAGCGAACTCGAGAGCTGGTAATGTCAATAACTCTCATCGTGTCCACTGTCTTCGCCACAGACTCGATCCTGCGGAACTACCCACCAAATTGTTCGGCGAAATCAGATTAGCATCCGGGATAGTGGTCTACGGAACCCCGGTGAGCGCGTCGCTGACGAAAAGGTGACGGCCACCGCATGGTCCTTCGAGAGAACCTTCTACAGCACTCTCGAAAGGACCCATCACGATGACCGCCGCTGCCTCCAGTAGCGACCCTGCCCACCTCCTCGAGGAACAGATCCACCAGGCGAGCCCTGATCTGCTGCGCGAACAACTCCAGCTCATCATCAACACCCTGCTCCCCGCCGAGGCCGAAGCAATCTGTGGTGCCGAATACGACACTACCTCCGAGACCCGCGCCAACAGGCGCGACGGCTACCGCCACCGGGACTTCGACACCCGCGCCGGAACTCTCGATGTCGCCGTCCCGAAGCTGTCGCCGGGATCGTACTTCCCCCGACTGGCTTCTCGAGCGGCGCAAGCGGGCTGAGCGGGCCCTGGCCTCGGTGGTGGCTACCTGTTACCGGCTGGGGGTCTCGACCCGCCGGATGGATAAGCTCGTCGGCTCCCTGGGCAGTGAGAACGCCTCCCGCTCCCAGGTCAGCCAGATGGCGTGCGAGCTCGACGAACAAGTCACCGCCTTCCGAAACCGGCAGTTGAACACCGGGCCCTACACCTTCGTCGCGGCTGATGCTCTGGTGCTCAAGGTCCGCGAGAACGGCCGCGTGGTGCCGGTCCACGCCTTGTTCGCCACCGGTATCAACGCATATGGTCATCCCGAGATCCTAGGGGCCCAAGTCACTTCCAGCGAGGACGGGGCCGGCTAGCTCGGCAACTTCGGCGACCCACTCGCCCGCTGGTTGAACGGGGTCCGGACGGTCACCAGTGATGCTCACCCCGGGTTGAAGGCCGCCATCAGTGTGACCCTGCCCAAGGCATCATGGCAGCGGTGCCGGACCCCCTACGCGGCCAACTTGATGAGCATCACCCCGAAGTCCTCCTGGCCGTGGGTGAAAGCACTGCTGCACAGCGTCTGCGACCAGCCCAACCCCGAAGGGGGCCATACCCAGTTCGACCGGGTCATCGAGGCCTTGGAGGAGAAGCTGCCCAAGGTCGCTGATCACTTCGGGTGCGCCAGGGAAGAGATCCTGGCCTTCGCCGCGTTCCCGAAAACCATTTGGCGCAACTTCTCGTCGAACAACCCCAACGAGCGGCTCAACAAAGAGATCCGTCGGCGTACTGATGTCGTCGGGATCTTCCCGGACCGACACGCCATCATCCGGCTCGTAGGAGCGGTGCTGGCCGAGCAGCACGAAGAGTGGTTCGAAGGCCCCGTCGCTACATGAACCTCGACGCGCTGCAGGCCGCTCAGCAGGTCGGCACCACTGAGACCACAGTCACTGCTGAGATCACCGAGGAGGTGGAGCCCCGCAGCATCGATCCTATCGCCGCGTGACCCCCAGACTCACAGCCTCGAAGGATCACGACTCATACACCATCCGACAGGACTTGACCTCTGAGCCGAGTCCCTGCGTCTCCCTATGAGTGTCCGGCGGGGGCGGGACGCGGGAAGACGGTGGCTTTCACTCCGTCCGGGGCGAGGTCTGCTAATCAGGGCGCCACGCGGCGAGGCTGAGCGCAACATCAGGGGTGAGGTCGTAGCTTGAGCTGCATGACATCCCGTCGAGACCAGGGCCGCCCCAGTGAGCACAACGTACTGCTCGACGAAATCGACCGTCAAGCGATGCGCTACCAACGGCTCTCACTTCGCTTCCTGGCAGCCTCGTTGGTCTGCGGTGCTGTAGCCGGCTTCGTCGCCCTGGCGGGCCAGCCGTGGCTGATCGTGGCCTGCCTGCTGGCGCTGTTGGCGATGGCGGCGAACCTGGTGGCCACGCGGACCAGGTGGCGCCAAAGGTGGCACCGTCAGCGCACTCTGCATGAGGTGCTGGTCTCACAGCGCTGGCGCTACGCGGCGGCACTACCTCCTTACGACGATGAGAACGCCACCGGGCGAATGCTCGGTGAGGTCAACTTCCGCACCGGCGCTGAGATCTCTGAAATCGATGAGGATCTGAAACGGCTCCGTGCCCTGCGGCCCGCACATCTGTTGGCGACCTATCTGGCAGACCGCGTGGAGGATCAGCGGGCCTACTTCCAGAACCGTGCCTCGGTCTTCGCCGCCCGGGCCAAGATACTGCGCTGGGTGATCAGTGTGCTCTACGTGGCCGTCGGCCTGGTGGCAGTCGCGGAGATGGTCGGCTTTGCTGATCAGCACCTGCTCGGCCCCACGGTGGCGGTGGTGACCTCGCTGCAGGTCTGGGCATCTGCCCGGGAATGGGACCGTACAGCACGGGTCTACACCGGCTATACGTATCGTCTCGACGAGATCGCCGCCGACGCCGGAGATTCCACGGTCGGTAGAATTATCGAACGCACCGAGGATGTCTTAGCCGATGAGACCACCCGGTGGCTCGCACTGAACGACTTTGAAGCATTCGATCAGCACTACAGAACTGCAAGATGAGGGGAACGGGGAAGCATGGCACAACGTCGTCAGCGCGATCCGGTAAGGGTCTTCGTCTCGTATAAGAAGCACGACGATTCTTCAGTGGGCGACGGTACTGGTCGGGCTTTCGTCGACGGACTCAGTGGCCAGATACGTGATCGCGCGGGGCAGGCCGGGGTTCCCGTCGAGCTCTGGTATGACCGCCAGCTCGAAGTCGGGCAGCGTTGGAATGAGGAGATCCGCTCCAAACTCCACGCCGCCGATATCTACATCGCTGTCTACTCCCCCGGCTTTTTCGACGAGAACGGTTATATCGCCGCCCACGAACTTCCGGTGATGGTTGCCGCTGCGGCCGACTCCTGTTCCAAGGTCCCTCCGCGGGTGATGTCCATCTCCCGCAGTGTGCTCACCCCGGAGGACATCCCCGCCGAGTTTCCCGAGCTTTCGGCACTGCAAGCCGCCAATGAGGGCAGGCCTCTCGATGCCGAGTCCGAGGAGGCTCAGGATCAGATTACCGAGAACTTCGCCGCGCTGGTGGTTGGCTACGCGCAGAAGCACTATGACGCCCGTGCGGCCACCAAGACTCGCCCGGTAATCGAGGCCTATCTGGGCCAGCTCGTCTCGCATATGCAGGCTCTGGAGACCGACTCCCGAACCTCTCCGGAGGATCCGCTGAAGGCGCCGTTCAAGACACTGATCGAATCCCTGTCTTCCATCCTCGACCGCGCCGAGGCCAAGGTGTCCTTCGAAGCACGCACCACCGATGAGGACGAGATCAGTGGAGTTCGGCTCGACCTGTCGGTGAAGAACACCCGTGGGCTGCTGGTGGGCCACATCGAGCTGAAGAGCCCGCATAAAAGTGCTGACCCAACTCGGCCGCAGGGGTGGACTGCCCATGACCGTCGCCAATGGGAGGTGTTGTCGGCGCATCCGAACCTGATCTACAGCAACGGCGCAGAGATGGTTCACTTCCAGCGCGGGGTCATTCGCTCGAGTGTCAGTCTGGATCCGAACCGGCCCCCCACTGATGCCCAGGCTGGCGAGGTCGCCACGTTGATCGGTGCGTTCCTCCGTGAGCGACCCACCGCTCCTCGCTCTCCCCGTGGCCTCGCTGACCGTCTGGCACCACTGACCAGGCTGTTGCGGGACAAGGTGGTCGGTCACCTGCGCTCTGTAGAGAACACTGACGCTGCCGCGACCAGCCCATTGCTGGGGAAGTATGCGGCCTGGCAACAAGCACTGATACCCAGTGCCACTGTCAAGGATTTCGCTGATGCATTCGCCCAGTGCTACACCTATGCCCTGCTGATCGGCCGGTTCGAAGGCGAACTGCATCTTCCCCTGGATGAGCGCCAGCTCGGCTCCGCGTTGAGGTCGAAGGGCCATGAACTGCTCGGTGACGTGCTGACTGTGATGGTGGGGTCCCAGACGAAGGAGATCTTGGAGGGGCCGTTGGGACTCATAGAGGCTCTGGTCGCCCACGTGGACCCCGAAGCGCTGACCAAGACTCGGAGGGGTGGGCGCCACCAGGATCCCTGGCTGTACTTCTATGAGGATTTCCTTGCCGCATACGATCCGGCCCGCCGCGAGCAGGCCGGGGTCTATTACACCCCGTTGCCGGTGGTCCGAGCCCAGGTACGCATGACAGAGAATGCATTGAAGACCCGGCACGGCGCACGGTTCAGTGATGACAATGTCACTGTGTTGGATCCGGCACTGGGGACTGGCACCTACCTATTGCAGGTCACGGAACAGGCGCTGGCCCAGTCCCGTAGCGGCTCCACTGCCCCGCTGGCCACCTCCTTAGCCCACAGACTCCATGGCTTCGAGCTAATGGTCGGCTCCTACGCGGTCGCCCACCTGCGCCTGACCCAGGCGTTGACCTCCGCCGGAGCTGGGCTCTCCAGTGAGGGCGTTAAAGTGTTCCTCACAGACACGCTGACCGCCCCTGATCCAGCCGAGAAGAACCCGGGACAACTCGTTCTTCTCACCGAGGAGGCTCAGGCCATTTCTTTGGAGCAGCAGCGCTCCTCAGAAGTCAAACGTGCTGACACCCAAATCCGAGTGATTATCGGCAACCCGCCGTACAGTCGGGGCACCCGCGAGAATGCCATCGGCGGCGGCACTGAGGGTTCACGGCCCAACATCATCCTCGAAGACCACAATACCGGAGCCGGTGACCGGATCGCACTGCTGGAGGATTTCAAGAAAGACACACCCGGTGTTCATGTGAAGAACCTCTACAACTCGTATGTTTATTTCTGGCGCTGGGCGATCTGGAAAGCCTGCGAGCAAAAGACCTCTGGCCCCGGGATCGTCTCGTTCATCACCTCATCCTCCTACCTCCGCGGCCCTGGCTTCGCCGGGATGCGCAAGCATATGCGCCAGAAGTTCGACGAGATCTGGATCCTCGACCTCGGCGGCGACAACCGTGGTGCGCACAAGGAGGAGAACGTGTTCGCCATCCAGACACCGGTGGCCATTGTCACCGGGGTTCAGTACATCCACCACGACGATGCACAGCCGGCCCAGGTCTTCTACCGTCGCATCGAGGGCACCAGCGAGGACAAGCTGAATGCCTTGGACGGCATCTCGGAACTCGACGACCGGGATGCATCCTGGACGGCAGTTCACAGTGACCTGACCGACAGCTTCATCCCCTCTGGTGAGGGAGCCTTCCACACCTGGCCGGACATCCGAGATGTCTTCCCCTGGCAGCACAGCGGCGGGGAGTTCAAGCGCAAGTGGCCAATTGCACCCTCCCCCGGTGCACTGACATCCCGCTGGGATGAGCTGTTCGCATCTGGTGAGCCCGATGCCGAGCTGTTCCGCGAGACAGGCGATCGCACAGTCAATCGAGAAACCAACGACATCATCACCGGCGACCGACTCCCCGCGCTAAACAGCACAGCGGGCGTGGGCTCGATGTTAGCGCCAGCGAGATATGGGTATAGATCATTCGACCGTCAGTGGTCTATCCCAGACGCTCGTTTAGCGGACCGAGTTCGACCGGAGCTCTGGCAAGCACACTCAGATCAACAGATCTACCTGACCACGCTGGGCTCCACTCGGCTGGGCGAAGGTCCAGCCGTCACGGTGGCGATTGACGTTCCGGATCGTCACCATTTCCGTGGCAGCTACGGCGGCAAGGACGTGATGCCTCTCTACAGAGACCACGAGGCCGCCACCACCAACCTCACTGAAGGGCTGCTGGAAGCCTTGTCCGCGGAACTGGGCACAGAGCCTTCTACACAGGACGTCGTCTCGTACGTCTTCGGGCTCACCGGGACCGGAGTTTACTACCGACGCTTCGCCGACGACCTTGTGGAGTCGCAGGTCCGCATTCCGTTCACCAAGGATGGGGAACTATTCGCCAGGGTCTCGCAGTTCGGCCGTGAGCTTCTTCGGGTCGCCACCTTCGGGCAGCGGATGCGCGAGCCGAACCGCTACGGAGTCATCGAGCCGTGGGAGATCACCGGGGAGGCCACCCTTTCGGTGGCCACCAGCACCCGGACGGAAGATTACCCAGAGACGTTCGACTACGAAGACGAGAACCGGATCCTCCGTGTGGGTGACGGGCGGTTTCACCATGTCAGCCGGGCCGTCTGGGACTACCGGGTCTCCGGGATGCCCGTAGTGGCGTCGTGGCTTGGCCATCGCATGAAGACCCCCAGCGGCCGTTCCAGCTCGCCGCTGGACAAGATCCAGCCCGAGCGGTGGGAGTTCGACCAGGAGCTGGTGCTTCTGTTGCACACCATCGAGAACATGGTCGCCGCCGAGGAGACCGCAGAGGAACTGTTGGAGGAGGTCGTCGCGTCGGAGACTTTCACCGCAGACGAGCTCCCCAACCCCGCAGACTGGCAGACCAAGCCGCCAAAGAAGGTCTATCATCCTGCCGCGGGACAGACCAGGATGTCTCTGTGAGTCGCACTGCTCACTTCACCGCTGAGGATGCTGCAGCCTGGGTCGGCGACGGAGGTGAGCGCTATGCGCCCACCGGTGATCCTGTTCGTGCCCAGCGGGTCGTTGAGCCGCACCGTTGGACGACTGCTTCCGGGGCTGTCATGGAGGCTAAGCCTGGTGACTGGATCGTCGATGACGACGGGCAGCAGTGGAGTGTCGATGCCGAGGTATTCGCCGAGACGTACGAAGCCGTCTCCGAGGGTCGGTACCGCAAAACTGGAGAAGTCCGCGCCCGCCAGATAGCCCAACCAACGAGCCTGGAGACGCTGGAGGGGAGTGACCAGCTTGATGCCGGTGACTGGGTTGTGCAGAACGCCTCCGGGGAATGTTGGGGCGTCAGTGATGCGAGGTTTCGCCGGAGGTATCAGGTTCTTCACGATTGATGACGTGGACCGGTTGGCCTGACTCCTTGAGGGGTGTGGCGGACCTCTAAATCAGACGGACAGATCCTGGGAAAGACACTCCGTTGAGGTCAGACGCTTCCGGGGGTCACGCCCGGGATCAGGTGACGACACCAGTCCCGCCAGCCCCAGGCCGACCATCTCAAGACTTACAGACGCTTCACTCAACACCGATCTGCATGATGGACCGGGTGGAGTAGTCCTGCGGGCATCCAGCGGCAAAGCCCGCGGTGGTCAGCGCACTCCACTGGGACGGCAGGTTGGAACCGTCGACGGGTGGGAGAGGAAACTCCTTGCCGATACTCGTACAAGGTCCTTGCGGCGTGAGTTGTTCACGATTTCGAGGCACGATCGAAATGGTTGCGAGTAGACGGTATAAGGGAGGATTGCATGACTCTATTCAGGGGCCCGCGATACTTGGATATTTCGAAATTGCTGCCGTTCGCTAGCCATCATGGAATTGCTGCTGATGCCTCAGTGGCAGTCACGGTTCGTGACTCGGAGAGCAGCAAGATGGAAGGTGGTCTCAACCTCGGGGCGACAGAATGGGGCGGAGTCAATTTTCAGCGAGGAGCCAGCGGAGAAGGTGAATACACTCATAACCAAACATTCGGCACGCATCCTGTCAGCGCTCTCAATCGTTTGCTCGACAAACTCGCCGAGGACGCTGAGTATGGCCTTCTTCAGGATGTCCCAGCGCGGCCACTGAAGCGTCAGGACCTCGAGTGTGAGAGGGACTGGGTCGTTTCAGACGCCACTGAGATGGGCTCGACTTTGTCCTCCATGTTCGGGCTTCTGATGAAAAATCCGTCACTGATGCAGTCATCCGATGGCCCTCCTGCGGAAGCTATGGGTGAATTCCTCCAGGAAGGAAACTCCGCAGGAACGTCGTTGGTTCTGGAATCGGCCGAGCGTGATGACCTTGATAGGCAAGTCATCCTCCTGATGGATCGCGGGCACATGTTGCCTGGGGTCGAAATTGCTGACCTGGAGGACGAGCTGACAGTTTTCGGTCAGATCGACAACGTCGTATCTGAGAACTCATCCTACTCCCTTAAGCGCTTCCTGTTGCCTCGTGTGAATCGTCAGTTCAGGCGAAAACTTGACGTCGAAGGCCTTGAAGGGCACTTTGCATCGCAACTCGACATGGAGTGGGACTCGAGCGCTCTGGATACTGAGGGGCCAGCAGTCGTGATTCGTCCCATGGCGATGTATTAGCAGTCACCCGCAATCTGGAGTCGCTGCAAATGCACGCATGCGAACGGACGCCGTTTGGACTTCCAGGTGCAAGCGATGCACCATTTGCCAGCGGGTCGGTGGTCGAGGCTCATGCCAACGAATCGCGGCGAGGCCGTCACGCGCCAGAAAGCCTCTGCGGCAGAGGGGTGCGACGGCTCAGCTAGGTGTCTTGCCCGATTCCTCCTATTGGGTCGCCACCGATCCTTCTTCCAAGTTTGTCCTCTTCGATCAGCAGCGTCGAGGCGCTTTTTGCCACGAGTTGGTTCGCGGTCCTCGCGGGTGCTGAGAACTTCTGCTATTCGTTCCAGCTCTTCGCGGCGCTCTTTTTTCGTCGTCCACCGACGCCGATTGGGACTACTTTGGGCGTCCTTGCCATCTTAATCTGTCATGGCAACGTTTTAGTCTGCTTGGGTGAGTCATGGAAGGTCCTGCGCCCACCTCTGAGGCGCATTGCTCAATTGTGGTCGTCACTGGTCGCCTCCTCGGTCTCGTCAGGCAACTGGATTAGCTAGACGGGGCCGGAGTCCCCCAGCTCGTGGGCGGTCAGTTCCTCGTGCCCGGCCGCCAATCTCAGTCCGAAGGGGATTGGAACGCACGGAGTCTGGCGCCCGACTCGATGAGTCACTACGCCGCCATGTTCCCAGCTGCCGCGCTCGGCGGCGAACTGCACCTGGAACTGTTCGACGAGGACGGATGGGAGGCCTCCACCGTGGTGCTGCCGACGTCGGAATGACGAGTGGAGTCAGGCCGGACCCGGGCGCGCTGGACTCACCGAGACGAGGTCGCCACGAGATCAGGCCCCTGCGCGGCGAGCTCCGGGGCCGAAGGTTCGGCTGGGGCGTCCTGCAGCAGCGGGTCCGTGGTGCGTTCCTCCTCCGGAAGATTCATCGCCGCCTTGAGGAGGTGGCTGAGTCTGCGGGCGTTGTCCAGCCCGTCGTCTTGACCGGCCCAGGAGTCGAACTCGACAGCGATGTTCTCCTCGACGGTGATGATCTCCACCACCGGCCCCTGCTTCTCCCGCTCGGTGAACCGCACATACCGGATGTCTCGTAGCGGGGCCTCCCACTCGAGGGTGCCTTCCTTCAGCAGGGCGTTCTGCGAGGACAGGAACAGACTCTCTGCGGTGACTCCAAGATAGCCGCCGGAGGAGCCGCGCCGACGGTCCAGGCCGACCTCGGCCAGCGCCAGAAGCGTCGCGTGATCCGGCAGCAGCCAGCGGAGGATCCTCAGCGGCTTCTCCGGGGGCTGATCGCGGAAGACCTGCACGTCAGGGTCCGGAACCTCCCGCCTCGGACGCATGCGGTGGCCCAGTTCCGCCACCTTCTCCCCCAGTTCCCGCGCCATCCTCGCAGCATCCTTGAGGTCCCGACGCTTCGCAGTGAACGGCAGGGTGATCCCGCCCGGCAGCTCGGCCAGCAGGCCGCACTGAGATTCCAGCTCGTCCAGCAGATCCGCGACCTTGTCCATGGCCGCACCATGCTCGCGCCGCGTCGTGGCGACCACTTCAGCGAGCAGGCATTCGTTCTCCGGTGAGTCGGCGACGTCGCGGGCGATCCTGCCGGCCCGCAGCACCTGCGTCCGGTGCCAAGAGGCCTCCGCCATGAGCATGCCACGCAGATCAGCCTCGATCCGATCCATGTTCTGCTGGATATAGGCTCGCGGGTCCTTCGCCTTGGGAGCCATGCCTCGGATGTGTTGCTGGACGAACCGGGTGAACAGATCCCGCTGCTTGATCAGATCCGACGTCTTGGTCTCCAACGGGGCGAAGATGTGGTCCGTGACGGCGCCGGCAGCCTGCGCCTCCTGCACCGCACGCGTTGTCGCTTTGAAGAGGCTGTTCATTGTGGCCCACTGGTCCTCGTGGACCTTCTCCAGGATCTCCCGGGTCACGGCCAGGTTCTCGTCCACCCTGCGGGAGACCAACGCCAGCTGCATCTGGAGGCCCAACAGGGCCGCGGCCGGGCCCAACGCCGCCATCACTGACGCTGCCTGCGCACCCGAGGCCGGCGCCCAACGCACTTGGGCCACGATCTCCCCGTTCGCGCCCTTCAGGGCCCCCAGATTCCACCCACCCGAGGTCATCGGCTGGGCCGCCTTGAGCGCCTGCACCGTCTCCGGTGCCAACTGCACGAGCCCCTGGGCCTGGACCGCGCCGGAAGCCGCCTGCACACCGAGATTCCCCAGACCGGAGGCGATCGCCAGGGAGTCGCTCAGCTGCTGACGGGCATGCGAGTCCACCAGCTCGAAGGGCTGGAGATCCAGTCCTGGACAGGGCCCATCGCCGAACAGAACGGCCGTCCCTGGTTCGATCTCCATCAGACTGAAGGCTGGGCCTGCTTCCTCGGAGTCTCGCTGGGCGGTTGATACCTCATCGCCGGACATCATGCGCCCTTTCCCCTCGACCTGATTCATCACATCGTGCCTCATGGTACGTGAATCATGAGCTGCGTCACCGAGGAGCGGTCATCCATGATCGCCTCGTCCAGACAATCGTTGGTTGTGGTCCACTACTCGTGGTGGTGAGACTCGCTGTCCTCGGAAGGAACCCCAACCCCGAGTGCCCACGTCGTGCGTGACTCGTCCGACCCGCGCAGCTCGATGCTCGTCCCGATGTAGTCAAAGTCATCCACGATCTGGCTGGTCTCCCCCTCCTCTGAGCAGGGAATGCTCCCGACGTCGGCATCATCCACGTGCACGCGGGGACCTTCGTCGCCTCCCTCGCACCAGGCGAAGACCGCGGCAGAGCCTCCACCGGGGAGCGTGTTCGTCCTGCCCGACCAGGGGCCGTCCCCGGAGACGTGGAAGGCGAACATGACCTCGTATCCCTGCTGCTCGAGGGCCGACGTCGCCTTGTCCATCCGCACGTGAGCGCCCTCACCGGGATCGGCGGGCTCTGCGCCGCAGGAGCTCATCATCAGTGCGAGCGTCGCGATACCGAGGATCTTCACCATGCGCATACTTCATGCTCTCAGACGACGAGATTCCATGAAGTGCCTGAATCTCTGCCCTGGGAGGTCTCTCGGAGGAACTTCAGCGGCCCCGCTGCCAGCGCCAGATCGTGTGGTCGAAGTCCGTCAGCCCCAGCCCTCGCGCCACCCCGTCCTGAGCGTGGACCGTCTCAAGGATCTGGCGGGCTTGCTTCGAGTCCACTTGAGACATGCCGCGCTCGGTCAGCGCCGCGTTGACGAACCGGGTGATCATGACGTCAGCCTTGATGCCCGGCTGGCCCAGCAGCATCAGAAAATACTCGAAGGTGATCCATCCGAGGCCGCGCACCGAGGTGTAGGCCTTCTTCACCAGCTCAGAGTCTGCGTCCTCAAGATCCCCCGCATATTGGACTCCCAGCTCCAACATGTTCCCGGCAGCTCGTTGCACGACCACGCTCTTCCGGGTCTGCCGACCGTCGGCGACCACGTTGTCACCCAGGATGGATCGGATCTGTGACTCCTCCATACCGACGAGCTGCTGTAGGTTATTGCGAACATCCGGGAAGGCTTCACGGAACTTCTGCACCCGATTGTACACTCCAACCCCTGGTGTCTCCGAGTAATACCGCTGCCGCGCGGAGTACACCGCATCGATCAGTGCGGTGGAGATCTCGTCTGGATAGCCTCCAGGAAATTCCACGAAATGTTCCTCAGGAATGTCGCGCACCGCTTGAGCGACAGCCCCAATGTATGGGTCAGATATCTCCATGGAAATAGGTTCCTGTCGGTGCGGGACTCGTGTGCGATGAACCTTAGCTGAAGGGACTGACATAGGGAACAGCTCTGACGCAGCGCAACACCTCCCCTGCCCCGGGCCCCACCCACGGGCTCATCAGGTCCTGTTCGCCCGCCTGCGCCGCCCACCCTGGACTGACCAGCCCGCTCCCACCAGGATGGGCATCACACCACCCACAGACCTAGGGCATGTCTGACAAATGTGCGGTCCAGGCGATCACCGCGTTGAGGACGACAGCAGCGCGATAGGTCAGCGCGT
>NZ_JBQYEY010000017.1:0-75969 GCF_052656005.1 Nesterenkonia sp. K-15-9-6
AGCATGTGCAGGCCCCTACATCCCCGCTATATCAACGATCCCCGGCCGCGCTGTACACACATTTTGGCCTATAACCCAGGACCTCGTCCAGGACCTCATCCCCGCTGCTGGAGATCTGCCGCAGTCCGGCGGGCCAAGGAGTGCTCACTGGAGTGAGCGGACTCGTGCCCGTCCGTCGCTATCCACGCTGGCTGCGTGGCACGCTCGTCTGGGCCCCGACCCTGCTCGTCGCCGCCGCCGGATTCGCCCCCGATCGGGTCCAGCAGGCCGCCCGCGCCGCCGGCGTGGACCTGGATCAGGAGACCGGGGACTCCGCTGATGAACCCGCTGGTGACCCCATTGAAGACGGGGGTGACGAGGGTTCGGGCGAAGGCGCCGCGCCCCTGCCGGCTCGTCTGGGCCTCGGCCTCCTCTGTGGGGCCGCCACCTACGGTGTCATGCGGATCAGCCTGTGGTCCGACACGGCCCTCGAGTCGGCTCTGCGAAAGGCTCACGTCCCCGCTCCTCGCCTGGTCATGGCCGCAGCCGGCGGCGTGGCCGCCTGGGGTCTGGCGGAGCGGGAACGGCGTCAGGCAGGCGCCGCCTGAGGCGACCGGCGGTCCACTGCGGAGGGGCACACCGCCTCACGTCGGGCCCCTCGCCCTGGTGCTGAGCGGGCCGATTCCCTGAGACACGGGTCTGTCGCCTAACGTTTCCGTACAGGGAAGGAACGCGCCCCGTGATCCGGGGCGCCCTCACCACCACCGATCTGCGGCCGCCCACAAGGCGCGCCGCCCCTCACGGAAGGCGAACCCCATGCCCGACACCCGGTCCACCCCGAACGTCCCCACACCGCCCGGCTACACGATCGGGGACTACCTGCTCGACCGTCTCGCCGAACTGGGCCTCACCGAGCTCTTCGGCGTCCCCGGCGACTTCAACCTCAGGTTCCTCGACCACGTGGTCGCCCACGAGACCATCCGCTGGGTGGGCTCCGCCAATGAGCTCAACGCCGGCTACACCGCCGACGGCTACGCCCGCATCCGCGGCATCGGCGCCTTCCTGACCACCTACGGGGTCGGCGAGCTCTCCGCCATCAACGCCCTGGCCGGGTCCTACGCGGAGTCCGTGCCGGTGGTCCAGATCGTCGGCGCCCCGCCCAAGGAGACCCAGGCCTCGGGCCGGAAGATCCACCACTCGCTGGGTGACGGCGACTTCAAGCACTTCCTCCGCATGGCCGAGGAGGTGACCTGCGCGCACGCGGACCTCGACGCCGCCACCGCCACCTGGGAGATCGACCGGGTGCTGCGCGACGTCGTCTTCCGCCGCCGCCCCGGCTACCTCATGCTGGCCGCCGACGTCGCCGAGGTCCCTGCCTTTCCGCCCACCGAACCGCTGACCACCGACCTGCCGGTGACCACGCCCGGGGCGGAGGCTGCCTTCGAGGAGGCCCTGCGTCGGTTCCTGCCCGGTCGCCGCACCGCCGTGCTCGCTGACCTGCTGGTCCACCGCCTCGGCGCCACCGAGGAGCTCGCCAGCTTCCTGGGGGACACCGACCTGCCCTTCGCCACGCTGGCCTGGGGCAAGACCCTGGTGGACGAGTCGGATGAGAACTTCGTGGGCATCTACGCCGGCGCTGCCTCCCAGGACCGTGTCCGCGACGTCATCGAAGGTGCCGAAGCGCTGATCACCCTCGGCGTGGAGTACACCGACAACACCACTGCCGGGTTCTCCATGGACCTGGACCCCGCCCGGATGGTCGACGTCACCCGCTTCGGCGCCCGCGTCGGTGACGAGCTGTTCACCCCCATCTCCCTGGAGCGGGCGCTCGCCGTGGTGCACCGGGTGGTGGTCGACCTCGACGACGTCGTCCCCATGCCCGCCGCGCAGGCGCCCGAGCCGGAGGCCCCGCGCCACCCGGCCGAGGGCCCGCTCACCCAGAACGGAATGTGGGAGATCCTGGCCTCCCAGCTGGAGTCGGAGAACATCGTGGCCGCCGACCAGGGCACCAGCTACTTCGGCATGGCCACCCACCGGTTCCCGGCGAAGTCCACCTTCATCGGCCAGCCCATGTGGGGCTCCATCGGGTACACCCTGCCTGCCATCCTCGGGGCAGGCCTGGCCGACCGCAGCCGCCGGCCCATGCTCCTGATCGGCGACGGCTCCGCCCAGCTGACCATCCAGGAGATGGGCGTGATCATCCGGGAGAAGCTGCCGGCTGTGATCGTGCTGGTCAACAACGACGGCTACACCGTGGAGCGCGCCATCCACGGCCCCGATGAGGTCTACAACGACATCGCCCCCTGGCGGTGGGAGCTGGTGCCGCAGCTCTTCGGCGCCGCGGAGGAGGACCACCTCTTCCGCAGGGCCACCACCGAGGCCGAGCTGCTGCAGGCCTGCCAGGACGCCATGGAGAACCGCGACAAGCTGGTGTTCATCGAGGCCGTGACGCACCGTGACGACATCCCGCAGCTGCTGGAGGACGTGGCCAACGCCCTGAAGCGCTGACTCTGGCCCGCCATGATGCCCGGTCCGGGTGCAGTTTTCTGCACCAGGACCGGGCAGCTGCCCGGCTCGCCGTCCCCGCCCAGGCCGCTTAGGCTCGAAGATGATGACGACGACACCGCAGCCCCAGGCCAGCGCGGCGCCCGACGACGGCGTCCGGCTCAGCCTGCGGGCTCGGCTGGAGCGGATGGTCACGGAGCTGATCTCCCTGACCACCGGGTGGCTGGTCTGGATGCTGCCGATGACGGTGTTCCTGCTGCTGTGGCGGTCCCTGGCCTCCAGCCCCGGAGCGGCCGACCCCGGCCTCCTGGGCGGCATCGACTGGCGGCCCCTGGCGGCTCGCGTAGTGGCCACCGTCACGGTCATGGTCGTGGCCCTCCCGGCGGCGGCGCGCATCGCGGATCAGCTCCAGGTCTCTCGAGCCACCCACCTGCTGGGGGAGACGCTGAATCCGCCGCCGACCCCAGACGGTCTGCCCTGGTGGCGCTGCCTGATCATCCGGAAGAACGACCGGACCAAGCCGGGCATGCTCGGCCGGTCCCTGGGCGGTGCCGTCGTCTCCAGCCTGCTGGCCGTCGTCGCGGTGCTCTCCACGGTGACGGCGACGGTGCTCCTGCTTCTGGCCCTCACCGGGGACCGGCTGCTCTCGCGCTCCACCCTCTTCGGCGATATGGCCGGCCTGCTGCTCGGACTGCTGGCCGCGGCCACGCTGATCGCCTCCCCGTGGATCATCCATGGCCTGAGCGAGCTGGATCGGCGCCTGCTGCGCACCTTCTACGGCACCGACGAGGCCGCCCAGCTGCAGGCCCGCATCCGACGTGCCGATCAGGCACGCTCCGACGCAGTGGACGCCGCCGATGCCGAACGACGCCGGATCGAACGCAACCTCCACGACGGCGCCCAGCAGCGGCTGACCGCGCTCGCCGTGGACCTGGGCCTCTCTCGCCGCATCCATGCCGAAGACCCCGAGGAGCTGCGCGAGACGCTCGTCCGCGCCCAGGGCGAGGTGACCTCGGCCCTGCAGGAGATCCGGGATCTGGTGCGCGGGCTGCACCCGGCGGTGCTGGAGGACCGCGGGCTCGACGCCGCCGTCTCCGGGCTGGCCGATCGCGCGCCCTTCCCCGTCGCGGTGGAGGTCGACGTCGCTCCGCGCCCGGCCGTGAGCGTCGAGGCCGTGGCGTACTTCGTCGTGGCCGAGGCCCTGAACAACGCGATGCGCCACGCCGCAGCGGGCCGGGGGCAGATCACCATCCTCCGTGAGGTGGACGAGCTGCGGGTCGCAGTCGAAGACGACGGCGCCGGGGGTGCGGATCCGGAGTCCGGCACAGGGCTGACCGGGCTGCGCCGCCGCGTCAATGCGGTCAACGGACGACTGGAGATCCGCAGTCCTCAGGGCGGCGGAACCACGGTGACGGCGGTGCTGCCATGCGGGTGATCATCGCGGAGGACTCGGTGCTGCTGCGGGAAGGGCTGGTGCGCCTGCTGACCCACGACGGCATCGACGTCGCGGCCGCCGTCGGGGACGCCCACGCCCTGCTGGAAGCCGTGGCCGCGCACCGGCCCGATCTGGTGATCGTGGATGTGCGCATGCCGCCCACCCACACCGATGAAGGCATCCGGGCCGCTCTGCAGCTGCGCCGGGAGGACCCCGCTCTGGCGGTGGTGGTGCTGTCCCAGTACGTGGAGGAGCGCTATGCGGTGGATCTGCTCACCGGGGAGACCCGCGGCGTCGCCTACCTGCTGAAGGACCGGGTGGCCGACGTCGACGAGTTCCTGCGGACGGTGCACACCGTGGCCGACGGCGGCACGATCCTGGACCCGGAGGTGGTCTCCCAGCTGCTGACCCGCCGGGCCGGGCGCGACGGCATCGACCTGCTGACCCGCCGTGAACGGGAGGTGCTCGGACTCATGGCCGAGGGGCGCTCCAACGCCGGGATCGCCGCCACGCTGCACCTGAGCGACTCGGCGGTGTCCAAGCACATCAACGCCATCTTCTCCACGCTGGACATCCCGCCGGCGAGCACTGACAACCGACGGGTCCTGGCCGTGCTGACGTACCTGTCCTCCGGCGCGGAGAGCGGACCCTCATGAGCTCGACGACCGACCGGCCATGGCCGCGCAGGCTGTGGGGCGGGATCGGCGCGGTCCTCACCGCGGTGGTGCTGGCCGCCTGTGTGAACCCGTCTCTGGCGGCGATCCTCCAGATGACCTGGCTGGCCGGCGGCCGCGAGCCGGAGCAGATCCAACGCACTCTCGGTGATCCGCAGGATGCGATCTGGTACACCGGCGAGGCGCTGCAGATGACGTTCTCCGGGCAGGACCGTGACGGCATGGAGCTGACAGAGAACCTCCACCGGGTGCCCGGAGACCCTTTCACCGAGGTCACCCAGCTCGACGGCGCCACCGCCGTGACCACCCGGTGCGCCCCGGACTGCGGGACCCTGGTCGATCAGGAGCTGCTGATCCCGCGCGAACCGGACCTGAGTGTGGTCTCCGCCGAGGGCAGGTACTACACCGTCCAGCACCTGGAAGGCGACCTCGACCTGTGGCTGACCGGAGGAGACCTCGCCGAGGTCACCGTGGTGGGGGAGCCCGACTACGTGGCCGGCCAGGTCATGCTGTTCGGGATCCAGGGTGACGTCGATGTCCGGACTCTCCAGTCCGAGGTGTACGCCGAAGAGCTGAGCGGCCAGGTCGTCGCTGTGCAGACGGGGGTCGGATCATTGGACCTGACCCACACCGCGCTGCCGGCGTCCCTGGAGGTCAGCACCGGCCGGGGGGACATCAGCATCACCCTGCCGGCCCAGGAGGATCCGTGGCGGTGCACGGTGGAGACCGAGGCGTCGGGGGAGGTCGACGTCGACCTCGGAGAGGAGACTGCCGACAGGGAGGATGACGACGAGGTGCCCTGCCGGATCGCCCTGCGTACCGGAGACGGCGACGTCACCCTCACCAGCGCGCCGCCGAAGCCGTGGGAGCGGGACTGACCGCGGCTCGGAGCCCCGGAGCCTGCGCACGACGACGACGGCGGGCCGGTGTCCGCAGAGCCGAGCTCCGCGGACACCGGCCCGCCGCCGTCGTGATCCTGACCTCACCGCCGGGGCGTCATACCCCCGCCGGGACCCGGGCCAGCTCGGCGCGCACCACCGCGGTGGCGTTGACCAGGTGGCGCAGCGAGGCCTCCGTCTCCTCCCAGCCGCGGGTCTTCAGGCCGCAGTCCGGGTTGGACCACACGATCTGCGGGTCCAGCACCTCAGCGGCCAGCCGCAGCCGTTCGATGAGCTCGTCCACGCTGGGCACCCGCGGGGAGTGGATGTCCCACACGCCCGGGCCGATGCCGCGGGAGAAGCCGTGCTCCGCCAGGGCGGTGACCACCTCGAAGCCGGACCGGGAGGCCTCCAGGGTGGTGACGTCGGCGTCGAGGGCGTCGATCGCGTCGATGACGGTCTCGAACTCCGAGTAGCACAGGTGGGTGTGCAACTGGGTGTCCGGCTTCGCCGCGGAGGTCGCCAGTCGGAAGGACTCCACCGACCAGCGCAGATATTCGGGTCGCTGGGCGATCTGCAGCGGCAGCAGCTCCCGCAGTGCCGGCTCATCCACCTGGATGATCCGGGTCCCGGCGGCCTGCAGGTCCTCCACCTCGTCCCGCAGGGCCAGGGCGATCTGGTCGGCGGTGGCGGCCAGCGGCTGGTCATCCCGCACGAAGGACCAGGCCAGGATCGTGACCGGGCCGGTCAGCATGCCCTTGACGGGCCGACGGGTCAGCGAGGCGGCGTAGCGGGTCCACTCCACGGTGATCGGGGCGGGACGGTGCACGTCGCCGAAGAGGATCGGCGGTCGCAGGCAGCGGGAGCCGTAGGACTGCACCCAGCCGTGGGCGGTGGTGATGAACCCCTCCAGGTTCTCCGCGAAGTACTGGACCATGTCGTTGCGCTCCGCCTCGCCATGCACCAGCACGTCCAGACCCAGGTCCTCCTGGCGGCGGATGCAGTCGGCGATCTGCCCGCGGATGGCCTGCTCGTATCCCTGCTGGTCGAGGGCGCCGCGTCGGTGGGCGGCCCGCACTCGGCGGATCTCGGCGGTCTGCGGGAACGAGCCGATCGTGGTGGTCGGCAGCGGTGGCAGATCCAGAGCCGCCTGTTGGGCGGCCCGCCGGTGTTCGGCGGCGGCCCGCCGACGATCCTGGGGCAGCACCTCGTCCAGACGACGGCGCACCGCCTCCACCCGGACCTGCGGGTGCTGCTCTCGGAGCCTGCGACGCGAGGCGTCGTCGGCACGCAGGCCCTCCAGAGCGTCTGGGCCTTCGGAGAGGTGACCGGTCAGCGCCAGCACCTCACCGACCTTCTGGTCCGCGAAGGCGAGCCACCCGGCCACCTGCGGGTCCAGCTGCGCCTCTCGGGCGGCGTCGTGGGGGACATGCAGCAACGACGTGGAGCTGCTCACCGTCAGCGGACCCTCGTGCCGCGTCCGCAGCTGGTCCAGCAGCCCGGCGGCTCGGGCCACATCGGTGCGCCACACGTTCAGTCCGCCGACGACGCCGGCGGCCACAGTCCGTCCGGTCAGCGGCTCCAGGGCCTGCTCCGGGGGGAGCACGCCACGTTCGAGGTCGAGGCCCACCGCCTCGACGCCGGCTGCGCCGAGGGCTGCCAGGGCGTCGTCGCCGGCGGTGCCGTAGCTCACCGGCACGAACAGGGCCGGGCGTTCCGTGAGCCCCGCGAACGCGGTGTAGGCGGTGCGCAGGCCGGTGACGATCTGCTCCCGCGGGAGGTCCCAGCCGTCGGAGGCCAGCGCGGGCTCCTCCAGCTGCACCCAGGCCGCGCCGGCGTCATGGAGGGCGCGGAGCAGGGTGGAGTAGGCGGTCACCAGCTCGTCGAGCCGGTCGAACCGCGATGCCTGCGGGACGGTTCCGCCGTCGCCCGCTGTGCCGTCCGGGGCCTGGCTCTCCGCGCCGACGGCCTTGGCCAGCAGCAGGAAGCTCACCGGGCCCAGCAGGGTGGGCCGGGGGAGGGATCCGCCGGCGGTCTCTGCGGCCAGATCGCGGAAGGTGCGGTAGCGCTCGGCGACGGCGTCCGGCTGAGGGGAGAAGGCGACGTCTGGCTCGATCTCCGGCACGTAGTAGTGATAGTTGGTGTCGAACCACTTGGTCAGCTCCAGCGGCTCCACCGTGGAGGTGCCGCGGGCCAGCGCGGAGACCAGGGCCAGGCCCTCGCCGGAATCCGGGGAGGCGGCGGAGAACCCGGCCTCGCGGAAGCGCCGCGGCACCAGGCCGAGCAGCATCGAGGCGTCCAGGACCTGATCGATCACGGCGCCGTCGGCCGGGATCGCCGAGTCCGCCTCCAGGCCCAGGCCTGCCAGATGGCCCAGGGTACGGGAGCGGTGAGCCCGGATCGCCTCCTGCAGGGCGTCGACGTCTCCGCCGCGCCAATGGGCCTCCAGCGCCTTCTTGATCTCCCGGTTCGGTCCGATGCGCGGGTAGCCGAGCACGGTCGCCGGAAGGGCGGGAACCTGAGCGGGCGGCTGGTCCTCGGGGCGGGCAGGGGTGGTGGTCATGATGTCTCCTCTGTCATGTGTGTCAGATGTGTCTGGGGTCAGATGCAGGTGATGGACGGATCGCAGGGGCCCGGGCGGTTCGTTCCGGGCGAGGCCGCAGGGCGCACCAGGACAGCCGACCGCGACGCGGTCCGCAGGAATGACGGGTCCCTGTCAGGCAGGGAGCAGTGTGCTCCGGCGTCAGGGCAGCTCGGGTAGGACCCGCTGCTGACGTGCGGCGTCTCGGATCCTCAGGTGATCGAGGATCGCCAGGGCGGCCGGGTGCTGGTTGAAGGTGAACAGGTGCAGGCCGGGACATCCGAGCTCGAGGACCGCGTCGATCAGGTTCAGCGTGGCGGCCACCCCGCGGCGCCGTCGCTCGGCGGGGTCGGCGACGTCGAGGTAGTCGAGCAGGTGCTGCGGCACCGGAACTCCCGAGATCTCCTCCAGGCGTCGCAGCCGCTTGGGGCTGGTCAGCGGGGCCAGCCCGGCGACCACCGGCAGGTGGATGCCCTGGGATCGGGCGTCGTCCACCAGGCGGGCGTAGTCCTCGGGGTCATAGAACACCTGGGTGATGGCGTAGTCGGCGCCGGCCTCCTGCTTCTCCCACAGTGCGCACAGGTCCGCCTCGTGGTCCCGGTCCGTGCCGGAGGGCGGATAGGCGGCCACTGAGATGGACACCGGGCGGGCGCCGGGCCCCTCGGGTGGGTCGAGGCGCTCCTGCTCCACCTCCCTGACCAGACGCACCACCTCGGCGGCGCGGTTCAGGCCTGCGGGCTGGTGGATCCACTCCCGGCCACCGCCCGGTGGGTCCCCACGCAGGGCCAGGACGTCCCGGACGCCGAGGTCCAGCAGCTGCTCCACTGCCCGGCGCACCTGGGCAGGAGATCTTCCGGCGCTGATGAGGTGCGCCATCACGGGGGAGGGAGTGCTCCGGAGCAGGTGCCGGATGACCTCCAGATTGGCCCCCTCGGGCTGGTTGTGGCCATGGGTGACGGAGAAGTAGTCCGGACCGGCCTCGGCCAGCAGCTCGATGCTGCGCCAGGGGTCGCGGCCGGCGGTGGCGGGACGCGGCGGGAAGACCTCGAAAGAGATCAGCGACCGGCGTCGGGTGCGCTGCACCAGGTAGGAGGTGTGCGGCGTGTGGTCGTCAGAATCCAGGGCGTGCTGAGGCAGAGTGCCGGCGGACGGCACAGATGGTGTCATGGAGGGTCCTCCGTGTGGGGCGTTCATCATCGTTCATGAGGCGCCACAGGGAGGCTTCCCCTGCGCCGTGCTTGCCGCTGAAGATAAATCCATCTCAGTGAATACGAGCTTCGCGGCCGGATCGTCATCTGGGGCACCCCGTCACGCGGGAAAGGGTTGCCGACCGGCCAAGCCAGAGCCTGTGTGACCGGTTCTCGTGATCCTTCGGTGTTCTTCTCTGCCACGACGCTAACACGGCCGGGCATGCGAGAGAAGGGCCGACGTCATGGATGACGCTATATGAACATAATGAACACGCGGCGCCGACGTGGGGTGTGCCGCAGGGTGTGAGGCGTGTCCACGCGCCTCGTGGGGCGGTGCATCGACCGTGTCATGCAGGAGGGTCGCCGAGCGTGGCGAGGAGCTCTCCGATGCTGTGGTGGCGCTCGAGGGGGTGTCGAAGGGGCCGGTCGCGATGGATTCGATATCGATTGCGGCGACCTTCGCGCTCCTTGTCGACGTATCCGTCGGCGATCAGATCCGCCAGGATCCGCTGGGCGGCGCGCTCGGTGATCCCGACCTTCCGGGCGATCTCCCGGACGAGCATGCCGGGCTCTCTGGCGACGCAGAGGATGACATGGGCGTGGTTGGTGAGGAAGGTCCACTCTGAATCCGGCACGGGGTCAGTATAGATCCAGGGTGACAGAACAAGCACGAAACAAAAGTCGTGTATTGTGTGTCAGCAATGCGGTCGCCGCCTGGTGGCCCCGTCGTGCAGGACCCTCCCGGAAGGACCCGCCGCATGCTCGACCCGGTCATCCTCTTCTTCGTCCTCGGCATCGCGGCCGGACTGCTGCGTTCCGAGCTGCGGCTGCCTGCCGCCGTCTATGAGCTGGTGACCATCGTGCTGCTGCTGGCCATCGGGCTCAAAGGGGGCGTGGAGCTGGCGAAGCAGCCCCTGGGTGAGCTGCTGCCGCAGATGGTCGGAGTGGTGGCCATGGGGTTCCTCCTCGCCCTCGCCGCGTTCCCTGTGCTCCGCCTCCTGGGACGGCTGGCTCGCGTGGATGCTGCGTCGATCGCCGCGCACTATGGCTCAGTGAGCGTCGGCACCTACGCTGTGGCCGTTGCCTATCTCGGCAGTCGCGGTGTGCCTTTCGAAGAACATATGCCGTTGCTGCTGGTCCTTCTGGAGGTGCCGGCGATCCTCGTCGGGATCGTGCTCGCCAGGGGTGTCAGCCGGTCCACACGCTGGGGCTCGGTGATGCACGAGGTGTTCCTGGGCAAGGGCATCGTGCTCCTGCTAGGGGGTCTGCTCATCGGCTGGGCCGCCGGGCCTGAGGGCGTCGTTCCGCTCGAGCCTCTGTTCATGGACCTCTTCAAGGGGGTTCTGGCATTGTTCCTCCTGGAGATGGGGCTCATCACAGCAGGCCAGGTAGGAGGGCTCCGGAGACATGGGGTGTTTCTGGGCGCATTCGCCATCGGTATGCCGCTGTTCTCCGCAGTGGTGGGCACGGGAACAGCCATGCTGCTGGGCCTCTCCCTCGGGGGCACGGTGGTGCTGGCGACGCTGGCTGCCAGCGCGTCCTACATCGCGGTCCCGGCCGCCATGCGCATCTCCGTGCCGGAGGCGAATCCGACGCTGTCCTTGGCCGCCGCCCTGGGCATCACTTTTCCGTTCAACGTCCTGATCGGCATACCCATCTACCACGCCATGGCCACCTGGGTGCATGGCTAGGAGCAGGCTCATGGAACCGCACGCGCGCAAACTGCTGACCATCGTCACCGAGGCGGCCCTGGAGGGAAAGATCCTGCGTGATCTGGAGCAGCTCGGCACTCGTGGGCATACGATCACCGACGCCCGGGGAAAGGGCCGCCGAGGAGTGCGCGATGCAGGCTGGGAGGCCAGCGCGAACATCCGCGTGGAGGTCGTCTGTGACGCGGGCACCGCTCAGGCGGTCTCTGCGTATCTGCGGGAGCACTACTACCGGGATTACGCGATGACCGTGTGGGTCATCGATGTCGAGGTGCTGCGTCCCGAGAAGTTCTGACCTCGGTTCCGCCTAGGCTGATATGCATGCCTGACCAGTACCTGAAGAACGAGATGCGCCGGAATGTGCGGAAATCGATGCGCCGGTCGCTGCACACTGCTTCCAGGAGCGCCGGAGGCGGCAGGTCGCTCAGACGCCGTCGCAGCGGCAGTCAGGGACTGCTGTGGTGGTTGCTCGGGCTCGTGCTGGTGGTCCTCCTCGGCGCGCTGATCAGCTGGATCCAGAGCCCGGGAGAAGGTGCCGCCCCGTCGCCGTCGGAGGACGGTGAAGACGCCACCCTCGTGCGCGTGGTCGACGGCGATACGCTCGTCGTGGAGCTGGACGGAGAGGAGGAGCGGGTTCGGCTCCTGAACATCGACACCCCGGAGTCGGTGCACCCTCACCAGCCGGTCGAATGTCTGGGTCCGGAGTCCTCGGCGCATATGGAGTCACTGGTCGCCCCGGGGGATCCCGTCATCCTGGAGTTCGACCAGGAGCGCACCGACCGGTATGACCGCCTGCTCGCCGGAGTATGGGCCGACGACGTGCTGCTGAACGTCCAGATGGCCCGGGACGGCTTCGGGGTTCCGGTCCACTATCCTCCCAACGACCGCTTCCTCGGCCCCGTGGAAGAGGCCTGGGCTCAGGCGGAGGAGGACGGCGTCGGGCTCTTCGCCGAGGATCTGGACTGCGAGCCAGCGCTGCCCTGAGGCCTTCGGCCGCTCGGCGGAAATAGGATGGAGGCATGAGCAGCTCCCCGACGTCGGCGACCCGGCGGCAGAAGATCGTCGTGGCGACCGGCACCATCGGCGTCCTGGGTGCCGTCACCGCTGGCAGCTGGCTCATGATCGACGGCACCATCGACGTCGCGATCGTCGGTGGGGGCGCCATTCCGGCCGGGGAGGACTGCCCCAGCCGCACCTTGTCGCCCGTGGTTCCCGAACGGGTGCCGGTGGAGGTGCTCAACTCCACCAACGAGCCAGGGCTCGCCGGTGACGTCGCCGACGAGCTGGCAGACCGGGACTTCCGAGTGGAATCCGTGGACAACGACTATTTCGCCGACACCGGCTTCGATGTGATCATCCGCGCCGGTGAGCGAGGGCTGCGCCAGGCCTATACCGTGCAGCGTCACATCCCCGGGGCTCTGGTGGACGTCGATGGCCGTGACGACTTCACGGTGGATGTGGTCCTCGGTTCGGAGTTCGCCGGCCTCCTGGACGTCGAGGAGATCGAGATGGAGCCCGGTCAGTTGGACTGCACCGGCTCCGGAGGGTGACCTGGGATCGACCGGATCAGACGGTGATCGACGGCATGAGACGACGATGGGCCGCCCCGAGGCGTTCGGGGCGGCCCATCGGCTGTCCGCACGGCGACGGTGCGGGGAGGCTCAGGCCTCGGCGTCCTTCCAGCGGCGTGCGCGGATGAACGAACGCACACCGGCGATGATGTAGACGATCAGCAGCACGAAGGTGATGGTGCTGACGATGACGGCGGCGGGGCGCTCGGCCTCGCCGGCGAACAGCTCGCCCAGCTGCATCACGTTCATCGAGGTGCCGATGACGCCGAGCAGCGCCACCACCAGGGCGATGTGGATGCCGATCTTCGCGTTCTTGAAGCCGATGAGACCGCTGATCAGCAGCACGACGCCGAGGATCGCGGGGATCAAGGCGGTCCAGCTGGCGAATGAGGTGGCGATGTAGGCGATGATGCCGAGCAGGATCAGGATCCCGCCCAGGCCGACGGTGATGCGGGGCATGGCGCTCCTTGGGGTCGGTGGAGATGGATTCTTCTACGCAGTGTAGTAGAACTGAGGGCTCAGTGAGGAGGGCAGAGGCCCTGAGGCCCAGCTCGCCGCGTGTCAGCTCACCTTCGTCCAGGTGCCGCAGGCCTCCGAGTTGACCACGAGCTGTTCGTGGTCGACGAGGGTGATCCGCAGCGGCTCGCCGAACTCGGGATCATCGCGGGGGACGAAACCTGAGTCCAGGGTGTGACCGTCCCCGCGCAGGTCCCGGAAGACGTCCCACCAGCACAGCATCGTGTCCTCATCCCACTCCAGCTCATAGGTTCCGGGCTCCACATGCTCGCCGACGACGTGCATGCCGGTGCCGAACTCGTCGGCAGGCCGCTCCGGGAAGGTGTCCTCCAGCGGGAGCCAGTCGCCGCAGTCCACCGAGTCGAGGATCTCCCCCTCCTCCAGGACCGCGATCCCGCGGTCGTCGGCCCCGGTGCGCCGCACGGTGGATTCGCCGACGTCGGCGTAGATGACATAGAAGCAGACCGCGTCCTCCGGGCCCGATCCGGGGTCCTGGCGGTAGGTGCCGGGCAGGATGTCCTCTCCGACGACGAGGCCCTCACCATCGGAGAAGGCCTCGCCGCCGGCGGGAAGGAGATCCTCATGGCCGCTCTTCTCCGGGCGTGCCTCGCCGCCGAGCGGGCCGGTCGCCCGGTCCTCACCGGCGGTGCCGCGGCCATCGCCCTCGTCGGTCGGGGTTCCCCCGTGGGGGTTCGCGGTCAGGATCAGCCCGAGGACGAGCAGGAGCAGCAGCAGGCCCAGCCCGCCGATGACGCCGAGGCCCCAGCGGTACTCCGCGAGGAATCCGCGCGCCGAGGATGCTCGGGCGGCCTCGACCTCGGCGCCGGGCATGGGTGAGGCGGCGGATCCCGGGGAAGCGGGGGAGGCAGCGGAAGCGGAGGAGGCAGGGGAATCTGCAGACTCGGTCGCGTCAGGCGGCACGGGCTCGTCCGGACGCGCTGTGCTCATCGATCGGTGGTCTCCATCCGCTGGATGTGTCGCTGCTGGTGTGCCGCCTGACGTGGGCGTGTCGTCTCGGCGGAGGTCGTCGTCCCGGGTGGTGCGGGGCCCATTCAACACCAGAGTCGTGGCCCGCGCAGTCCGCCACGCACGCGCGTCAGCAGATGAGACGGAACGGCGATCCGGCTCCCGTCACCGAGGCTCCAGCCGCACTGCGCCGTCGAGCCTGATCACCTCACCGTTGAGCATGGGATTCTCGATGATCTGGCGCACCAGCAGGGCGTAGTCGGCAGGCCGGCCCAGCCGTGCGGGATGGGGCGTCTTCGAGGCCAGCGACTCGCGGGCATCCTCAGGCAGCCCCGCCATCATCGGCGTCTCGAACAGGCCAGGGGCGATGGTCACAGTGCGGATCTGGGAGGAGGCCAGTTCGCGGGCGACCGGCAGCGTCATCGAGGCCACGGCGCCCTTGGAGGCCGCGTAGGCGACCTGGCCGATCTGTCCCTCATAGGCGGCCACGGAAGCGGTGTTGATGAGCACGCCGCGGTCCTCGCCGTCGAGTTCGTTCTCGCGCATCGCCGCGGCGGCCTGCGCCATCATGTTGACCGTGCCGCCCGCGTTGATGGACAGCACCTTCATGAAGTCCTCCATCGGCAGCGTCCCGCCGCGGCCCACCAGTCGGCCCGGAGTCGCGATGCCCGCACAGCTGACCAGCACCCGCAGCGGCCCCAGCTCCTGGGCCTGGGCGACTGCCCGCACAGCGGTCTCGGGGTCGGTGACGTCGCCGGGGCAGAATCGGGCGCGGTCTCCGAGACGTGCCACCGCCTCGGCACGCGTGACGCCGTCGGGGCTCGCCTCGCCGCCGTCGGGAAGGTCCACGACGACGACACCGGCTCCGGCGTCGTGCAGCATCTGGGCCGTCTCTCGCCCGAGCCCGGAGGCCCCGCCGGTGACGATCGCGCTGGCCTGGGTCAGATCCATCGATGTGTCCTCTCCGAGTCGGATGTCGTCTGTGTCACAAGACTACGGCGGAGCGGTGACGGCGCCCAGCGAGGGGCCCTCTCGTCGATCTTCGCGAGACTTAAGCGCTTTTTCCCTGATCAGGACCGCCATCGTGGGTGATCCACCATGAGTTCCCGCGCTTCTTGTCGCAGCGCGAAGAAGTGAAGATCTTTTCTTATATTTCTGTGGTCAGGGGGTTCAAGAGGGCCGAAAACTGGAGAAGTACCAACCACTGGTCGACGATCCATTGGTCACCGATTCGAAGGAGAACACTGTGACTGCCACCGTCAACGCAAGCACTGACATCCGCGGAGACTTCGAGGAGCGCGTGGAGCGCATCCAGCAGGACTGGGACACCAACCCGCGGTGGAAGAACGTGCGGCGCGACTACGGCGCCGACGAGGTGGCCAAGCTGCAGGGCTCGGTGCAGGAGGAGCACACGCTGGCCAAGCGGGGCTCGCAGAAGCTCTGGGAGCAGCTGACCGCCGAGCACGCCGAGGGGACCTACACCAACTCCCTGGGTGCGCTGACCGGCAACATGGCCGTCCAGCAGGTCAAGGCCGGGCTGCGGGCCATCTACCTCTCCGGATGGCAGGTCGCCGGTGACGCCAACCTCTCCGGCAACACCTATCCCGACCAGTCGCTCTACCCGGCCAACTCGGTGCCGAACGTGGTGCGCCGCATCAACAACGCCCTGCAGCGCGCCGACCAGATCGAGTACCTCGAGGGAATCCGCACGGTGGAGGACTGGCTGGTGCCGATCATCGCCGACGCCGAGGCCGGCTTCGGCGGTCCCCTCAATGCCTACGAGCTGATGCGGTCGATGATCGGCGCCGGCGCCTCCGGCGTCCACTGGGAGGACCAGCTGGCCTCCGAGAAGAAGTGCGGCCACCTGGGCGGCAAGGTGCTGATCCCCACCGGGCAGCACATCCGCACCCTGCAGGCGGCCCGCCTGGCGGCCGACGTCGCGAACACCCCCTCGGTGATCATCGCTCGCACCGACGCAGAGGCGGCCACCCTGATCACCTCCGATGTGGACGAGCGCGACGCCGAGTTCCTCACTGGGGAGCGCACCGCAGAGGGCTTCTACAAGGTCCGCAACGGCATCGAGCCCTGCATCGCCCGGGCCAAGGCCTACGCGCCCTACTCCGATCTGATCTGGATGGAGACCGGCACCCCGGACCTGGAGTACGCCAAGCAGTTCGCCGAGGCGGTGAAGTCCGAGCACCCGGACCAGATGCTGGCCTACAACTGCTCCCCGTCCTTCAACTGGAGGAAGCACCTCGACGACGACACGATCGCCAAGTTCCAGCGCGAGCTGGGCGCGATGGGCTTCACCTTCCAGTTCATCACCCTGGCCGGGTTCCACGCCCTGAACTACTCGATGTTCGAGCTGGCCAAGGGCTACAAGTCGGAGCAGATGAAGGCCTACGTGGAGCTGCAGGAGAAGGAGTTCGCCGCCGAGGACCAGGGCTACACCGCCACCCGCCACCAGCGGGAGGTCGGCACCGGCTACTTCGACGCCATCTCCACCACGCTCAACCCCGAGTCCTCCACCGTCGCGCTGAAGGGCTCCACCGAAGAAGGACAGTTCCACTGAACCGAGCCGGAGCTGGGCGACGGCCTCGATGAGGAGGCCGTCGCCGCTCCTGCCGCTGAGACTCCCGAGGAGAAAGCCATGAACACCCCCGAACTCTCGATCACGATCAACGGCATCGCCCTGTCGGCACCCCGGGTGCCGCGACAGAAGGAGGTCCTCACCGCCGAGGCCCTCAGCTTCCTGGCCGCGCTCCACGAGGAGTTCGGTGCACGGGCCGCAGCCCTGGGCGTGCGGGAGGACGGCTCAGGTGCCGACCCCGTCATCGAGGCCTCCTGGCGCGCGCTGATCACCAAACAGCTGGCTGAGCCGCCGAGCTCCATCGTCCGGCCCCGCTGCCTGGGCCGTCGTGAGGGGCGCATGTTCCACCGGGGTGAGGCCCTCTCCGCCGGGCTCGTGGACTTCGGCATCCACGTCCACCACAACGCGCGGCGCCTGCTGGCCGAGGGGCGCGCTCCCTACGTGGAGCTGCCGCCCTTCGACCGGGAGGAGGAGGTCACGCTGTGGCAGGAGATCTTCAGCCGCACCGAGCAGCTGCTGGAGCTCTCGGAAGGCACGATCCGTGCCATCCACCTGAATAAGCGGGCCGCCGCCGAGACGCGGTCCGCCCGGACGGCCGGCTCCTCTGATGGGCGCCGGCGGCTCGCCGAGGCGGCAGCGTAGGGACCTGCCCCACGCGTCGGCGAGCCCGAAGGCCGGGATCCGCGCCTCTCGAGGTCGGGCGCGGACGCCCTGGCCGGCACGACGGACCGCCTCCTGCCGCACTGATGTCCAGGCAGGAGGCGGTCCGCGGTGCCAGATGTGAAGAGGGCGCCGCCGGAGCCGATGACGCCTGGTCAGCGTCGTCGGCCCCGGCGGCGCCGTGGCCTGGGCGAGTCCCGCAGTCCGGGCTCAACACGCAGCGGGGCTCAACACGCAGCGGGACTCAGCGCTCAGTGGAAGCTGAAGAGCCCCAGGGTCAGGGCGGCGAGCATCACCAGGAGGGAGAAGCCCCAGATGATGAAGAAGGAGTACCGCAGGTGCTGACCCAGATTCGCTCCGGACAGGCCCAGCGCCAGCCACAGGGCGGGAGAGAACGGGCTGACGAAGGTGCCGATCACATTGCCGGCCATCATCGCGTGGGCGACCTCCATGGAACCGATCCCGAACTGCGCCGACGTGGCGTCCACCAACGGCAGCACCGAGAAGTAGTAGGCGTCGGTGGAGGTCAGCAGATCCATGGGCACGCCCAGCACACCCATGATGATGTGCAGGTTCGCCCCGGCGGCATCCGGAATCACCGCCAGGGTGGACAGCGCCACCGACTCCAGCATCTCGGACTCGTTGAGCACGCCGAGGAACACCGAGGCGCCCAGGATCACCGCACCCATCATCAGCGCATTCGGCGCATGCGCCCGGATGCGCTCCATCTGCAGGTTCGAGCCCTTGAAGTTCAGCGGCAGCGCGATGGCCACGCCCAGCATGAACGCCAGCGGCGGGGGCAGGATGTCGGCGAGCATCAGGCCGATGACGCCCAGCGCCAGCACCGCGTTGGCCCAGAAGATCACCGGATGGGAGTTCATCCGCTCCACGATCTCGGCACGCGCGTAGTGCTGGCGTTCGGTGAACTCGTCGGCGATCTGCCGCACGTCCACGGCTTCGGGGGCATCGGCGTCGCCCGCCACCACGCGGCGTCGGATGCGCCGGACCTCGCGCATCCCCAGCAGCCAGGCGATCCCCAGCACCAGCACCACCGCGACCACCTGCACCGGGATCAGGGGACGGTAGAGCTCCACCGGGTCGATGCCCGTCACGGAGGCCGCGCGGCCCAGCGGGCCGCCCCACGGGATCATGTTGATGATGCCCGCCGAGAGGGCCAGCAGGAGCAGCAGCAGGTACCGGCTCATGTGCAGCGCCTGATAGAGCGGCAGCAGGGCCGGGACGGTGAGCAGGAAGGTGGTCGCGCCGGCGCCGTCGATATGCGCCACGATGCCGATCAGCGCGGTGCCGACCGCCACCAGGACCACCCGGCCGCGGGTGAGCAGGATCAGCGACCGGACGATCGGGTCGAAGAGTCCGGCGTCGGAGAGGATGCCGAAGAACAGGATCGCGAAGATGAACATCACCACGACGCTCATCACCTGGTCGACGCCGGAGTCGAAGAACTCCACGATGTCGCCCACCCCGAAGCCGACCAGCAGCGCCCCGACGATGGGGGTCACCACCATGGCCACCACCGGGGAGACCTTGTTCCACATCAGCAGGCCGACGGTCACGGCGATGATGCCGAGCCCGCCGACGGTCAGAAGAGTTGAAGGCTCGTCCATGAGCTGCTCCAGTCTGTGGGAGGTTCCGTCAGGATCAGTGGTCGGGCTCGCACCAGGGCCACAGGGCCTGGGAGCCGCATCACACCCTAACCCGGTCCTCACAGATGTGCACGCTGGATCTGTAGAATGAGCGGCATGCGGCCCGTGCCAGAGCAGGCGCGCCCAGCGCGGACGACGACGTCGCCGGCCGGCACCGGGGCGGCCCGCCCCACCGGCCGGACGCACCTGCGCGCCGTCGACGCCGACGCCTCCGCCCCCGACGGAGGCTCGGAGCTGGACCTCATCGCCCTGGGCCGCCGCGTGCGCCACCTGCGCAAGCAGGCCGGCATGACGCTGGACGACCTCGCCTCTCAGCTGGGCACCGCGCCCAGCCAGCTCTCCCTGCTGGAGAACGGCAAGCGGGAGCCGAAGATCTCCCAGCTCAACCAGGTGGCGCGAGTGTTCGGCGTCGGGCTCGACGACCTCTTCGGCGCGGAGCCTCCCTCCCGGCGGGCGGCGCTGGAGATCGAACTGGAGAAGGCCCAGCGCGGCCCCCTCTACGCGTCGCTGAACCTGCCCACGGTGCGCATCAGCAGCCGCCTGCCGATGGACGTGCTCGAATCCTTGGTGGGGCTGCAGCGGGAGCTGCGGCGCCGGCTGGAGGAGCAGGCCGCCACGCCGGAGGAGGCCCGGCGGGCCAACACCGAGCTGCGCGAGGAGATGCGGGCGAAGAACAACTACTACCCGGAGATCGAGGCCGCCGCGCAGGAGCTGCTCGACGCCGTCGGGCACGGCTCCGGGCCGCTGTCCCACCACGTGGCCGCCGACATCGCCGAACATCTCGGGTTCTCCCTGCGGTTCGTGCCCAACCTGCCCAACTCCACCCGCTCGGTGACCGACCAGCGCAACCGGATCATCTACATGACCCAGGGGCGCTCCCGCGACTGGGACGCGCGCTCCGTGCTGCTCCAGGCGCTGGGGCACCACGTGCTGGGGCACACCGAGCCGGAGGACTACTCGGACTTCCTGCGCCAGCGGGTCTACACCAACTACTTCGCCGCCTCGCTGCTGATGCCGGAACGGACCACCGTGGAGTTCCTGCAGGGGGCCAAGTCCCGCAAGGAGCTGGCGATCGAGGACCTTCGGGACGCCTTCGCGGTCTCCTACGAGTCCGCCGCCCACCGGTTCACCAACCTGGCCACCGAACACCTGGGCATCACGTGCCACTTCCAGAAGGTCCACGAGTCGGGCATCATCCACAAGGCCTATGAGAACGACGGCGTGAACTTCCCCGCCGACCATTCCGGGGCCATCGAAGGGCAGACGGTCTGTCGGTACTGGACCTCCCGGATGGTCTTCGACGTCGAGGACAAGTTCCGGTCGTTCAACCAGTACACCGACACCTCCGTCGGCACCTTCTGGTGCACCGCCCGCACAGAGGGCCATTCCTCAGGCATGTACTCATTGAGCATCGGAGTGCCCTTCGAGCACGTGAAGTGGTTCCGCGGCCGGGACACCGCGGAACGGTGCACCTCCCGGTGTCCTGAGGATCCCACGTGCTGCCGGCGGCCCCCGCAGGAGCTCGCCGACGTGTGGGAGGGGAAGGCCTGGCCGGCCGCCCGTGCCAACACGCATCTGCTGGCCGCCATGCCTCAGGGGGCGTTCCCCGGGGTGGACACCACGGAGGTCTACGAGTTCCTCGCCCGGCATCAGGACCGCGGCTGAGGCTTCTGCGGACCAGCTCGCTGCGGTGAGGCGGGCGGCTCAGGGGCGGCGCGGCCTGCGGCTCACACCCTGCTTGACGCTGAACCGGCCGTGCAGCAGCCAGTAGAGGATCAGGGTGGAGGCCACCAGGACTGCGCAGGCGGCGAACATGATCCGGTAGCTGCCGAACTCCACCAGCGGGCCCAGCACGAGCGGGGAGAGCCCGAAGCCGGTGTCGAGCAGGATGAAGAACGTGGAGATGCCGATGCTGGTGCGTGTGGTGGGCAGCATGGAGGCGATCGTGGCCTGGAAGGCCGGCAGCAGGGCGCCGAAGCCGAGGCCGGCGAGCACCCCCGCGACCATGATCACCGTCTGGTTCGGCGACCAGGCCAGCAGACCCAGGGCGACCGCGTAGAGCACGATGGTCGGGTAGACCACCACGTTGTCCCCGTACCGGTCCTGGATCCTGCCGGCGAAGAGTCGGGTGACCAGCACGGCGGCCGCGTAGATGACGAAGAACAGGGACGCGGCGGTGACCATGCCCTCGCTACGGGCGAAGCCGTTGAGGAAGGTCATGATGGAAGCGAAGCCGAAGCCCAGCAGCATGGCGATCGCGGCCAGCGCGAAGGCGCGGGGCTCGATGATGTCCGCCGGGCGCAGGCGCAGCCGGTCCCGCCAGCGGTCGGGCACGTGCTCGGCCTCCGGCATGCGGATCAGCAGCGCGGCGATCAGGCCGATCACCGAGACCACGGAGGTGCTGACGAACATGGCCCAGAACCCCAGGTGCTGGGTCAGCTGCAGGGTCAGCATGGGGCCGATCGCCGGCGGGAGAGCCACCGCCAGCATGTAGTAGCCGGCGCCCTCGCCTCGGCGTGAGGCGGGGATCAGGGAGAACACCGCGGCGTTGAGGGCCGTCTGCCCGAAGCCGAAGGCGACGCCGTGGACCACGCGCAGGGCGATGAGCACCTCATAGCTGTCCACCCACAGATAGGCGAGCCCGGCGAGCACATAGATGGCCAGGCAGGCGATCATGGTGCGCCGGCGGCCCAGGAACTCCACATACTTGCCCGCCGCGAACCGGGAGACCAGTGCGCCGATGACGAACGCGGAGGCGGCGAACCCGGCGGCGGTCTGGCCGCTGCGGAACTCCTCCACCGCGTAGACGGCCATGCCGGTGACCAGCATGTAGAACACCAGGGCGAAGACGACGTTGATCACGATCGCCAGCAGGAAGTCCTTGGTGAACAGGCGCGGCCGTTCCATGTTCGGCGGCGGCGCGTTGTCGGTCTGGTCGCCGGAGACGGCGGCGTCGTCGCCCTCGGCGCTCGCATCCGGCTGGGTCGCATCCGGCTGGGTCTCGTCGATCTGGTGGTCGTCGGCCTGGGGCTCCTCGGCGGGGTCAGGCTGCTGGGGTGTCCTGCGCTCCGTGGTGTCTCCTCGTGATCGTCTCGGGACGTCGTGTGGGGCCGCCGTGTGGACCCGTTGCGTCCGGCGGTCATGCGGTACGGAATGCATTATTCCATGACGCAACAAAGTGATCCTCGCGGTCGGCCCTGTCCGGGGTGCTCGGGAGGGGCGCGAGCCTCCGGATGACGCCCAGTTTCCTCTCAGCAGCGCAGGATTGTTGAACAATCTGAAGTTCTGCGGCATGCTGGAGATCACGCACGTGATCTCGGCGACATTCCCGACGGATCGGCCCGAGTGCTCACCAGCGGCACACCAGCAGGACACCATCAGCCCGCAGCAGACGGGCAGGGGAGGAGCACCCATGGCAGCCACCACCGGCGCACCGCGCATCGACCTGAACTCCGATGTCGGAGAGTCCTTCGGCAACTGGCACATCGGCGACGACGGGGCCATCCTGCAGACCGTCTCCAGCGCCAACATCGCCTGCGGCTTCCACGCCGGAGATCCCCTGACCATCCAGGCCACCGCCCGCATCGCCGCCGAGCACGACGTCGCCGTCGGCGCCCACATCGGCTACCGCGACCTCGCCGGCTTCGGGCGCAGGCACCTGGAATGCTCCTACGACGAGCTCGCCGCCGACGTGCGCTACCAGCTCGGTGCCCTGCAGGCCATGGCCGGGGCCGCAGGAGCCCGGATCCGCTACGTGAAGCCCCACGGAGCCCTCTACCATGCGATGATCGGCCACGAGACCCACTCGCGGGCCGTCATCGACACCATCGCCTCCTATGACCCGGAGCTTCCTGTGCTCCTGCTGCCGGGCTCGGTGGCCCTGCAGCACGCCGCCGACGCGGGACTGCGCGGCGTGGCCGAGGCCTTCGCGGACCGGAACTACAATCCCGACGGCACCCTCGTCTCGCGCCGCGAGCCCGACGCCGTCCTGCATGACACCAGCCAGGTGGTGGAGAACATGCTGCGCCTGGCCCAGGACCGGGAGATCATCGCCCGCGACGGCACCCGCATCCCCGCCGAGGCCGAGTCGATCTGCGTCCACGGCGACACCACCGGTGCCGTGGAGATGGCCCAGTCCGTCCGAGCCGCGCTGGAGGAAGCCGGCGTCGAGATTCGCAGCTTCGTGGCATGACGGCGCCGATCCTCGGCCTCCGCGACGCCGGGCCGCGAGCCCTGCTGCTGGAGTTCGACGGCCTCGACGACGTCCTGGCCCACCATCAGCATCTGAGCCGTCACCCGCTGCCCGGGCAACGAGAGGCCGTCGCCGCCGCCCGGACTCTGCTGCTGCGCTTCGACGCGCCCGGGGCCACGCGCGAGGCCCGGCACGCGCTGGGCGGCCTCACCGTCGCCGCCTTCTCCGCCGAGGACTCCCAGGTGGTGGAGCTCGAGGTCGTCTACGACGGCGAGGACCTCGCCGAGGTGGCCGGCCGGGTGGGCATGAGCGTGGACGCGCTCATCGCCTGGCACACCGGCACTGAGTTCACCGGCGCCTTCGGCGGATTCGCCCCCGGCTTCACCTACTGCGTGCCGGTGGATCCCACCAGTGCCCTGGAGGTGCCGCGCCGGGACACGCCCCGCACGGCCGTGCCCGCCGGATCGGTGGCGCTCGCGGGAGAGTTCTCCGCGGTCTACCCGCGGGTCTCGCCCGGCGGATGGCAGCTGATCGGCCGCACCCCGGCCCGCATGTGGGACCTGGACCGGGAGCAGCAGGGCGAATCCCCGGCGCTGGTGCGCCCCGGCGACGTCGTGCGGCACCGAGCCGTTCGGGACGCCGCCCGGGTGAGCACCCCCGCCCCGGCGGCTGGACCAGCCCCCGCCGAGGTTCCGGAGGTTGCCCTCGAGGTCCTCGACCCGGGCCTGCAGACATTGATCCAGGACCTGGGTCGTGAAGGGCTGAGCGACCTCGGGGTCTCCCGTGCCGGAGCGGCCGACGAGTCCGCCATGCGACAGGCGAACCGGCTGGTCGGCACCGCCGCCGAGGCACCGGTGCTGGAGGTGCTGCACGGCGGGCTGCGGCTGCGCGCCGCACAGAGCCTGGTGCTCGCCGTGGCCGGGGCTGAGGTGCCGGTGAGCGTCACCGATGCCGACGGCGGCACCCGCACCCCCGGGATGCGGGAGCCCTTTCTGCTCACCACCGGTGACACCGTCCACCTGGACACCCCGCGCCGGGGGCTGCGCACCGTGGTCGCCGTCCGCGGCGGGTTCGCCGCCGAACGCGTGCTAGGCAGCGCCTCGGCGGACACGATGTCCGGCTTGGGCCCCGCGCCCCTGCAGGCCGGGGATCGGTTGGGGGTCGCCGACGCCGTCGTCGCCCCGGTGGGAGAGCCCGAGCCCACCACGCTGCCGGAGGCTGAGCCTGACGGCGCGATCCCCCTGCGCTTCACCCGCGGGCCTCGGGATGACTGGTTCGCCGAGGAGGAGATCCATCGGCTGCAGTCCCAACGCTGGAGGGTCACTCCGGAGTCCAACCGCATCGGCATCCGGCTCGGCCTGCCCGCCGCCACGGAGGGCGGCGGGGAGGACAGCGGAGAGGAGGGCGTGAAGCCCCGACCGCTGGAGCGAGTGCGCGACGGCGAGCTGCCCAGCGAAGGCGTGCCGCGCGGCTCTCTGCAGATGCCTCCGGCCGGGCTGCCCGTGCTCTTCCTCAACGACCACCCGGTGACCGGCGGCTACCCGGTGATCGGCGTCGTCATCGACGAGGACCTGCCGGTCGCGGCGCAGCTGGCCCCGGGCGACGTCGTCGCCCTGCGCGCCGTCGACCCCCTGAGCCTCGAACCTGCTGATGCCGCACTCACCGCCACCGCACTCACCGCCACCGTGCCCGCTGACACCAGACCTGCCCACCGGACACCCTTCACCTGCGAGGATCCCGCATGACCACCCTGCTCATCGCCAACCGCGGAGAGATCGCCGTCCGCATCATCCGGGCCGCCGCCGAGCTCGGCCACCGCACCGTGGCCGTCTATGCCGACCAGGACGCCGCAGCTCTGCACGTGGAGCTGGCCGACGTCGCCGTCGCCCTCCAGGGCACCACGGCCGCCGAGACCTATCTGGATCAGGACAAGATCCTCGCCGCCGCGGCCGAGACCGGAGCTCAGGCGGTGCACCCCGGGTACGGGTTCCTCTCCGAGAACGCCGACTTCGCCCGCGCGGTGGAGCAGGCCGGCATGATCTGGGTCGGGCCTGCTCCGGAGACCATCGAGCAGCTCGGTGACAAAGTCGCGGCCCGGGAGCTCGCGGTGTCCGTGGGGGCGCCGCTGGCCCCCGGCACCGACGGCCCCGTCGGGGGTGCTGCCGAGGTGCGCGCCTTCGCCGCCGAGCACGGCCTGCCCGTGGTCATCAAGGCCGCCCACGGCGGCGGCGGGCGCGGCATGCGCGTGGTGCGGGAGACCGACGAGATCGACGACGCCTACGCCTCCGCGGTCCGCGAGGCTGAAGGGGCCTTCGGCCGCGGGGAGTGCTTCGTGGAGCGGTTCCTGGACCGCCCCCGCCATGTGGAGGCCCAAGTGGTGGCCGATGCGCAGGGTGAGGTCGCCGTCGTCGGGATCCGCGACTGCTCCCTGCAGCGCCGGAACCAGAAGCTGGTGGAGGAGGCCCCCGCCCCGTTCCTGTCCGCCGAGCATCGACTCGCGGTGATCGACTCCGCCGGAGCGATCTGCGCGGCCGCCGGCTATATGGGCGCCGGCACCGTGGAGTACCTGCTCAGTCCGGACGGGGTGCTCAGCTTCCTGGAGGTCAACACCCGCCTGCAGGTGGAGCACCCGGTCACCGAGGAGACCTCCGGAGTGGACCTGGTGGCCGAGCAGCTCCGCATCGCCGCCGGGGAGCCGCTGAGCGCCGCGGCCCGCGACGCCGCCACGGCGCTGCACGAGACCGGGGTGCCCTCCGGGGGCCACGCGATCGAGTTCCGCCTCAACGCCGAAGAGCCTGCCCACGGCTTCCTGCCCACCCCCGGGCCCGTGGATCTGCTGCAGCCGCCCACCGGGCCGGGCATCCGCCTGGACACCGGGGTCCGCAGCGGTGACGAGGTCTCCGGGGCCTTCGACTCCCTGATCGCCAAGCTCATCGTGACTGGGCCGGACCGTGCGACCGCGCTGCGTCGGGCCCGCACTGCGCTGGCCGAGATGCGGATCGAGGGCCTGCCCACTGTGCTGCCGTTCCACCGGGCAGTGCTGGAGGCGGATGACTTCCTCGCCGCCGACGGCGCCGAGAGCTTCCGGGTGCACACCCGGTGGATCGAGACCGAGTTCGAGGCCGAGCTGGCCGAATCCGAGCACCTGGCAGCCGCCGTGCGGCACCGGGAGCAGGGCATGCGCCGGGCCACCGTGGAGATCGACGGCCGTGCGGTCAGCCTGGGGCTTCCCGCCGCCCTGCTGGGCCTGTTCGGCTCCGCCGGCGGCACCGCGTCGGGATCCGCGGATTCGGACAGCTCCTCGGGTGGGAATGCCGACGACGGCGTGATCACCTCCCCGGTGGCCGGCACCCTGGTCAGCTGGGCGGCCGAGGACGGGGCGGACGTGGAGGAGGGTGCCGCCGTCGCCGTCGTGGAGGCCATGAAGATGGAGTCCACGGTGCGCGCCCCGCGGGCCGGCACGCTGCGCCGTGAGGAGCTGGTCGCCGGCGCCTCCCTGACGGCGGGGCAGGTGCTGGCGCGGCTGGGCTGACGGCCGGGGCACTGGGTCCACCTGAGCTGTGTTCACCTGGACGGGGCTCATGCCCGGCAGCGCTTACACCGCGCAGCAGGACAGCGTGGTGACGTCCGTGCTGAACGCCTGACAGGTGAGCTTCAGGCCCTCCGCCATGGTCAAGTACGGCGCCCAGGCGCCGGCCACCTGCTCCACGGTGCGCTCCGCGTCGAGGAGGTGCACCGCGGAGGCGGCCAGTTCGCCCGCATCCCGAGCGACGGCGGACACGCCCAGGATGCGGCCGGACTGCCGCTGCGCCACCACGGTGATCAGCCCCCGGGTGTCGCGCTGCACGCGCGCGCGGGGGACCTGGGACATCGGCACCGTCCGGGACTCATGGTCGATGTCGGCCGCCTCAGCCATGGCCCGGGTCATCCCGGCCCGGGCGATGGCCGGGCTCGTGAAGGTGACCGAGGGCAGGTGAACATCGTCCAGGGCACGGCCCGCGGAGTGGAAGGCATTGGCGACCATGAGCGCCCCCTGGGCGGCGGCCACATAGACGAACTCCCGCCCGCCGGTGACGTCGCCGGCGGCCCATATCCGAGGATTGCTGGAGACCAGCTGCTCGGTGACCAGCACCTCACCACGCTGTCCCGTCCGGACGCCCACCTGCTCCAGCCCCAGGTCCTCGGTGTTCGGGGTGCGGCCCACCGCCACCAGCAGCCTCTCTGCCGAGACGACCTGACCGCCGTCGGGAGTCCGGACCTCCGCTGTCACCGACGAGGTGACCGGGTCCGCGCGGAGCCGGTCGACGGCGGCCTGAAGGACCACGCGGATGCCGTCCTCCCGGAGCGCCTCGGTGAGGGCGTGTGAGGCCTCGGGCTCCTCCCGGGAGACCAGCCGCGAGCGGACCAGCAGCGTCACCTGAGAACCGAGTCGGGCGAAGAGCTGCGCCTGCTCCAGGGCGACCGGGCCGCCGCCGAGGACCAGCAGAGAGCCAGGGAGAGTCTCCTGCTGCATCGCCGAGGTCGAGGTCAGCGGTGTGACGTCCTCGAGGCCGGGGACCGGGGGCAACGTGGGGCGGGAGCCGGTGGCGATCAGGTGATGCTGCGCCTCGACGGCGGTGACGGTGCCGTCCTGGGCGGTCACTGTGAGCACAGGATCCTCCGGAGCCCCGGCGAAGCGGGCATGCCCGGGGAGGATCTCCCACCCGTGAGCAGCGGCGATGTCCTGGTACTTCTCGGCCCGGAGCTGGGCGACGAGACGCTGGGTGCCCTCCACCAGGGCGGGCATGTCCACCGGGCTGACCGTCGCAGAGATCCCCGCGAAGCGCCCGACGCCGTCACCGGCGGTGTGGCGAGCCTCCGCTGCGGCCAGCAGAGCCTTCGACGGGACACAGCCGGTGTTCACACAGGTGCCGCCCAGGACTCCCCGCTCGACCATCACCACCCGGAGTCCGTCCTCCCGCGCCCTGATGGCGGCGGCGAATGCGGCGCCGCCGGAACCGATGATCGCCAGGTCCGCGGTCGTCCCCGGCGATAGGTGGTGGTCCATGGTGTTCTCCCTGCCGATGTGCGCGTGAACGGCGGTCTGCCCCTTGAGCGGTGAGGCGCATAGACCCAGAATGAAGGTTCCAGTGCAGGGGAAGGTCAAGTCCCGGCGGAGCCGGGCCGTGGAAAGGATGCCCGGCACAGCTGGGCTGTGAGGAGGGTGCCATGCGCATCGGAGAGCTGGCGGAGATCACCGGCACCACCCCCAAGACCCTGCGGTTCTATGAGGAGCAGGGACTGCTGCCAGCGGCGGCACGGACTGCCGCCGGGTATCGGGACTATCCCCGCCGGACGGCGGAGCGGATCGGCTTCATACACCGGGGCAAGGCCGCCGGGCTGACCCTGGCACAGATCAGGACCATCCTGGAGGTCCGCGACCGCGGTGAGGCCCCCTGTGGGCACGTGCGGGGCCTGCTCTCCGCGGAGCGTGCAGAGCTGGACCGCCGGATCGCCGAGCTGCAGGACCTGAGGCAGGCCGTGGCGGCGCTGGAGGAGCGGGCGGCCGATGTCGACCCCGCCGCGTGCCGGGCTGACCAGGTCTGTCAGTACCTGTGAGCGCACTCCGGAAGCAGGCGCTGACCGATAGGTTGGTGTCATGCACGGCGCACAGCAGGACGTCCGGGATGTCAGCATAGTCAGGAGGCGGCCCATGAGTGACGCGGCCTTGGAGGAGCTGCTCGCCGACGAGGCGGTGCGCCGGGGCTTGGGCGATCACGCCCATGTGCCGGACCGGGTGGCGGACATCCTGCGTCGGCTGATCGCCTCCGGCGGGATTCTTCCCGGCACGAAGGTGCCTGAGGTCCGCACCACCGAGCTGCTCGGCGTCTCCCGGCACACCCTGCGCACCGCCTTCCAGACGCTCGCCGCCGAAGGGTTGGTGGAGCGGCGGCCCAATCGCGGAGTCTTCGTCCACTCGCCCACGGTGGAGGACATCCGGGAGACCTATCGAGTCCGACGCGTGGTCGAGATCGGCGCGGTGCGGCAGGGGGTCTTCGATCCGCACGCGGTGGAAGCGCTGGAGTCGATCATCGCCGCGGCCCGGACCGCCGTCGCCGCCGACGACCTGCCCGCCGTCGCGCAGGCCAACCAGCAGTTCCACCGGCTGATCATCGCGCAATTGGGCAGCGACCAGCTGAGCACCTTCATGGAGCAGATCCTGGCCCGCATGCGCCTGGTCTTCCACACGATGCGCGACGAGCCGACCTTCCACACGTTCTACGTGGAGCGCAACGCCCGGCTCACGGAGCTGCTGCGCCACGGAGACCGGCCTGCCGCCGAAACCTACCTGGCCGACTACTTCGACGCCGCCGAGCAGCAGCTGCTGGAGACCATGGGCTGACTCCGGAGTGGAGCAGCCCAGGAGCATACGATCGCCACAGGAGGCCTCATGCCCGCCCCAGAGGAGCCGTCACCACGCGTCTACACCCGTGACGCCGCCTACAGGTCCCCGCCCGGTGGCGTGCTCGACGTCGACCGGGCTCTCTACGACCGGATCGCCGTGGCCGAGCGGCGCCTGGTCCAGGAGTTCGAGATCCCCGTGCGCTCCGGAGTCGCCTGGGAGGTCCCGGCGGGGCATGTGGTGCGGCTCCATCAGGTGGACGGGCCGCAGGTGGGGGACCTGAACCTATGGAACCGGCATGACCCGAGGGAACGGTTCTGGGCCGCTCGCACGCGGCAGCTGCAACGATCCTCGATGACCACCTATGACCGGTTCTGGTCGACGCTGCCGCATCTTCGGCCGTTGGCGACCGTCGTCACCGACACGCTGGCCGACCACCCGGATGCCGCGGTGATCCATGACCTGCTGGGCACCCGCTGCGACCCGTATGTGAACCGGATGCTCACCGGGGAGGACTTCGACCGCCACTGCCACTCCAACCTCACCCGGGCAGTGCTGCCCTACGGGCTCACGGAGCACGACGTCCACGATGTGCTCAACGTCTTCCAGCTGGCCGGGCTGAACCACGAGCACCGCTACTTCATGGACGCCTGCCCGGCCCGACCGGGAGACGTCTTCGAGTTCTTCGCCGAGGTGGATCTGCTCTGCGCACTGTCCACCTGCCCGGGCGGAGACCTCTCCGTGCACATGTGGGGCCCGGAGGCGGCGTCCACGCAGGAGCAGCTGGAGCACTGCCATCCGCTGGGTGTGCAGGTCTTCGCCGTCGACGACGACGCGCTCGCCGGTTGGGAGCCCCCGGCCCGTGCCTCCTACCGCGGTGCGGACGGGCTCCACGGGCTCCACGGGCTGCGCTGACGTCACGGTTGACTCCGGAGCGGTGGTCGCTGAACCTCGCTTCAGCGCGTGCTTTCCGACCACAGCCCCGGGGCCAACGCAGGGGTGTCCGCTCAGGGCACCTGGAGCTCGGCGTCGGGCAGGTCGGTGATGAGCATGTATCCCGGAGCGTGGCTGATGGCCAGCTCGGGCTTCGACTCCATGACGGCGGCCTGCGGGGTCACTCCGCAGGCCCAGAACACCGGGATCCACCCGTCCGGGACGTCGACGGCGTCGCCGAAGTCCGGCTCCGCCAGGTTCGCGATCCCCAGGGCGGAGGGATCACCCACGTGCACCGGGGCGCCGTGGACTCCCGGATAGCGGGAGGTGATGCGCACCGCGTCGGCCACCCGCTCGGCCGGCACGGGGCGCATGGAGACCACCAGTGGCCCGGACAGCGCCCCGGCGGGCTCGCAGCGCCGAGAGGTGCGGAACATGGGCACGTTCACCCCGAGGTCCATGTGGCGGACCGGGATCCCCGCGGCGCGCAGCGGGGCCTCGAAGGTGAAGCTGCAGCCCAGCAGGAAGGTCACCAGGTCCTCGCGCCAGTGCTCGACGGCGTCGTCAGGATCCGCCACCAGCTCGCCCTCGCGGTAGACCCGGTAGGCCGGCACATCGGTGCGGATGTCCCCTCCTGCCAGCAGGGCAGAGGACACCTGCCCGGGCTCCAGCACGCCCAGCACGGGGCAGGACTTCGGGTTCCGCTGGGCGAAGAGCAGCATGTCGAAGGCCAGCTCACGCGGCAGCGCGAGCACATTGGCCTGTGCGAAGCCGGGCGAGAATCCGCTGGTGGGCACGCGCAGCCCGCCGCGGAAGGCCTGACGGGCCTGGGCGGGGGTCAGGGTCTCGGGTGCGGCGGTCATGGGGATCCTTCGTTCAGGGCAGAGGTCGTGCAGGGGCGTTCGGTCACCGTCAGGTTCAGCCGGTCATCCACAGCTCTGCCAGGCCGGTCAGGGAGTTCGCCCCCATGTAGAGGGTCAGCAGCCAGGCCAGCACGCCGATGATCAGCAGCCACCGGGGGTAGCGGTAGCCCTGCAGCAGGTCCCGACGGCGCCACGCCGCGTAGAGCACCACGGTGAAGCCCAGCGGGAGCACGACGCCGTTGAACGCGCCGGCCATGATCAGCAGGGTCTGCGGGGCCTGGCCGAGGGTGAGGAACACCGAGCAGGTCAGCACCAGGAAGCCGGAGAAGTACAGGTTCTTGGTCCGCTCCGAAGTCTTCGGCGTCGTCAGGAAGGAGACCGTGGTGAAGGTGGCGCCGAGGATCGAGGTGATCGCGGCGACCCAGAACACCAGGCCGAAGACCCGCAGTCCGATCTCTCCCAGCGCGGCGCCGAAGGCCTCGGCGGCCACATTGTCCTCGGCCAGGCTCACTCCGGTGGTGACGACGCCGAGGATGGCCAGGAACAGCAGGAAGCGGATGATGCTGGCCACCACGATGCCCATCACGGAGGTGCGGGTGATCGCGCGGACGTTCTCCGGGCCGGTGTTTCCCGAGGCGATGAGCCGATGGGCCCCCGCATAGGTGATGTACCCGCCGACGGTCCCGCCCACCAGGGTGGTGATGACGAAGAAGTCCACCTGTTCAGGCAGGACGGTCTGCTTCAGCGCCTCGCCCACCGGGGGAGCGGTGGTGATGGACATGTAGATCATCAGCAGGATCAGCAGCGCCCCGCAGGCGACGACGACGCGGTCCAGGGCGATGCCGGCGCGCTTGGAGAGGAAGATCAGCAGGGCTATGGCCACCGAGAGGGCGCCGCCGATGCGGGCGTCCAGCCCGGCCAGCGCGTTGAGCCCCATGCCGGCCCCGGCGATGTTGCCGATGTTGAACACCACGCCGCCGAAGAAGATCAGCACGGCAAGCGCCCAACCCACTCCGGGGAGGATCCTGTTGCCCAGGTGCTGGGCGTAGAGCCCGGAGACGCCGATGACGCGCCACACGTTGAGCTGCACGGCGATGTCGATCAGCACCGAGACCAGGATGGCGAAGGCGAAGGCGGCGCCCAGCTGGTGGGTGAAGGTCGCCGTCTGGGTGATGAATCCGGGGCCGACGGCACTGGTGGCCATGAGGAACATGGCGCCCAGCAGGGCTGTGCGTCGGGTGCGCCGACGCTTGGCGGCGGCTGCCGAGGTCTCGGCGGTGGTCTCAGCCATGGGCTCGCTCTCCGGGTGGTGGCAGGGGGTGGTCGGCACGGCCCGAGCGTGGGCTGCTGCGGGATCGGGCTCCGATGTGACGTGGGTCTGTGACGCGCGTCTCCCAGAGTAGTGGTTGTTCAACAATCCGGCAAGAGATTGTCCAACAATATTGACCGGACCGGATTGCTCCTCCTACTGTCGGCAGTCCCTTCCCGGCCCGGCAACCCTTGCCGTCGCATACGGTTCCGTTGAGGATGGCCGCATGTCAGAGCCGCGCAGCTGTGTCATCGCCGGAGGCGGACCGGCCGGAATGATCGCCGGACTGCTGCTCGCCCGCGCCGGAGTCGACGTCGTCGTGCTGGAGAAGCACGAGGACTTCCTGCGCGACTTCCGGGGGGACACCATCCACCCCAGCACTCTGCTGCTCCTGGACGTGCTGGGGCTCATGCCCCGCTTCCAGGCGAGCGTGCCGCACCAGCGCGTCCAGGCGGCCCGCCTCCCTGTCGCCGACGGCGGCCGCGTCACCATGGTGGACTTCTCCCGCCTGCGCCATCCCTATCCCTATATCGCGATGGCCCCGCAGTGGGACTTCCTGGACCTGCTGGCCGAGGCCGCCGCCGAGGAGCCGAGCTTCGAGCTGCGCCTGGGCGCCGAGGTCACGGGGCTGCTCTGGGACGGCGCGGCGGCTGAGGGATCACAGCACGACGACGACGGCGCCTCCAGCGCCGCCCAGGTCACCGGCGTGACGGTGCGCGGCCCGGACGGCGAGGAGCAGATTCCGGCCCTGCTGACGCTGGCCGCAGACGGCAGGACCTCGCGGGTGCGTGAACAGGCCGGACTCCCGGCGGTCACCTTCCCGGTGCCCCTGGACGTCTGGTGGTTCCGGCTGGAGTCGAGCAGCCGTCTCGGCATGGCCGAGACCGTCCTGCCCAGATTCACCGGCGCGTATCCCATCCTGCCCATCCCGCGCGGGGACTATGTCCAGGCCGCCATGCTCATCCCGAAGGGCGCAGACGCCCGGCTGCGCGCCCGCGGCATCGAGGTGCTGCGCGAGGAGGTCTGCGCCGCCGTGTCCGAATGTGAGGAGGCTGCAGCGCGGCTCGAGCTGGAGGACGTGAAGCTTCTCGACGTGCGCATGGACCGGCTCACCCGGTGGTGGCGGCGCGGCATGCTGTGCCTCGGAGACGCCGCCCATGCGATGTCCCCGGCCGGGGGAGTGGGGGTCAACCTCGCCGTGCAGGACGGGGTGGCGGCCGCGACACTGCTGGCCGCGCCGCTGCGCCGCGGGGTCATCACCGATGCGGACGTCGCAGCCGTACAGCGCCGCCGCATGCCGCCGACGCGTCTCACCCAGGCGCTGCAGTCCCAGATCCACCGGCAGCTGGAGGCGATGTTCAGCGCCGGAGCCCCGCCGGAGGTGCCCGCCTCCGTGGAACGACTCATGCGCCGGGTTCCCCAGCTCAGCGGGCTGATGCCCTGGGTGATCGGCGTCGGTGTGCGCCCCGAGCACGCACCGGCGTGGGCGCGGCGCTGAGGCTGTCCGTCGTGTGAGCTCGGTGGCCGGGGTATCAGTCCACCGTCGGCCCGTAGCGCCGGGCGCTGAAGTCCCGGAGCCGGGCAACCAGCCCTTCCAGCGCCTCGGCCGCATGATGGCCCCGCCGCCACGAGGCGTGCAGCCGGATGTGCAACGGGCGGCGGCCCTCTCCGCCGTCGGTGAGTATGCGCAGCGGTACCAGGGAGAAATGGGGGTCGTCGGTGACGACGGCGGCGCCGCGTCCGGCCGCGGCCAGCGCCTGGGCGACGCGGCCGTGACGGACCTCCAGCAGGCTGCGTGGGGTGAGGTCGGCCAGGTCCAGGGCGGCGTCGAGCAGGCGGCGGGCCTTGAAGTCGGCGGCGGTGACCACCAGCTGCTCCTCCACCAGCTCCTCCAGCGGGATCTCCTCGCGGTCCGCCCAGCGGTGGTCGGTCGGCACGTAGGCCCACACCGGGAGCTGGGCGATGAGCCGGGAGGCGACGTCGTCGCCGGGGGACTGGGGGGCGATGACCAGATCATGGTCGGCCACCAGGCGGTGGGGGCGCTCGTCGCCGCCGATCTCCACCACTGAGGGCACAGGGTCCTGGTGGGTGAAGGTCGCCACGAAGGGCGCGACGACGTCGATGAGCGTGGTCCGCGGAGAGGCCAGAGAGACCTTGCGCAGCTCCCCGGAGGCCAGCCGGTCCGCGAAGTCCCGGGCATGGGCGTGGGCCTGCAGCACCGTGCGGGCGGTCTCGAGGAACTCACGGCCTTCGGGGGTCAGCCGCAGGCGTCCTTCGCCGCGGTCGAAGAGGGTGAGACCCAGGTCAGCCTCCAGACCGCGGATCTGCCGGGAAAGGGCGGGCTGGGTGATGTGCAGGGCGTCGGCGGCCGCGGAGACGCCGCCTTCTTCGGCGACGGCCACGAAATAGCGGAGCAGACGGGAGTCCATGCCTGAAAAGCATACCCTGCATCAATAGCAGGCATTAGACGGCATGAGCTGGATGGGGGACGATCACTTCAGGAGAACCATCGCCCCCGGCCGCGCCGACATCGGAGCCGGCCCGTCCCTCAAGGAGGACCCATGACCGCACTGCCCCAGTCCCGCCACCTGGCCACAGAGATCCCCGGCCCCCGGGCCAGCGAGCTGCTGGAGCGTCAGCGCGCCGCCGTGCCGGCGGGCGTGGCCTCCGTGATGCCCACCTTCGCCGTGCGCGCCGACGGCGGCATCATCGAGGATGTGGACGGCAACCGGCTGATCGACCTCGGCTCCGGCATCGCGGTGACCAACGTCGGCGCCTCCGCCGAGCGCGTGGTCGCCGGCGTCCAGGAGCAGGTCGCCCAGTTCACCCACACCTGCTTCATGGTCACCCCCTACGAAGGGTACGTGCGCGTGGCCGAGAAGCTCGCCGAGCTGACCCCCGTCGACGGCGAGGTCCGCACGGCCCTCTTCAACTCAGGTGCCGAGGCCGTGGAGAACGCGGTCAAGGTCGCCCGCGCCTACACCGGCCGCCAGGCTGTGGCCGCCTTCGACCACGCCTACCACGGCCGCACCACCCTGACCATGGCCCTCACGGCCAAGAACATGCCCTATAAGCACAGTTTCGGGCCCTTCGCCCCGGAGGTCTACCGGGCGGCCGGCTCCTACCCGCTGCGCGACGGGCTCGACGGCGCGGCCGCCGCCGAGCGGGCCATCGACCAGCTGGAGAAGCAGGTGGGCGCGGAGAACCTCGCCGCTGTCATCATCGAGCCCATCCAGGGCGAAGGCGGTTTCATCGCTCCGGCCCCGGGCTTCCTGCCGGCGATCGTGGACTGGTGCCGCGCGAACGGCATCGTGTTCATCGCTGATGAGATCCAGACCGGCTTCGCCCGCACCGGCCAGTGGTTCGCCTGCGAGGACGAGGGCATCTCCCCGGACATCATCACCACCGCCAAGGGCATCGCCGGCGGCCTGCCGCTGTCCGCAGTCACCGGCCGCGCCGAGATCATGGACGCCGCACACCCCGGAGGGCTGGGCGGCACCTACGGCGGCAACCCGGTGGCCTGCGCGGCCGCCCTGGGCGCCATCGAGACCATCGAGGCCGAAGACCTGACGGCCAAGGCCCGGCGCATCGAGGAGATCGCCGCAGGCCGACTGCGTGAGGCCCAGCAGAAGGACCCGCGCATCGGCGAGGTCCGCGGCCGCGGGGCGATGCTCGCCGTCGAGCTGGTGGACCCGGAGACCGGAGCCCCCGACGCCGCCCTGACCGGCGCCGTGGCGGCCGCCGCCCGCGCGGCCGGCGTCATCACCCTGACCTGCGGCACCTACGGCAACGTCATCCGCCTGCTGCCCCCGCTGACCATCGGCGAGGACCTGCTCACCGAGGGCCTGGACATCATCCTCGACGCGCTGGCCGCCGCCTGAGCTGACCGTCGGCCCCACCCGCTTCACACCACCCCTGGAGGACACCATGACCGAGTTCGAGGTCCGCAATCCCGCCACCGCCGCGGTGATCGACACCGTCCATGACCACACCGCCGAGGAGGCCGCCGCCCAGGTCGACGCCGCTCAGGCCGCCTTCGAGCAGTGGCGCACCGTCGCCCCGCGCAAGCGTGCGGAGATCCTGATGGCCGCCCATCGCGGCATGCTCGACGACGCCGAGCGGCTGCGCGACATCATCGTGGCCGAGAACGGCAAGTCTCAGGCCGACGCGGCCGCGGAGGTGGCCTACGCCGCCGAGTTCTTCCGCTGGTACGCCGAAGAGGCCGTCCGGGCCCCCGGCGAGTACGGCGTCGCCCCCGCCGGCGGCGTGCGCAACGTGGTGACCCGCCACCCGGTGGGCGTGGCGGTGCTCATCACCCCGTGGAACTTCCCGGCCGCCATGGCCACCCGGAAGATCGCCCCGGCGCTGGCCGCCGGCTGCACCGTGCTGCTCAAGCCCGCCAGCGAGACCCCGCTGACCGCCCTGGCGATCGCCGAGATCCTGCAGCAGGCCGGTGTTCCCGAGGGCGCAGTCCAGGTGGCCGCCTCCTCCAGCGCCTCGAAGGTGGTCTCCGCCTGGCTGGCGGACGACCGGGTCCGCAAGCTGTCCTTCACCGGCTCCACCGGTGTGGGACGCCGGCTGCTGGCCCAGTGCGCCGAGCGGGTGGTCAACACCTCCATGGAGCTGGGCGGCAACGCGCCGTTCATCGTGACCGCCGACGCCGACGTCGAGGCCGCCGTCGAGGGCGCGATGGTGGCGAAGTTCCGCAACTCCGGCCAGGCCTGCACTGCGGCCAACCGGTTCTACGTGCACGCTGACGTCGCCGAGGAGTTCGTAGCGGCCTTCGGTCGGCGCATCGAGCAGCTCCAGCTGGGCGACCCCGCCGCCGGGGCGGCCATCGGCCCGGTCATCCACGCCCGGGCGGCCGCGGAGATCCGCGAGCTGATCGACGGTGCGGTGGCGCAGGGTGCGCGGATCGCGCACCAGGCCGCGCTGCCCGAGGGCGAGGGCCTGGACCACGAGGCGTTCGTGGCTCCGACCCTGCTGGCCGACGTGCCGGCCGACGCCGACATCCTGGGCCAGGAGATCTTCGGTCCGGTGGCGCCCGTGGTGGTCTACACCGATGAGGAGGACATGCTCCGCCGCGCCAACGACGCCGAGGTGGGCCTGTCCTCCTACGTCTACGCCGGGAACCTTCAGCACGCGATGCAGATCGGTGAGAAGCTGGAGGCCGGGATGGTCGGCGTCAACCGCGGCATCGTCTCCGACCCGAGCGCACCCTTCGGCGGAGTCAAGCAGGCCGGCATCGGCCGTGAGGGCGGCAGCTTCGGGATCGAGGAGTTCACCGAGGTGCAGTACCTCAGCGTCGACTGGTCCGCCGTCTGATCCACGGCCCGACCCGCGGTCCGGTCATGGGTCTGGCCGCCGCCGTCCGTCCCGCCGTCTGTTCTGCCGTCGACCACGGCGGCACGGACGGCGGGACGATCACTGTCCAGCTGGATGAGCCGTCACCGAAGAGCCGTCACCGAACGGCCGTCACCGAGGAGCCGAGACGATGACTGAGACACACGCCGAGACGAGCACCGATACGAAGGCTGCGAGCGGGACCGGGCGTGGCCCCGCCTACCGGACCCGCGACCCGCGCACCAATGCGGTGCTGGAGACCTTCGACGTCGTCGACGACGACCACCTCGAAGAGGCGCTGGCGGCCGGGCACCTGGCCTACGGACCGTGGAGCGGTCTCGACATCGAGGACCGTGCCGTGTTCGCCCATCGGATCGCCGACCTCTTCGAGGAGCGGCGCACCGAGCTGGCGGTCATCGCCTCCACCGAGATGGGCAAGGCGCTGGACCAGGCCGACGGTGAGATCCAGGAGTGCATCGACATCTTCCGGTACTACGCCATCAACGGCCCGCACCTGGGCGCGGACGAGGTCATCAAGGAGGAGGCCGGGCGCCGCTCGGTGATCCAGAAGCGGCCGCTGGGTCTGCTGCTGGGCATCATGCCCTGGAACTTCCCCTACTACCAGATCGCCCGCTTCGCCGCCCCGAACCTGCTGCTGGGCAACACGATCCTGCTCAAGCACGCCGAGTCCTGCCCGAGGGCCGCCCTGGCGCTGCAGCGGCTCTTCGACGACGCCGGCCTGCCCGCCGGGGTGTATCAGAACCTGTTCGTCACGCACGAGCAGGTGGAGCGCATCATCGGCGATCCTCGGGTCCAGGGGGTGTCCCTGACCGGCTCGGAGCGTGCCGGCTCCGCGGTGGCCGCCATCGCCGGACGGCACCTGAAGAAGGTCGTGCTGGAGCTGGGCGGCTCGGATCCGCACATCTACCTCTCCGCCGACGACGTCGCCGCCGCGGCCCGTGAGGCGGTGGAGACGCGCCTGGACACCATGGGGCAGGCCTGCACCTCCAATAAGCGGCTGATCGTCGCCGACGACATCTACGACGAGTTCGTGGACACCCTGGTGGAGACCGTCGCCGGGCTGGAGCCGGGGGACCCGGTGGAGCCGCAGCCGGGACGCTACTATCCGCTGTCCTCGGAGGAGGCCGCCGTCGGGCTGCACGGCCAGCTGCGCCGCGCCGCCGAGCAGGGCGCGGTGATCCGCGCCGGCGGCGAGCGGCCGGACCAGCCCGGAGCCTGGCTGCAGCCCACCGTGCTCACCGACGTGACCGAGCAGATGGACGCCTTCCATGAGGAGCTCTTCGGTCCGGTGCTCACGGTCTACCGGGTGCGCGACGAGCAGGAGGCGGTGCGCCTGGCCAACGATTCACCCTACGGTCTCGGCGGCGCGGTGTTCTCCCAGGACCACGCGCAGGCGCTGCGCGTGGCCCAGCAGCTCGAGGTGGGCATGTCGAACGTCAATGTGGCCGGCTCCGAGGCCGCGGACATGCCGTTCGGCGGGGTCAAGCGCTCCGGCTTCGGCCGGGAGCTGGGGCCGCTGGGCATGGACGAGTTCGTCAACAAGCGGCTGCTGACCATCGTGGACCCGGAGATCGCGGGCGGCGAGGGCTGAGTCCCCTCCGCAAGATGATGTCACCGGCGCGAGGTGATGTCACCGGCGCGAGTTGGTCCGACGTAGTGGATACTCGAGTCGATCGAGTCGAGTATCCGCAACTCCGGACCACCTCACCTCGCGGGGGAGGTCCTCAACTCCGAGGAGGACAGGGCTGATGAGTTCGACGCCGACGTCGCCGGCGGGTGCTGGGCTGCTCGACCTGAGCCGGCCCGTCCATGACGCGATGATGGTCTACCCCGGGGACCCCTCCGTGGCGTTGGATCCCGCGCTCACGCTGGGCGACGACGGCGTCGCCGTCGCCCGGTTGTCCTGCGGCACCCACACCGGCACGCATCTGGACGCGCCGTCCCACACGGTGCCCGGCGGGCGGACGACCTCAGAGATCTCGCTCGAGGAGCTGGTGGGTCCCACCCTGGTGGTCCACGTCGAAGCCGACGCCGGCCAGCTGGTCACCGGGCAGCAGCTGGAGCCGCTGCTTCCGGGGCGAGTGCCGCCCCGGGTCTTTCTGAGCTTCGGCTGGGACACCTTCTTCGGCACGGACCGCGCGCTGGAGCATCCGGGGCTGAGTGCTGAGGCCGCTGCGCTGCTGTGGGCGCGGGGGATGCGGGTGCTGGGCACGGATGCGCTGAGCCCGGACCTGACGCAGGGAGCCGGCGACGCCGGTGATGACGTTCCAGACGGCGGCACCGAAGGCGACGACGCCGCGGCCGGCTTCCCGGTCCATGCGGTGGTGCTGGGGCAGGACGGGCTGGTCGTCGAGAACCTCACCGGGCTGCGCGAGCTGCCGGCCGGTGAGCACCACATCGGGATCTTCCCGATGCCGCTGGAGGAGTGCGACGGCGCCCCGGCCCGCGTGGTCGCCTGGAGGTGACGCGCTCCCGAGGCTCAGGCCTGCTGACCCACCTGCGCGGCCAGCAGTGTGAGCTGCTCCGGATCTTCGAGCGCTGAGCCCACGGCCACCACGCGGACGCCGGCGTCGAGGAACTCCTGGGCGTTGTGGGCGTTCATCCCGCCGGTGGCCACGAAGCTGACCTGCGGGAACGGGCCGCGCATCAGCGAGAACCACGAGGTCCCCAGCCAGGCCGCGGGGAAGGCCTTCACCCAGGTCAGTCCGAGCGTGGTGGCGGCCTGCAGCTCGGTGGGAGTGGTGACACCCGGCAGGAAGGGCATGGACTGCTGCGCGGCGGCCCGGATGAGCGATTCGTCGTAGCCGGGGGAGACCAGGTACTCCGCACCGGCTTCCTGGGCGGCGGAGATCTGCTCCTCCCGGACGATGGTGCCCGCGCCGACGGACGTGCCCCGCTCGGAGGCCAGGCGGGAGACCTCACGCAGGGCCGCATGGTCCTCGTCGGTCTGGAGGGGCAGCTCCACGGAGTCGATGCCGAGGTCCCAGGCCGTGGTGGCGAGCTCCACCGAGCGTTCCACTCCCATGCCGCGGAGGATGGCCATGACCGGAGCGGAGGCGAAGGCGTGATCGAACCAGGTGTTCTCCACCGGTGAGGATGTCGAGGTCATGCGGATGCTCCTTCGTCCAGGTAGTCAGTGGTGGTCTGCAGCGCCAGTGCGGCACGGCGGTGACCTGCCGTGAGACGCGCCGCGGAGGCTTCGCCGTCGAGCATCGCCGCGAGGTATCCGGCGGCGAAGGCGTCACCTGCTCCTACGACTTCGACGACGTCGGTCGGAATGGCAGGTTCGAACACGCGCTGTTCTCCGGTGAACTCCGTGGCGCCGACGTCGCCGTCCTTGATGACCAGGGTGGGGACGTCGTCCAGGAGGTCGCGCACGGCCTCGGCTGTGCTCGTTCCCCAGAGCAGCTCCGCCTCGTCACGGCCGACGAAGACGACGTCGGCCTGTCGGGACAGGCGCAGGAGGGCCGCAGCGGCGTCCTCGCGCAGCCAGAGCGGGGAGCGGTAGTTCACATCGAAGCTGACGGGGATGCCGGCTTCTGCGGTACGCACCACCAGCTGGTCGATGAATGCCGCTGCCGAGGTGGACAGCGCAGGGGTGATTCCCGAGAGGTGCACCAATCCGATGTCGCCCAGATCCAGCGCATCGGCGTCGGCCGCCGAAAGCCGGGAGGCGGCAGATCCCTTGCGGTAGTAGAGGACGCCGTGGCCGGGGTCTTTGAAGTAGACGCCGGTCGGAGCCTCCGGGTCGAAGATCACCGGGGCGAGGTCCACGCCGCGAGCGGTGAGCACATCCGAGACTCGCCGGCCGAGCTCGTCGTCGCCGAGTCGGCTGAACCAGATGCTGCGGCGTCCGAGCTGGGCGAGGTGAGCGGCCACATTGGACTCGGCCCCGCCGACGTCGAGGGCGAACGCACCGGCCGTGCGCAGCCGGTCCGTGCTGCTGGGGGTGACAAGAGCCATCGTCTCGCCCACGCACAGCACGGGTGAGGGTGTGATCGTCATGGGGTGCCTTCTTCCGGTCTGGGGCTTCCGCGGGCACGGTGTGCCCCACGGAGTCCGCCGGGTGGTTCAAGAGTTGCGGATGGTGTCAAGGTAGCTGTAGGCCGTGACCTTGGAGATGCCCAGGCGTTGGGAGACGCGGTCCACGGCGCGCTTGATATGGAACGCCCCGCGCGCTTCGAGCCTGCGCAGCACCGCGATGCGATCGTCTTTCACCATGACCGGCGGCGGCTTGCCGATCTCGGCGATGGCGGATTCCAGCATCCCGTCGAGGACGGCGTCGATGCTGGGGCCGACGATCTCCTCCGGCTCATCCTGCTGCTGGGTCGGCAGGAGGGAGGAGATGATCGAGCGGACGTTCTCCAGCGCCGTGAGGTCCACATTGATGCACAGCGCCCCGATGACAGAACCTGCGCGGTTCCGGTAGTACACCGAAGAACAGTGCAGCTCCCGGCCGTCGGCGGTGCGACCGCGGTAGCCGAAGGCGTCATGGTCGACTGACTCGTCCTTCAGCAGGGTCAGGCCACGGTCCGTCGAGGGCCCGCCGACGGACCTGCCGCTGACGTGGCCGTTCTCGATCGCGTGGATCGTCTGGTCCATGTCGCGTCGGCTCAGGTCATGGAGAACCACCTCGCAGTGCTCCCCGATGGTGACGGCGACGGCCTTCATCACCGGAGCCAGCACCGCATGGAGCTCCTCGATGCTCTCGAACCGCGGCGGATCTGCCGTCACATCGCTCACTGGATTCCTCTCGGCTGTGCGCTGATTCAGGGTTGTGTGGTCCATACGGTACCCCGTGGACAGAAGTTCCGTTCCCGCACTCTCATGTAAAAGTTACATCAAGTGTATAGATTATTGGTAAACCATGCGTTAGTCTCGATCCCGGCACAGTGTTGCCCACGACACATCGATGGACGACGACAGCACGGGAGGCGATGATGCACGACCGACAGCTCATCCGAGGCGGGGACCTGCTCGACGGCACCGGACGTCCCCGCCGTCGTGCCGATGTCCGGATCGCCGGCGGACGGGTGGTCGAGGTGGGCACCGACCTGTCCCTCACCGAGGGCGAGACGCTGCGGGACACCACGGGACGCCTCCTGCTTCCCGGGTTCATCGACGTCCACTCCCACGACGACGCCGCCCTCCTCCGCCCCCGTGCCCTTGATTCGAAGCTTTCCCAGGGGGTGACGGCCACCATCGTGGGCAACTGCGGCCACGGGTGTGCGCCCTCCGTCGCCGGTGGAGGCCTGGAGGACTACGCGAGGCCCGTGCTCGGCCCGTTCCCGGAGCAGGTGTTTCCCCGATTCACCGACTACCTCGACGTGGTGGAACGTTCCGCCACCGCACTCGACGTCATCGCCCTGGTCCCGCACGCGCCCCTGAGAGCCAGCGTGATGGGTATGGAGCAGAAGCCGGCCGATGCCGTCCAGATCCGTGAGATGGCCGCGCACCTGGACGAGGCGCTCAGCGCCGGAGCGGCGGGTCTCTCCCTGGGGCTCATGTACTCCCCGGGGAGCGCGGCCGGGCGCGACGAGCTGCTGGCGCTCGCCCGGGTGGTGGCTCGCCGGGGCAAGGTGCTGGTGGTGCACATCAGGAACGAAGGCGGCAGGTTGGAAGGCTCCCTGGAGGAGTTTCTGGCCCTGGGTCGCGACGCCGGATGCGCGCTGCACATCAGTCATCTCAAGGTCACCGGTGCCGCCAACTTCGGCACGATGCCTCGGATCATCGACCGCCTGGAGGCCGCCCGCGCAGAAGGGATCGACGTCACCGCCGACGTCTACCCCTACACCGCCGGCAGCACCACCGCCTCCACGCTGTTCCCCAGTTGGACCACCGACCGCGGAACAGACTCGCTGCTGGAGGTCCTCACCGATCCGGATGCCCGGTCCCGGGCTCTCGAAGAGATGCGCACCCCGTGGGACGGGCCCCTGGAGAACCAATTCACTTCGGTGGGGCCGGAAGCGATCCTGCTCGCCGGATTCAGCGATCCGCAGGCCCAGGCGTTCGACGGTCGAGCGCTGGCGGACATCGCCGCCGAACGAGGCGAGGATCCCGCCGAGGCGCTGGCTGATCTCCTGCTCGCGGAGGACGGAGTCCTCACCATCATCGTCCACCACTCGGACCCGCAGGGGATGCGGGAGGTGCTCAGCTGGCCCCACGCCTTCCTCGGCTCCGACGGCCTTCCCCGGGAGGAAGGGTATGTCCACCCGCGGCTGTTCGGCACGTTCCCCCGGGCTCTGAGCACGTATGCGTGGGCTGAGGGAGTGGTGCCCGCCGAGGAGGTCGTCCGGAGGATGACCTCGGCTCCGCGTGCGCGCTTCGGAGTCGCCGGCGGCTCCATCGTCCCGGGGGCACCAGCTGACCTGCAGATCATCGACCCTGACAGTTACACCGACCGGGCCGACTATCAGAACCCGCGGCGGGAGACACAGGGGCTCGACGCCGTGCTGCTCGGAGGCCGACCGGTCTGGCCGCAGCCTCCTGAGGCGCCAGGCGATGCCGGTTCCAGCTCGGGACAGCTGCACCGCACCGGTCCTGTGGGCAGGTCGCTGCCGTCAGGGCGCACCGGAGACGAGTAGGCCGACACACGTGAGGAGACAGATGATGACGCAGCACGACACCGACACGATCCGAACCGCCGTCCTGGCGGAGCACGAGGCCCCCGGCCCGCGCTCCAAGTCTTCCCTGGGGAGACTCGAGCCCGGGCAGACTCTCCGCATCAGGGACGAACTCCCGACGCCGATGCTGACCGTGGAGACCGAGGCGGTGGTCTCCAACATCGAACGCATGGCGTCCTGGATGGCCGAGCAGGGAGTCCAGCTGGCCCCTCACGGCAAGACGACGATGACCCCGGCTCTGTGGCGCGCCCAGCTGACCGCCGGTGCCGTGGGCATCACGGTGGCGAACTTCCCACAGGCCCGTGTGGCGGTGCAGGAGGGAGTTCCGCTGGTGGTGATCGCCAACGAGTTCCTCACGCCGCCCGGGCTGACCTGGCTGCGTGGCGTCCTGGAGGACGACGGGCCAGAGATCATGTGCTGGGTGGACTCCGTGCGTGCCGTCGAGCAGATGCAGGCAGCATTGGGCCGGACTCCACGTCCGGTGCAGGTGTGCATCGAACTGGGCATCCCGGGGAAACGGGCCGGAGTCCGGCAGGACGATGAGGTCGGCGAGATCGTGGAGGCGATCACGGCATCCGATGCCGTGGCCTTCGCCGGGTTCTCAGGTTTCGAAGGCGTGCTGCCCCCGGAGCGGATCGAGGAGGTCCGGGCGTTCCTTCGGCGCATGGCCCGGCTCTTCGAGCGCTATGCGGACCGGATGGAAGTGGATCATCCCGTACTCACCGCCGGCGGCGGGCTCTACTTCGACCTGGCGGCCGAGATTCTCAGGCCACCGGCAGAGACCGCCGTCGGCGGGCGCGTGGTCCTCCGCCCAGGCTCCTACCTGCTTCATGACCATGGTCATTACGGGCGGCTGACCCCCTACCAGCTGCGTGACTCTGGTCCGCAGCTGCGTGCGGCAGCCACGCTCTGGGCGCGGGTGCTCTCCACGCCAGAACAGGGACTCGCGATCCTCGACGCCGGCAAACGGGACCTGGCCTATGACATCTCCCTGCCCCGACCGCTGCGGATCCACCGGGCTGGCGGGCGCATCGAACCGTTCACCCAGGCGGAGCTGGTGGACACCAATGACCAGCACGGTTACCTGGAGCACGCCGACCAGGAGATCGAGATCGGCGACGTCATCGAATTCGGGCAGTCCCATCCCTGCACGATCGCCGACAAATGGCGGGACCTGCTGCTGGTCACGGCCGTCGAGCCGGGCCGGCTGCGCTGGGACGCCTCCGCCCGCACCTACTTCTGACGCCTGGCCTTCCCCGCCCGCCGTCAGTCCCACGATTCCTCTGAAAATCCCCAATCCGATCACTGAAAGGACCACACCATGACCAAGAAGCCGATCATGACCCCCGAGGCCTGCCGTCCCGGAGGACCGTACGCGCATGCCGTGCGCGCCGGCGATTTCGTCTTCCTCTCCGGGGCCACACCGCACCGGCCGGACGGCAGCCTGGTGGAGGGCGACTTCGCCACCCAGGCCAAGGTCACCTTCGACCATCTGGCCGCCATCGCCGCCTCCGCAGACGCGAGCCTCGATCAGGCCGTCCGCGTGGGTGTCTATCTGTTGGATCTGGGCAACTTCGCCGGCATGAACGAGCTCTTCCCGCAGTACTTCGGGGAGGGGCAGGTGGCTCGCACCACGCTGCAGGCGGATCTCCCCGGGTTCGAGATCGAGGTGGATGCCGTGCTGTACTCGCCCCTCTCAGGTTCCGAGGGGTGATCGCCAGTGGACATCACGCCGCACCCTGTCTACCTGGGTGTCTTCATCGGGTTCGTCGTCCTCATGCTGGTCGTCGGGATCCTGATCGCCCGGAGGACGAAGACCGGTGAGGACTTCCTGCTGGCCGGACGGAATCTGACTACGCCGCTGCTGCTGGCCACCACGTTGGCCACCCTGGTGGGCACCGGCTCCAGCCTGGGCGCCGTCGGCTTCGGCTATGAGAACGGGTGGGCCGGGGCGCTCTACGGCATCGGCGGGGCCACCGGCGTGCTGCTCCTGATGCTGCTCTTCGCCGGTGTCCGGAAGCATGGCTTCATGACCTACTCCGAGGAGGTCAGCTTCTACTACGGAGCGGACCGCAAGGTGAAGGGCCTCGTCGCCGTGGTCCTCCTGCTGGCCAGCGTGGGGTGGCTGGGCGCCCACATCATGGGCGGATCCATCTACCTGACCTACCTGACGGGAATCGACATCACCCTGTCCAAGGTCATCGTCGCCCTCGGCTTCGGCATCTACACCGTCGTCGGCGGCTACCTCGCTGTGGTGATCACCGACGCCATCCAGGGGACGCTGCTCTTCCTGGGCTTCACCGGCCTGGCAGTGCTGGCCGTCGTGACGCTGGGCGGGTTCTCCGGCCTGGATGCTGCCTCTGGCGAAGAGGCCATGGGCTTCCTCGGCCTGGAGGCCATGGGGCCGCTGCCGGCTGTGTCCTTCGCCGCCGTCATCGCCGTCGGAGTGCTGGCCACACCCTCGTTCCGGCAACGCATCTACTCGGCGCGGAACACCCAGGTGGTGCGACGCAGCTTCCTCTGGGTGGCGGGGCTGTTCGCCGCATTCGCGGTGATGCCCGCGCTCGTCGGTATGGCCGCCTACAGCCTCAACCCTGACCTGGCGTCACCGGACATGGCGTTCCCGTATCTCGCCACCGAGGTCTTCCCGATGGCTGTGGGTGCGTTCCTGCTGGTGGCGGGGCTCTCGGCGACCATGTCCTCCGGGGACTCCGACGCGGTGACGGCCGTGACGATCCTGCTGCGCGATGTCGTGCAGATGGTCACCGGGCGGATGCCGAAGAAGGAGAAGATGGTCCTGTACTCACGGATCTCCCTGGTCTGCGTGCTGACGCTGGCATTGGCCGGGGCGCTGATCGCGGACACTGTCATCGGGTACATCACCACGATGATCTCGACGATCCTCGCAGGGCTCTTCGTGGCCTCCGTGCTGGGGCGCTTCTGGTCGCGTGCCACCTGGCAGGGCGGGATGGCGGCGATCGTGGCGGGCTCCGCCACGTCCCTCACCGTGCAGGCCAACGACACCTGGATCGAGTTCTGGGGCGGTCCGGTGTTCCCCTCCCTGGCCGTGGCCACGGCGGCCTGCGTGCTCGTCAGTCTGATCACTCCCCGGTCCCAGGTCTCCGAACAGGAGGCCCTGGACCAGCTCGCGGCGGAGCGGGCGCAGATCGACGTCGGCACCACGGTGCGGGCGGACGCTTCCTGACCCTGTGGCAGGGCCTGAGATGACGGCCTGACAACCCGCTGAGTTGGTCTGGAGTTGTGGGTACTCGACTCGATCGACTCGAGTATGCACAACTCCAGACCAACTCAGCGCAGGGGCAGGGCCCCAGGGGTGCAGGGGCAGGGCCCCAGGTGCGCCGGGGTCAGCGCTGCAGGAACGCGGCGAACCGGTCGGCGTCGATGTTGCCGCCGGTGGCGACCGTCAGGACCTTCTTCCCGCGCAGATCCTCCAGCAGCCCCTGCTGGAAGGCGGCGACGCCGACCGCCCCGGAACCCTCGATCATCTGCCGGTGATGCCGGGCGAGCCAGGCGACGGCCTCAGCGATGCTGTCCTCGGAGACCGCCACGAAGTCGTCCACATGCTCCAGCACGACCTGCAGGTTCAGCTCTCCGATGTCTCCCGGCAGACCGTCCGCCCAGGAGGATCGGTAGGGGACGTCTACGCAGTGCCCGGCGGCGAAGCTGGCGCCGAACTTCGCCGAGACCTCGGGCTGGACCCCGATGATCCGGATCTGGGGGCTGATGGCCTTGGCCGCCACCGCGATCCCGGAGATGAGTCCGCCGCCGCCCACGGGCACCACGATCGCCTCCAGGTCGGGGTGCTCCAGCAGCGCCTCCAGTGCCACGGTGCCCTGTCCGGCGATGATGCGCGGATCGTCATAGGAGTGCACGTAGACCGCACCGCGCTCCTCGGCGAGCGTCCAGGCGTGCGCCTCGGCGTCGTCATAGGAGGAGCCGTGGACGATCAGCTCCGCCCCGAGCGTCCGCGCCCCCGCCTTCTTGGTCTCCGGAGTGGTCTCCGGCACCACGATCGTGGCCGGCACCCCCTGGGCCGCGGCCGCCCAGCTCAGCCCCTGGGCGTGATTGCCCGAGGAGGCGGTGACGACGCCGCGGGCGCGTTCCGCCTCCGAGAGCGAGTCCACGGTGTTCAGCGCTCCGCGCGCCTTGAACGAGCCGGTGACCTGCTGGTTCTCCCATTTGATGAGCACCTCGGCGCCGGACTCTGCGGAGAGCGGACCGGAGGCCTCCACGGCAGTGGTGCGCACCCGGCCGCGCAGGCGGCGGTGGGCGGTGACGACGTCGAGCAGGCGCGGAGCACGGTTCATGGGACCTCGTTCTCAGGGAGACGGTTCTCTAGCGGTGGGTACTCGGTGGGTACTCGGTGGGTACTCGGTGGGGGGTGCGGATCTGGGGGCGATCCGGCCGCCGACGCCCCAGCCGCGGGAGGCGGCCGGGGCGTCGGCGGGGCTCAGGCTTTTCAGCCGGAACGATCAGTAGAACAGGTGCGCCAGCCCGATGATGATCGGCAGGGTGATCAGGGTGCGCAGCAGGAAGATCGCCGCCAGGTGGTGGAAGCGGACCGGGATCTTCGAGGCGAGCAGCAGACCACCGACCTCGGACATGAAGATCAGCTGGGTGACCGACAGACACCCGATGATGAACCGGGTCATCTCCGCCTCGATGCCGGTTCCGATCAGGGCCGGCAGCAGCATGTCCGCGAAGCCGATGAACAGGGTCTCAGAGGCCGCCGCGGCCTCCGGGACGCCCATCAGCTCCAGGACCGGCACGAACGGTGCGCCCAGCCAGGAGAACAGCGGCGTGTGCTCGGCGATCAGCACCGCCACGGTGCCCACAGCCATGATGATCGGGATGATGCCGATCCACATCTCCAGCACGTTCGAGCCGCCGCGCCGGGAGATGTCGCTCAGCCGGGAGGACGCCGCCCGATCCAGGGCCGCGCCCCACGCACGCCGGATCATCGGGGGCTGGGAGGCGGCCGAGCCGGATGCGGAAGAGGGCTCGGACGCGGCCGGAGCCTCGGCGGCCGAGGCGGCCACGTCGGCCTGATGCCCAGCGGCCTGGTGCTCGGTGTCCCCGTGCTCGGTGTCCCCGTGCTGATCGGCCTGGTGCTCAGCGGCGACGGCGGCCTCGGTGCCGCCCTGGGGGATCCAGTCGGCGTAACTGTCGCTGAATCGGGAGAGCGGCGGGATGCGGGGCATGATGACCGCGGCGGCCAGGCCGGCCACCACGATGGTCGCGTAGAAGGGGGCGAACATGTGCTGCAGGCTCAGGTAACCCATGATGACGATGGTGAAGGTCAGGGAGACGACGTTGAACGTGGTGCCCAGCACGGCGGCCTCACGCTTGGTGTAGTAGCCCTGCACGTACTGCTGGTTGGTCATCAGCACACCGATGGTGGCGTCGCCCAGCCAGGAGGCGAGGCTGTCGATGGAGGAGCGCCCGGGCACGGTGAACAGCGGACGCATCACCTTGGTCAGCATCACCCCGGCGAATTCCAGCAGCCCGAAGTTCAGCAGCAGCGGCAGCAGGAAGCCGGCGAAGAAGAACACGGTCACCATGAAGGCGGCCAGCCCGAAGATCAGGCCGCCGGTGTCCTCGTGCCACAGCCACTCCGGCCCGACCTGCAGCACGGTCAGCAGCCCGAAGATCAGGCCCAGGATGCGCAGCCCGAACCACACGGGTGTGGTGGAGAACAGTGCGCGCACCAGCGGGCGCTCCCGCAGGTGCTCGGGGAGGGCGCGGAAGAGGGAGGTGCCGAGCACCGAGACCGCCATCACGCCCACGGTCAGCCAGGCCAGGGCGTCGCCCAGCCCGGCCTCGGTGGCGCCGGCCAGCCAGGCCACCGGGATGGTGATGGATCCCTCCCCATCCGGGATGGGCACCACGAAGATCATGATCCCCAGCAGGGATGGGATGAGGAACCAGGGGGCGGCTCGTCGAGTGGTTGTCTGTGTCATGGCAGGTGACCTCACCTTGTGGTGGACAGCTGGGCGGGGGAGTCAGGGTCGGAGGACGCCGAGGCGGCACGTCCCGGGGAACGAGTGTGCCACGACAGCGCCAGGTAGGCGGCGGCGCTGAGCAGGAACGCGGGGATGGAGGCGCCGACGGCCAGGGGCCAGACGTAGGTCCAGCAGTAGATGGACGCGGCTCCGGCGAACCACACCAGGAAGGCCCGCCAGTTCACACCCTGGCGGTACCAGTAGGCGCCTCCGGCGGAATTGAGGATGTCCCGGGTGTAGCGGCCGCGGCGCAGCAGGTAGTAGTCGATCAGCAGGATCGCGAACACCGGGATGAAGAAGGCGCTGATCATGACCAGGAAGTCGGTGAACTGGTCCAGCAGGGCCAGCCAGGTGGAGCCGAGCACGGAGACGCCGCCCAGCACCAGCGCGGTGGGCAGGAAGCGGAAGCGGCGCCCGGGCAGCAGGCCGACCGCCGACGTCGTCATGCCGTAGACGGCCATGGTGTTGGTGGCCATCACGGAGAAGAAGATCACCACGGCCACCGGGGTGTCGAAGCCCTCGACGAACGCCACCGGGTCGAAGGCCTCCGGGCTGGTGCCGGAGGCGATCAGGTAGGAGATTCCGGTCAGGCCCAGCAGCATGGCCAGCACCGTGGAGGTCGTGTAGCCCAGCCCGGAGCCGACGACGCCGGCCCGCGGGGTGCGGGCGAAGCGGTTGAAGTCCGCGGAGAGCACCGTCCAGGAGATCGCGGTGGCGATCACGATGTCCAGGGCGATGATCGAGGTCATTCCGGCCTCGGGGGCCTCAGGAAGGGCCTGGAAGTCCGTGACGGAGAACGCGGAGAGAGCCAGGTAGAACACGTAGCCCATCACCGCCAGGATGAAGACCGCCAGCCAAGGCTCGACCTTGGCGATCCCGGAGTGGCCGAAGATCGCCAGGGAGACCACGATGATCTCGCAGACCACCGACCACAGCACGGGGTTGGACCAACCGGTGAACCCGGCGATCAGGTGGTCCACGGTGATGCCTGCCAGCATGGCCTGCACCCAGCTCCACCCCATCAGGACCGTCACATTGGCGGCCACCGGCAGCATGGAGCCGCGCAGTCCGAAGGGCCCGCGGGTCAGCGCCATGGTGGCCAAACCCGTGCGGGTGCCGATCGCGCCCACCGCGGTGAGCACCGCCGCCCCGACCAGCGTCCCGATCAGGATCGCGGTGGCCGCAGCCCCGTAGCCGATCCCAGGGACGAACAGGGTCCCGGTGAGCATGGTGGTGACCACCAGGTTCGCGGCCAGCCAGATCATGAAGATCCGGCGGCCGGTGAGCTCACCGACGACCGGCTGCCCCGTCTCGGAGTGGGTCTCGAGGTGCTGGTCGAGACGGCGGTAGAGGTTCATGGGCTCAGGCTTCCTGGGTGTTCTCGACCTGGGTGTTCTCGACCGGGGCGTTCTTGGACTGGCCCATCGCGGAGATCAGCTCGTAGACCACGTGGCTGGCCGCCACGGCCGTCAGCTGGGCGTGGTCGTAGGCCGGGGCGACCTCGACGACGTCGGCACCCACCAGGTTCAGGTCCGAGAGTCCGCGGATGATGCGCAGCAGCTCCCGTGAGGTCAGGCCACCGGCCTCCGGGGTGCCGGTGCCCGGCGCGTGGGCCGGGTCCAGGACATCGATGTCCACCGAGATGTACACCGGGCGGTCGCCGAGGCGGGCGCGCAGCCGCTCGATCGCCGCCGGGACGCCGTGCTCCTCGATGAACTCGCTGGTGGTGATCTGGAAGCCCAGGCGGGCGTCGTCGTCGAGGTCGCCCTTGCCGTAGAGCGGACCGCGGATGCCCAGGTGAGCGCTGGCGGTCAGGTCGATGAACCCGTCCTCGGAGGCGCGGCGGAACGGCGTGCCGTGAGTGATGGGGGCGCCGAAGTAGGTGTCCCAGGTGTCCAGGTGGGCGTCGGCGTGCAGCACCGCCACCGGGCCGTGCTTCTCCGCCATGGTGCGCAGCAGCGGGTAGGCGATGGTGTGGTCGCCGCCGATGACCACCAGCTTCTCGGCCTGGGTGAGCAGGTCGCGGGCGCCGTCGGCCACCTGCTGGATGGCTTCGTCCAGGTTGAACGGGTTGGCCACCAGGTCACCGGCGTCGGCGACCTGCTGCACGGCGAAGGGGGAGATGTCCTGGGCCGGGTTGTAGGGGCGCAGCAGGCGCGAGGCCTCCCGGACGTGGGAGGGACCGAAGCGCGCCCCGGGGCGGTAGCTCACTCCGGTGTCGAAGGGGACCCCGGCCACGGCGATGTCGGCGCGGCCGACCTCGTGCAGCTCCGGGAGCAGGGCGTAGGTGGCCCGGCCGGCGTAGCGCGGGGTCTTGGAGCTGTCGCGGGGGCCGACCGGCGTCGTGGGGGTGTTCTCGGGGGAGGACTGGCTGGTCATGATGTCCTTTCGGGGCGGGGAAGGGCAGGGAAGGGAGGGGAAGGGCGGGAAGGGCAGGAAGCGGGGGTGCCTCAGTCCAGGGCGATGGGCTTGAGCTCGTCCCAGACGTCGCCGGGGCCGGGGTTGTCCGTGGCGGTGGAGCCGCCCAGGTGGTCCATGACGCCCCAGACGGCGTTGAGCGCGGTGGTGACGGCGCCGTCGGCCCAGCCGGCGGTGAAGGAGATGTCGTCGCCGGCCAGGAAGATGCCGCGCTGGTGCTGCGGCAGGTCCTTCTGCACGAAGTGGTTGAACAGCTTCTCCTGGTACCGGTAGTGGCCCGGCAGGTTGTTCTTGAAGGCGCCCATGAAGTTGGGGTCGGCCTCCCAGGAGACGGTGATCGGCTGGCCGATGATGTGGGAGCCGATGTCAAGGGTGGGGTAGATCTTGTGCAGCGAGTGCAGCATGAGCCGGGTGCGCTCGTCGGCGTCCAGCGGCAGCCACTTCAGGGCGTCGTCGTTCCAGGTGTAGGAGAGCAGGATCGCCGCCGGCTTGTCCGGGCCCTCGTCCAGCAGGTAGGTGGCCCGCGGGAGCCGGTCGGTCAGCGTCATGGACATCACCGGGCGGCCGGTCTCCGGGTCGATGTCCCGCCAGAACGGGCGGTCCACCATGACGAAGGTCTTCGAGGAGAGCATGTAGTGGCTCTTCTCGATGGCGTTCCACATCTCCGGGGTGAAGAGGTCTTCGTCGGTGTCGATTCGGGCTGAGAGCAGCCAGGACTGGCAGGTCACGACGGCGGCCGGGTACGTGGTGGTGCGGCCCCACTTCTCGGTGATGGTGACGCCGCCGTCGGGCAGCGAGCCGTCCTGGCCGCGGTGGATGCCGGTGACCGCACCTCGGGGTGCGCCGCCGTGCAGCGACTCCAGCGAGGTGCCGGCCGGCCAGTGGACGATGTCCTCGGGAGCGTGGCGCCACAGCGACTCGGGCAGACGCTGGGCGCCGCCGACGATGCCGCGGTGGTCGTCGTCGGCGTCGGTGAAGACGACTCGCAGGACTTCGAGCACGGAGTTCGGGAAGTCGGTGTCCCAGCCGCCGGAGCCGAAGCCCACCTGCCCGAAGGTCTCGATGTGCTTCCAGCTCAGGGCCTTGAAGGCCTCGGAGCCGGCGACGAAGCCGTAGAAGGACTCGTCGTCGAAGCGGGCCACCAGCTCGTTCCAGAGCCGCTTGAGGGTCTGCGCGTCGCGGTGACGGATGGCGTCCTGCACGGCGTCGAGTTCGGCCTCGTCACGCAGCGCCTGCTTCCATGCCTCGGCGACCTCCCGGTAGAGCGGGGGGAGCTGGTCCTCGGTCTCCGCGTAGGTGGGCTCGGGCTCGTGGGCGAGGTCGATCACGGTCGACGGGGTGACGGGCGAGAGCGGGTTGGGGAACGCACGGGTCTCCAGGCCCAGCTTGTCCACGTAGTGGTAGAAGGCGCGGCCCGTGGTGGGGAAGCGCATCCCGCCGAGGTCGACGACGACGTCGGGGGCGCCGTCGAAGGCCTGGGACTTCAGGCGCCCGCCGATTCCGGCCGCCTCGTAGACCACGGGCTTCAGGCCCATCTTCATCAGCTCATAGGCGGCCACGATGCCGGCCAGTCCGCCGCCGACGACGGCGACCTCGGTGCCGTGCGCCTGTTCGGGGACCTGACCCAGTCCGGTCGGGCTCGCCAGATAGTGGTCGTAGCTGAAGGGGAAGTCCGGGCTGAGCATGGTCAGGGGCGGGGTGTCGGCGGGCCGCTCGGCGGCGGGGGACTCATCGGGAAGCGGGGTCGAGAGCGTCATGGGCGGTCCTCACGAGACGGGGGTGGGCGTGTCGCCGGTGGCGTCGGCGGGCAGGGTGCACCGGTGCGCACGGCGGGGATCTGCTTCCGAATGTACTGAGAGGCGCGTCACATGGCAATAGGGAAAAGTTCAGGACGAGGGTGCTGATGATTCACTTCTGACGGTCGACCCGCCAGAATGTGACGCAGAAGGTGTTCCATGTGCTCTCCATGGTGATTATCTGCCCGAGATGGTGTCGCATGTGGGGAAATCGGTGGGTCGGCCTCTGGGGGCCGCCGATGGAAGGAGGAAGCCGATGGCGACGTCGATCGACGACGAGCTCATCGCCGCGCTGCAGGAGGACGGCAGAGCCAGCTTCAGCGCGTTGGCGGAACAGCTGGGGGTCCCGCGTTCCGTGGTGTCCGCGCGTGTGCGGGAGCTCATCGAATCCGGTGCAGTGCGCATCGTGGCGGCCGCGGCGCCGGCGTTCCTGGGGGAGAGCTGCCTGGCCCACGTGTCCATCACCGGGCGTGGTGAGCTCAGCGGGGTGGTCGAGGAGCTCAGCGGCCGCGATGACATCCCCCTGGTCTCGGCGATCTCCGGCTCCCAGGACCTCGTGGTGGAGGTCCGGGCGGCGGACCACGAGGCCCTGTTCGAGGTGCTGGCCCAGGTGCGCAGCTTCCCCGAGGTGGCGCGCATCCGCACAGCCATCTACACCGAGGTGCTGCGCGGATCCTTCGTCTCGGACTACGACGGCGGCGGCCGGGTGGACGAGATCGACAGCGAGCTGGTGGAGCTGCTGCGCCACGACGGACGCATCAGCTACCGGGACCTGGCCCGGCAGGTGCGGCTCTCGCCGACGGCGGTGCGCAGCCGGGTGCGGCGCATGCTCGACGACCGGATCCTGCGGATCAGTGCGGTGGTGACCCACTCCTCCCATGCCCGCCGCGTCAAAGTGGGGGTGGGGCTGCACCTGGGTGGGGAGGACGAGTCCGTGGCCCGGAGGCTCATGGGCTATCCGGAGACGGAGTTCGCGGCGATGAGCTTCGGGCCCTTCGACCTGATCGCCACTCTGGCCTCCTCTGTGCCCGGGGACGTCTTCGCCCGGCTCGACGATCTCAAAGGCCTGCCCGGGGTGACCGGGATGGAGACCTGGTTCCACCTCAAGACGCTCAAGGAGGACTACTCCCGCGCGATCTGAGTCGGTCCTTCTGCGTTGCCTCCGCTGCGTTGCCTCCGCTGCGTTGCCTCCGCGGCTTGGGCCCTTATGAGCTCGGATCCCGCGTCATAAGGGCCCACACCGCGGACTCAACGTGTTGGCCCCGGAGCCGTGGTCGCTACAAGCCGCGTCAGTGCACTCATAGCGACAATGCCTCCGGACTCAACCGGAGGGAGCGTACCGCTCAGTCGGCGTCCGTCTCCGGGCCGTGCGTCAGGCTCCAGACCCGCAGCGCGAGATGCACGTCCAGGCTGCGCGGCGCGTGGTCCCATCCTTCTCCGAGGATCCGGCGGATGGACTGCAGCCGCTGCTTGACGGTGCTGCGGTGCAGGAAGAGCGCTTCGGCGGTGCGGTCGATCCGCCGGTCGGTCTCGAAGAAGGTCGCAGCCGTCCGCACCAGCTCGGTGCCCCGTTCGGCATCGTGGGAGACCAGCGCGGCGATCGGCGCGGTCAGGTCGATCGGATCCCCCTGGGCCTCGGCCTGGCTTGCCGCGTGGAGCACGGCACCGACCACACCCACGTCGGCAGCGTCCACCAGTCCCTGGCGGCCGCCCAGCCGCATCGCCGTGACGGCCAGGCGTGCGATGCGGTGGTGCTTCGGCAGGTGGCGGATCGACGGCATCGGCCCGGACCAGGCGCCCTGGATGCCCAGCCCCTGCTCGGAGGCCTGGCGGCGTGCGGACGCCACCCAGCGCTCGTCGTCGAAGATCACACACAGCTGGTCGCCGAGGGGCGCCGCCAACCGGGTGCCCGGGAGGCCACGCAGCAGCCGGCGCACGGCGTCGGTGTCCTGTGCGGGCAGGATCACCGCGACGTGGATCGGGTCGTGCAGGCCCAGCCGCCAGCGTTGCAGGCGGCGGGCGAGCCGGTGGTCGGAGATCGGCCGTTCGGCCAGCAGATCCTCGATCACGTCCAGCTGCTGGCGGTGCTGAGCGTCCTCCTCCGCCCGGACGAACTGCAGCGCCAGCGCCATGTGCGCCGCCGCGTGATCGAGCAGCTGAAGCTCGGCCGGGTCCTCGACGCCGCAGGTCACCAGGTGCCCCAGGGCGTCATGGCCGGAGCGGATGGGCGCCACGACGACGGCATCAGGGCCCTCGCCGATCCGCAGGGCCCGGCCGGCGGCGCTGGCCGCCTCCAGGGCGGCGAGCCCAGGGGACGGGATCGTGGGTGTGCGGCCTGCCGGGTCATCCGGGTGGCCAGGCCGGGCTGCGGCGACGGCGATCTGCTCGCCGGTCTCGGAGAGCAGCGCCACGGGTGCCCCGAGGGTCCGTGCGGTGAGCGTCAGGACGCCGTCTTCGGTGGGGGCGCGGTTGATCTCGTGGAGCAGCTCGGCGTCGAAGTCCATCAGCTGTGTGCGGGAGACGAGCTCCTCCTGGCTGCGCTCATGCTCGCGGCTGAGCTGCTCGGCGTCGTGCAGGGCGCGGGTGTACCGCTCGGCATTGTCCAGGGCCACGGCGGCGTGCGTGCCCAACGAATCCGCGACGTCGATCTCCTCCGGGCTGAAGACCCGGTGGGAGCGTTCAGCGACCATGAGCGCGCCGATGACCTGCCCACCCACCAGCAGGGGCACTCCCATGATGGTCAGCACGCCCTCGCCGGCGACGATCTCATCGATGGAGTCCAGGTGAGGGATCGACTCGTCCCGCAGATAGTCGGTGGTCTGATACGGAGCCACGCCGGTGGCCACCCGACCGAGGATGCCGTAGCCGATCGGCATGCGCAGCGTCCGGTACTCCTGGGTGGTGACGCCGTCGGACTGGCGGATGTAGGTCTCGCCGGCGGCATGGTCGTTGAGGCTGATGTAGGCCATGTCGGAGCGCAGCAGGTGCCGGGTGCGTCGGACGATCGACTGGAGCACCGATTCGACGTCCTGCAGGCTGGACAGCTCGGCCGCGGTGTCCAGCAGCGCCCGCAGCAGCGCTTCCCGGCCGTGACCGGTCTCGTCAGTGCCTGAGCCATCCAAGGTGTCCACCATGGACACATCATAGGAGAATTCTCAGCCACGGCGGCTGTGGCCCAGGGAACAGGGAGCTGATGTCATCAGACACAGCACCACGCCCGCCTCACACCTGCCGAGACGCCCAGGAGAATCATCCGTGAAGATCAGAGGTGCCGTCCTCGAAGAGATCGGCCGCGCCCGCCCCTACGCCTCCACCGAGCCGCTGCGCATCAGCGAGCTGACCCTCGAGGCTCCCGGACCCACAGAGGTCCTGGTCCGCATGGAGGCCGCCGGGGTCTGCCATTCGGACCTCTCGGTGCTCAACGGCCACCGGGAACGCCCCGTGCCCATGCTGCTCGGCCATGAGGCGGCCGGCATCGTGGAGGCCGTCGGCTCCGCCGTCGACGACGTCAGCCCCGGCCAGCGGGTGGTGATGACGTTCCTGCCGCGCTGCGAACAGTGCGAGAACTGCGCGGCCGGGGGACGACTGCCCTGCACCCGCGGCTCCCGGGCCAACAACGCCGGCGAGCTGCTCCACGGCCATCGCCGCCTGAGCCGCGACGGTGCCGAGGTCCATCACCACCTCGGCGTCTCCGGATTCGCGACCCACGCGGTGGTGGACCGGGCCAGCGTGGTGCCGGTCGGCGACGACGTCCCGCCCCATGTGGCCGCCGTCCTCGGCTGTGCCGTGCTCACCGGAGGAGGGGCCCTGCTCAATGCCGCGCAACCCGCGCCGGCGGAGTCGGTGATGATCGTGGGCCTGGGCGGCGTCGGAATGGCCGCGCTCATCACCGCCCTGGCCGAAGGCTGCCAACGGGTGATCGGCGTCGACATGGCCGAGGACAAGCTGACCATGGCCGGCGAGCTCGGAGCCCATGAGACCTGGACCCCCCGGCAGGTCGCCGAGGAGGGCCTCACCGCGGATCACGTGATCGAATGCGCCGGAAGCCCCCGCGCCTTCGAGACCGCCTTCGACGCCACCGCACCGGGAGGCCGCACCGTCACCACCGGGCTGCCCGCCCCCACCGCCACTGCCACGATCTCCCCCTTGCGCATCACCGCAGAGGCCCGCACCGTGATCGGCTCCTATCTGGGCTCCTCGGTGCCCAGCCGGGACATCCCCCGGTACGAACAGCTCTGGCGCGAAGGACGGCTGCCGGTGGAGAAGCTCATCACCTCGCGCATCCGCCTGGAGGACATCAACCAGGCGATGGACGACCTCGAAGACGGACGTGCCGTGCGGCAGATCATCGAGTTCGACGCCGACCCCGCACCCGCCGATGCGGAGCAGCCCGCATCAAGGGCCCTCGACCACCACCTCGCCCACCACCCCGCCCACCGACAGGGAGCATGATCATGGCCCAGACCATCGAAGACCACGGGGACAGCCCCGGAGAGCAGGGCGACGGCGCCCCCTCCTCACCCCACTGGAAGGCCGGCCCCTTCGAGATCCGGCTTCCCTTCGTCCAATACCGCCTCGAATGGCCCGACTACACCCAGGGCCTGTTGATGTGCGCGGTGGACCTCGCTGCCATCCCGATGATGATCACCCTGCTGGGCATGCCCTTCGAGGTGGCGCTCGCCGTGATCCTGCTCAACGGGTTCCTCTACCTGACGCACCACCTGCTGGGCGATCCCGTGGTCCCGGGGTGGATCACCCCGGCGATCCCGTTGGTCATGGCCTACTGCATGACGTTCCCGGAAGGCCCCGAGCGCGTCCATGCGCTGATCTCCTTCCAGATCCTGCTGGGACTGTTCTCGATCCTGCTCGGCGTCACCGGGCTGGCCAAGCGGGTGGTGCGCGCCATCCCGCCGGCCATCAAGGCCGGTGTGCTCATGGGCGCGGGCATCGCTGCGGTGCAGACCGTCTTCGGGGAGGGCGGCCAGTTCGAGCAGTTCCCGATCACCATCACCATCGCGATCGGGCTGGTGTTCTTCCTCCTGTTCTCCCGTCACTTCCCCCGCTGGCAGGAGAAGAACCGCCTGGCCATGCAGATCGGCAAGCTCGGTGTGCTGCCGGCGATCCTGGTGGCCGTCCTCATCGCCCCGCTGACCCGCGAGGCGGAGTGGTCGCAGATCGAGTGGGGCATCGTGCAGCCCGACTTTCTCACGCTGTGGCGCGAGTACACGATCTTCGGGCTGGGCCTTCCGCCGCTGATGATGTTCGTGACCGCCATCCCCACCGTGCTGGCCACCTACATCGTGGTCTTCGGAGACACGCTGCAGGCCAACGCCGTGCTGAAGCAGGCGAACAGAGCCCGGCCGGACGAGAACGTGGAGTACAACCCCGACCGCTCCCACCTGATCTTCGGCGGACGTAACGCCCTGATGGGAGTGATCGGCCCCGACGTCGCGATGTGCGGCCCCTCCTGGTCGGCCATGCTGGTGGTGATCACCGAACGGTACAAAGAGGGCCGGAAGGCTATGAAGTCACTCTACGGAGGAGCCGGGTCCTTCCGCTGGGGCACCAACACGGGCCTGCTGCTGCTTCCCATCGTCACCCTTGTGGAGCCGGTGCTCGGCGTCGCGATGGCCCTGACCCTGCTGGTCCAGGCCTACGTGAGCGTGCGGATCGGCATCATGGAGGCCCGCAGTCAGCGGGATCTGGGGATCGCCGGAGTGACAGCCGGAGCGTTGGCCCTGCTCGGTGCGGCCTGGGGGCTCGGCGTCGGGATCCTGCTCTGCCTCGTCATCTACGGCCGTGACTTCTTCCGCGGAGAGAACGACGGCACGTTCGCCGAGGAGCAGGCCTGAGCCGCGCTGTCCCTCCCCGTTGCCTCGGCGGTTTGGGCCCTTATGACGCCGGAGTCGGGCTCAAAAGGGCCCAAACCGCGGAGACAACGTCATGAATGGGGGAGAGGGCTCACACCCAGTGGCGCACGCGGCCCCCGGTGATCACCCCGGCCACCGGGATGTGTGGCAGGTCGGAGGGCGCGACGGCGAACGGATCCTCGCGCAGCACGGTGAAGTCGGCGAACATCCCGGGGCGGATCTCCCCGGTCAGGTGCCCCATCCCGGCGGCATGTGCGGCTCCGGTGGTGAAGCCGGTGATCGCCTCGCCCACGCTGAGGTGCTCCTGGGGCTGCCAGCCGCCGTCGGGCCTGCCGTCCGGCCTCTGGCGGGTGACCGCCGCGTGGATCCCGCCCAGCGGCGACGGCGGCTCCACCGGCGCGTCCGAGCCGAAGGCGAGCGTGGCCCCGGCGTCGATCAGCGATCGCCAGGCGTAGGAGGCCATCGGCCGGTCACCCATGAGGCGCTCGGCCAGCTCGAAGTCCGCGGTGGCATGCAGCGGCTGCATCGACGGCACCACGCCCAGTGCCGCGAAGCGCCGCACGTCCTCGACCGCGAGGTGCTGGGCGTGCTCGGTCCGGTGCACCAGCGGGGAGGCCGGGAGGACGCCGGAGCTCACCTGCTCCGCCAGCCACTGGTACGCGTCGAGGACCAACTCATTGGCGCGGTCCCCGATCGCGTGGGTGGCCACGGCCAGCCCGGCGCTTGCGGAACGGGCCAGCAGGTCGCGCAGCTCGGCCTCCTCGGTGACCGCGACCCCATGCCCGTGCGTGGAGCCGGCCAGGGGTTCATGCATCAGGCATGTGTGGGAGCCCAGGGCGCCGTCGGAGAAGATCTTCACCGGCCCGGTGCGCAGCCAGGCGTCGCCGGAGCCGGTGTACCGCCCCTCGGCCAGGGCCAGATCCAGGTTCGGGGCGAGGACCGCCTTGGTGACGCGCATCCTCAACCGCCCCGTCTCGTGCAGGGCTGAGAACCCGGCGCGGACGTCCTCGCCGTCGAAGTCGTGCACACCGACCAGCCCCTGGGCCCAGAGTTGCCGCTGGGCGTGCTCCAGCTGGGCCGTGAGGTCTCCAGCGGCACCGGAGGCCAGGATCTGGTCCACCGCCCGCCCGGCAGACTCCCGCAGGATGCCGGTGAGCTGCCCGTCGGTGTCGCGGTCGAAGCTTCCGCCCACCGGGTCCGGCGTGGAGGCGTCCAGCCCCAGGGCCTCCAGGGCGGCGGAGTTGACCCACCAGGTATGAGCATCGGTGGAGTGCAGTGCGGTGGGGAAGGAGCCGGTGACGGCGTCGAGCGCTCGGCGGTCCGGCACCTGGGGGACGTCCCAGACGTTGTGGTCCCAGGCCTGTCCGAAGATCCACTGGGGCTGCTGCGGCCAGGTGCCCTCGGCCTTGGCGGCCTCCACCCGGTCCCGCAGGTGGGCCGCGACCCGCTGCAGGGCGGCCTCCAGGGAGGTGTAGTCCCGCAGGTCGGCGGAGAAGAGGCCGCGGGCGTAGAGTCCGGTGTGGACGTGGGCGTCCACGAAACCGGGCAGCACCACCGCGCCCTGCAGGTCGATGACCTCCTCGCCGGCAGCGAGATCGGGATGCAGCCGGGTGGCCTGTCCGACGGCGGCCACGCGTTCGCCACGGACCAGCACGGCGTCGCCGCGGGCCTCACCGATGCGGGCCGAGGGGATCACTCGGGCGTTCACGAAAAGCGTCACGCGATCACTCTAGCGACAGTGTGCCGGGGGACCGGAGGTCGACACCGTCGGCCACCGGATGGTCAGGTCCCCAGGCATGGGCAGGGCGGCGCCGGTGATCCCGACGCCGCCCGCTCCCGGCTCACACGGCCGAAAGGCTCGGCACGCGTGAGGTGTGGTGCTCCGGTCCGAGGCTCATCTCAGACCGGGCCGTCTCTCAGCAGGGGTTGCCTGCGGTGACCTCTCCTTCTGAGACCTGCTGCTCGCCGGCGGCGATGCTGTAGTCCTGGTGGTCGTTGTTGTCCCAGGTGCCGGCGCCGTCGTTGAAGGCGGCAGTGATGCCGTCCGCGTCGTCGAGCTGGATGTCGGCCCGGAACCAGCCCTCGCAGGCCTCGGCCATCGCCACGCCCGGAACGTCCGTCCAGCCGCCGTCGCCCACCTGGTAGTGGATGCGCGGGTTCTCCCAGCCCGTCTCGTAGTACACGGTCAGGTCCGGGTCCTCGCCCGGGGCGGGCTGGGCCTCGCAGGGGTCGCCCTCGGCCAGCTGGCCGTCGGCGAGCTGGATGACGCCGGAGCCGATCGTGTAGTCCTCGCCGGCGTTGTTGTCCCAGGCGTCGCCGCCGTCGTTGAACGCCGCGGTGATGGTGCGGGCGGTGCCGAGGTCGATCTCGGTGTGGGCCCAGCCTTCGCAGACCTCCGTCAGTGCCTCGCCCGGAGCATCGGTCCACTCGCCGTCGCCCACCTGATAGTGGACGTACGGGGTCTCCCAGTCGGTGGCGTAGAACAGGGACAGCTCGCGCTCCTCCGGCGGCGTCGATCCGTCACCGTCGCCGTCTCCGTCGCCGCTGGCCGGGGTGGCGCCCACGTGCAGAGCCACGGCGGAGTCCGGGCCCACGTGGGCGCTGAAGGTGCCGTCGGCCGCCACGGTCACGGTCTCCCCGGAGCAGCCCTCGGAGGTGGCGGAGCCGGTGTAGACGTTGCAGTACTCGCCGGCCGGCAGGGAGGTCTGCCAGGTGTGCTGCACACTGTTCGGTCCGCGGTTGGCCACCAGGAAGCCCTGGTCGCCACGGCCGAAGGCCAGGGCGTGGGAGTCGTTGGTCCACGTGTCGGTCACCGGGGCGTCCCCGACGGCGTTGCGGAACCCGACCATGTTGGCCACCTCGGTCTGGGCGTGGATGCAGGTCCAGTTCTCCTCGCCGCAGACCGCGTCGCGGATCCGACCGTCCTCGTGCTGCACGGGGCCGGCGTCGTAGTCGCTGAACGAGTAGCCGGAGTGCACCGCGGGCATGCCGTACGGCCAGGCCAGTGTGAAGGCCTGGGCCAGGCGGTAGGCTTCTCCGTCCTTGTAGCTCAGGGTCTCGCCGTTGCGTTCGGTGTCGTGGTTGTCCACGAACGTGCCGGCGTGCTCGTCGGCGATGAAGCCTTCCCAGGTCTCGCCGATGCCCTCGCCGGAGAGCAGCCAGTGGATGTCGCCGCCGTCGAAGGCCTCCTTGAGCTTCCGGCCCCAGGTGAACTCGTGGACGTCGCCCAGGTGCTGGTACTCCTCGGGCTGGATGGGTTCGCCGCCGCCGCGGATGACCTCGGAGACCACGTAGATGTCGGTCAGGTCCACGCGGTCCAGGATGCCGGTGAGGTCATCGGCGGAGATGTGCTTGACCGCATCGATGCGGAAGCCCTCGACGCCGAGGTCGATGAGGTCCTCGAGGTGTTCGGCGATCCTCGACTGGACGTAGTCGGAGCTGGTCTTCAGATCGGCGAGTCCGAGCAGGTCGCATTCCTGGACCTGCCAGCGGTCGGTGTAGTCCTCCACCTCGCAGCCGTGGTTGTGGAAGTCATCGGACGAGTAGGTGCCGGGGTAGTCCGTGTGGGTGAACTCGCTGCCGGCCCAGCCCACGCCTTCCTGCTGGCCGGTCATGTGATTGATCACGACGTCGGCGATGACCTTCACACCGGCGTCGTTGCACTCGGTGACCATGTCCGCGAACTCCTCGCGGGTGCCGAGCCGGGATTCGATCTGATAGCTCACCGGCTGGTAGTGGGTCCACCACTGTTCGCCCTGGATGTGCTCCTGGGTGGGGGAGGTCTGCACGTAGCCGTAGCCGGCCGGGCCGAGCGTCTCACGGCATTCGCGGGCGATGCTGTTCCACGTCCACTGGAACATCACGGCGGTGGTGTCCTTCGGGCCTTCCGCGCTCTGCGCCGCGGTGCGGAACTCCGGGAGCCGGTCGGTGTGGTGGGCGGAGTTCTGCGAGGCATTCTCCGCGCCGCGGGCACCGGCATGATCGGCCGCGTTGTCGGAGGCCGGGGGCCCGCCGTCGAAGGCGGTGGCCGCAGGCATGGTGGCGGGTGCCAGCATGGCCCCGGCCAGTCCGAGGGCCCCTGCCGTTCGCACCGCATGTTTCCGCAAGCGCTTCCAAGGTGAGTGCGGCACAGGCTCCGCCGTACTCTGTGTCGTCGTCATCAGTGCTGTCTCCAAGGTGATGGCATCTCAGTCCGCCGGGAATCGGATGAGAGGCGTCGTCGCCGTAGCATCGGCGACCGCGTCGAGTCGACGTCTCCTGACTGAAGATAGCGTGAATGTGATCCAGATCGCAAGGATTCGTGGAAGCGCTTGCAGATGCATTCTGTCGAGATGCGGCCTCGCAGGGACGCAGGCGACCCCTCCTTCTGGCCGCGTGGGCGGGCGGCTGAAGGAGGGGTCGTCTGCCTCAGGGCGGTGAGGTGGCCGGGTCGGGGCCGGCGGTGTCAGCTGATGCGCCAGTCCGAGATGCCGGTGCGCGGTCCGGTGTCCGGGCCGGGGTTGACGAACTGCTCGTAGCGCTCGTCGTCATCCAGGTGGAGCTTCAGCCAGGCGATGCTGTACTTCGCGATCGTGGTGTTCGACCGGTTGGGGGCGAAGTGGCTGGCCCCGCGCAGTTCCAGGTAGGCCCGCTGTCCGGCGTTGGTCAAGGACTCGTAGAACGGGATGGAGTGGCTGCGCACCGGGGCGGTGCGGTCGTTCTCCGCCCCGATGATCAGGGTGGGAGCATCCATGGAGCTCCAGTTCTTCTTGGCGTTCCACGGGGTCAGCGGCACCACGGCCTGGATCTCGTCGCGATCCTCGGCGGCCTGCAGCGCCCCGCCGCCGCCCATCGAGTGGCCCATCACGGCCTGACGGCCCTCGTCGATGAGTGGGCCGACCACGCTGTCGTCGATGGCGTGGTCGAGCGCGCTGAGGAGCTGTGTGGCGCGCTGGCGCGGCTGGTCGTAGCGCGAGTTGGTGTCGAAGGTGACCACGACGAAGCCGAAGGAGGCCAGGCGCGGTCCCAGCCAGGAGATTGAGGACTCGTTGGCCGTGTATCCCGGGGAGATCGCGACGACGCCGAAGGTCTCGTCGGTGCCGGTGGGGTAGTACATGGTGCCGCCGTTGAAGCCGTCTGCGGCGAAGCGCGAGATGCTGCGCTCTCCGACGCTGTAGCTGCCCCGAGTCTGCTCGATGGAGGACTCGGTGGGATCGGGGCCGCGGCTGGTGTCCGCCTCGGCCTGGGCGGCCGGTGCCATCAGGCCGAGCAGTGCGATGAGGGTCAGCAGCAGTGTGCCGACGCGACGCAGGTGTGTCATGGATTCCTCTGGTGTCAGGCCTCCGGCGGGGGAGGCGGCTGGCGGGTGCTCCTCGATGAAGCGCGTCAGCACAGTACCCTCCAGTGTCGTGGAGCTGGTGTCAAGGGTTTGTGCCACGATAGTTCATAAATTCACACAGTGTTCGGATGGCAAGGCGGGTGCCCAGCGGCGGCAGCGGGGCAGAACGGCGGCAGTACGGCGGCGCAGCGGCGGCAGGGAGTGGGCACAGCGAGGGCCCGGGGAGGCGCCTGTCGCCTCACTCGGGCCCTGGAGGGGTTTCCGCCGCTGTGGTGGTCAGCTCACCGCTGACCTGCAGCCAACTCTGAGGCGGGGTCCGTCCACCGTCCTGCGCGCACACCGCGGTGGTAGATCATGCCGGCGGTGATCGCCGCGACGAACAGCACCGCCATCGGGATCAGCACGATGTAGACGCTGCCGGTGGCGTACATGATCGGAATCGAGATCGCCGTGATCAGTCCACCGCCGAAGAAGGGCTCGAAGGCCAGCTGCTTGTAGCCGAAGGCCTCCAGGGCGGGGGACTGGTCGTCAGGGTCGGCCACGCGGAGCAGCGCGAGGCCCGTGGCCGTGACGCCCATCGACTGGCCGAAGTCGGCGATGCCGCGCTCCAGCCAGAACTCCGGGACGATCCGCGGGGTGAAGTACAGCAGCATGAACGTGCAGAACGCGACGCCGGCCACCGAGAGGATCAGGAACGTCTGCCAGAAGTCGGCGATCACGGTCAGCGAGATCGTGGACAGAGCGGCGACGATGAGGATGTCCAGGGCGAGCCCCTGGATGCGCTTCATCATCTCGTGGTCCAGCAGGTTCGTGTTGCCGGTGCGGTCCAGCACCACCTGGATGATGACCCCGCCGATCATCGCCAGCGGGAACAGCGGCACATAGCCCAGCAGCGTGGTGCCGTCCTCGCCGGCGGGAGTCCACAGGGAGTCCGGCTGGCCCCACAGCAGATCCTCCACCCAGACGATGCCCTCCAGCAGGATCCAGCCCAGGATGATCGCCAGGCCGACGACGGCCACGTGCAGGGTGAGCGGCTCGATGGAGCCCGGGCGGGCCGTCATCCGGCCGGCGTAGACGGTCTCGTCGTCTGAGTAGAGTCCGCGCAGCTCGGCGGTGGACTGCTCGGAGACCTGCTTGAGCACCCGGGTGCGGCCGGTGCGCACGCCCCAGTTCACCACAGCGACACCGATGACGATGGCCGAGACGAGCCCGACGGTGGCCATGGCCAGGGCGAGGTCGGCGGCTTCAGGGATGCCCATGTCTTCGAAGGCGGGGCGCATGCCGCCGGCGGTGCCGTGGCCGCCCTCGAAGGCGATCTCGATCAGCGCTCCCATCATGGGGCTGACGCCGAACAGGGGGGCGAGCACCAGCAGGGCCAGCAGCAGCCCCACCACGTACTGGCCGGAGCCGTAGGCCACGCCGATGGACAGCTGGGGACCGGCCAGCTTGGCCACGCGCTTCGGCGAGGGGATGCGGGAGCCGAGGAACAGGGTCGCGAAGACCACGGAGATCAGCAGCCCGGGCAGGGTTCCCCAGACCTCGTAGATGTCGGCGGTGAAGACGCCGCCCTCGGCCAGCCAGCCGAGGTTCAGCGGCTCGGCGAGGCGCCCGATCACCTCCGGGCCGAGGATCAGGCCGAGGAATCCGGCGATGATGCAGCTGGGAAGCAGCAGCTTCTGGATGAACGGGACCTTCACGCGAAGGTACTTGCCGAGCAGCATGATCGCCGCCAGCAGGACGATCGCGAATCCGATGGCCTGGGGACTCATCGTCGTCTCCCCTTCCTCCCGTGTCACGGGTGGCTTGAGCACCGCGGTTCTCCGGTGGTGCGCAGGTGGTCATGGTGGCAGGGAGACGCCAGGACGACGACGTAGACTGAGGCCGCCGTCCGCTCCGGGCGTGACAGACAGCCCGCCGTCGCGGCGCTTCCCAGGGTGCCCTGGTCGGACAGGGTCCGGCCGGAGCGCCTCATGGTGGTGTGATCCGTGTCTCGTGACCTGTCTGACAGGCCCGGAGACCTCAGTGTAAGGCGTGAAAGGCGAGTGCGCTATGCCAGCATCATCCTCTGCCGGAGACCTCTCCCAGCAGACCCCTGACGACGCCGCGGGCGCGCCCGAGCAGCGCCGCACCAGCGTGGTCGGAGACCTGGTCCGTGGTGCCCTCATCGGCACGGTGGAGACCGTCCCGGGCGTCTCCGGCGGGACGGTGGCCCTGGTGGTAGGGATCTACACCCAGCTCATCGACTCGGCCTCGCATGTGGTCTCGGCCGGGCGGCGGCTGGTGACCGGTCCGGAGCGGGCGGCGGGGATGCGCGAGCACCTCGCCGCGGTGCGGTGGAAGCTGGTCATCCCCGTGCTGTTCGGCATGGCGCTGGCCGTGTTCACCATCGCCGGTCCCATGGCCGATGCCGTGGAGTCCCATCCGGAGGCCACGCGAGCGGCGTTCTTCGGCATGGTGCTGGCCTCCATCGCGGTGCCGCTGCGCATGGCCATGCACGTCAGCCCGGAGCAGACGGGCAGGGCCGCCCGCACCTGGGGTCTGCGGGTGCTCAGGCTGCGGCACGTGCTGGCCGGGTTGGCCGCGGCCGCGGTGACGTTCTGGCTGGTCTCCCTGCCGCCCACGGATGTGGAGGCGACCCCGGTGACCATCATCCCGGCGGCCGCCGTCGCCGTCTCCGCCCTGCTGCTGCCCGGCCTCTCCGGCTCCTTCCTGCTGCTGACCTTCGGCCTCTACGAGCCCACGCTGCGCGCGGTGGACGAGCGCGACGTCGGCTACCTGGGGCTGTTCGCCGTCGGGATGGTGCTGGGGGTGATCCTGCTGGTCAAGCTGCTGCAGTGGCTGCTGGAGCACCACCACCGGATCACCATGGTGGTGCTGGCCGGGGTGATGCTGGGAGCCCTGCGCACGCTGTGGCCCTGGCAGGACGAGGCGCGCAGCCTGCTGGCCCCGACCGGGGATCTGCTGCCGATCCTCGGCCTGGCGGTGGCCGGCTTCGCCGTCGTCACGGTGCTGGTGATCCTCGACGCCCGACTCGTGGCCAAGCAGGAGCGGCAGGCCCGTTCCGTCTGATCCGTCGCCGTCTGATCCGTCGCTGTCTGATCCGTCGACGCGGCCCTGCCGACGCCGGCTCCGCCGCCGGGGCGTGATCCCCCTCCGGCAGTGCAGGTAAGATGGGCCACAGGTCAACTGAATACGCCACGTCCCCTGTGTGGGAGAGCCCGGAGTGCACGCCGTCATGGCGGGTGAGCCCCGGCGCCGAAGGAGCAACATCCTCCCCAGGAATCTCTCAGGCACCCGTACCGTGCAGGGGTGGCGACTCTGGAAAGCAGGACCCCGACGCCCGGCCGCAGGATCCGGCCCGCGACGGCGGCTCCTCACCCACGGTGCAAGCCCGCGTCCGACGGCGACTCCTCGCCTCAGCAGCCGGGTCAAACTCTCAGGTTCCCTACAGAGCTCGGGGAGGGACACGAGCATGTCCACCCCTCTGCGCTCCGGAAGGAAACCTCCCCGATGACCAGCACTCTCAGCCCCGACGCCAGCACCCCCTCGGGCGTCCCCGACGGCGGCGTCAGCCCCGCCTTCTCCGTGCCGGAGGGCTTTGCCTCCCGCCACATCGGACCCACCTCCGAGGCCGCCGAGACCATGCTTCACACCCTGGGCCACCGGTCCCTGGCCGACCTGGTGGACGCCGCCGTCCCGGACTCGATCCGGCAGGCCCGTCCGCTGCAGCTGCCCGCCGCCCTCTCCGAGGCCGAGGCTCTGGAGGCGCTGCGCGGCTACGCCCGGCGCAACACGGTGAAGACCCAGATGATCGGTCAGGGCTTCTACGGCACCCACACTCCGCAGGTGATCCTGCGCAACGTCCTGGAGAACCCGGCCTGGTACACCGCGTACACGCCGTATCAGCCGGAGATCTCCCAGGGCCGCCTGGAGGCGCTGCTGAACTTCCAGACCATGGTGGCGGACCTGACCGGCCTGGACATCGCCAACGCCTCGCTGCTGGACGAGGCCTCCGCCGTCGCCGAGGCCATCCTGCTGATGCGCCGGGCCAACAAGAAGAAGGCCTCCGGGAGCATCGTCCTCGACGCCGACACCTTTCCGCAGACCCGTGAGGTCGTCGCCGGCCGCGCGGAGGCCCTGGGCATCGACGTGCAGATCATCGACCTCGCCGCCGAGGGCCTGCCGGAGGGCGAGCTGTGCGGTGTGGTGGTCCAGCAGCCCGGTGACTCCGGCGCCGTCGTCGACCACACCGCGCTCATCACCGAAGCCAAGGAGCGCGGAGCGATGGTCACCGTGGCCGCCGATCTGTTGGCCCTGACCCTGATCGCCTCGCCCGGTGAGCAGGGCGCCGACATCGCCGTCGGCAGCTCCCAGCGCTTCGGGGTGCCGCTGTTCTTCGGCGGACCGCACGCGGCCTATATGGCCGTCCGCTCCGGTCTGCAGCGTCAGCTGCCCGGTCGGCTGGTCGGCGTCTCCCACGATGCCGAGGGCCGTCCCGCCTACCGACTGGCCCTGCAGACCCGTGAGCAGCACATCCGCCGGGAGAAGGCGACCTCCAACATCTGCACCGCGCAGGCGCTGCTGGCCGTGGCCGCCTCCATGTACGGCGTCTACCACGGCCCCGAGGGGCTCCGCCGCATCGCCGAGCGCGTCCACGGCCACGCCCGGACCCTGGCCGCCGGGCTGCAGGCCGGCCGACGCCGGCTGGTCAGTGAGTCCTTCTTCGACACCGTGCAGGTCCGCCTGGACCTCGACGCCGAGGCCGAGCACGTGCTCTTCGCCGCGGAGGAGGCCGGCATCAACCTGCGCCGGGTGGACGAGACCACCGTGGGCATCAGCGTGGACGAGACCACCACTGCCGCGCACGTGGACGCGGTGCTGCGGGCCTTCGGCGCCCCGACCGAGACCTCGGAAGGCACGCCTGCCGACTCTGGTGACTCTTCCGACTCCGCCGCGGCCGGCCACGGCACGGCATTCCCCGAGGCGCTGCGCCGCACCAGCGAGTTCATGACCCACCCGATCTTCCACGAGGTCCGCTCGGAGACGCAGATGATGCGGTACCTGCGGAAGCTCGCCGACCGGGACCTGGCCCTGGACCGCACCATGATCCCGCTGGGCTCCTGCACCATGAAGCTCAACGCCGCCACGGAGATGGAGGCCATCTCCTGGCCCGAGTTCGCCGGCATCCACCCCTACGCCCCGGCCGAGCAGACCGCCGGGTGGCGGGCGCTCATCGAGGACCTGGAGGCGAAGCTGACCGCGGTGACCGGCTATGCCGCCGTCTCCATCCAGCCCAACGCGGGCTCCCAGGGGGAGTACGCCGGGCTGCTGGCCATCCGGCAGTACCACCTGGCCCAGGGCGACGCCGACCGGGACATCTGCCTGATCCCCGCCTCCGCGCACGGGACCAACGCCTCCTCGGCCGTGCTGGCCGGACTGCAGGTGGCCGTCGTCGCCACCGCGGAGGACGGCACCATCGAGATGTCCGACCTGCAGGCGAAGATCGCCCAGCATCCGGACCGGATCGCCGCGATCATGCTCACCTACCCCTCCACCCACGGGGTCTATGAGGCCGATGTCCGCGAGGTCTGCCGCACCGTGCACGAGGCCGGCGGCCAGGTCTACGTGGACGGCGCCAACCTCAACGCGCTGGTCGGCCTCGCCGAGCCGGGGGAGTTCGGCGGCGACGTCAGCCACCTGAACCTGCACAAGACCTTCTGCATCCCGCACGGCGGCGGTGGGCCCGGCGTCGGGCCGGTGGCCGTGGCCGAGCACCTCAAGCCGTTCCTGCCCAGCACCTCGGTGGGCGGGGCCGGCAGCAACGGGGCCGGCACCGACGCGGCCAGCCGCGGCGGCGCCCCGGTGACCTCCACCCCCTACGGCTCGGCCGGCGTGCTGCCCATCTCCTGGGCGTATCTGGCGATGATGGGTGCCGAGGGGCTGACCAGCGCCACCGCGCACGCCCTGCTGAGCGCAAACTACATCTCCCGGCGCCTGGCGGATCACTTCCCGACCCTCTACACCGGGGAGGGGGACCTGGTGGCCCACGAGTGCATTCTGGACCTGCGGGAGCTGACCAAACGCTCCGGGATCACCGCCGAGGACGTGTGCAAGCGGCTCATCGACTACGGTTTCCACGCCCCGACGCTGGCCTTCCCGGTCAACGGGACCTTGATGGTGGAGCCCACCGAGTCCGAGGACCTGGCGGAGATCGACCGGTTCATCGAGGCGATGATCGCCATCCGGGCCGAGATCCAGCAGGTCATCGACGGCGAGGTGGAGGCTGCGGACGCGCCGCTGCGGCATGCTCCGCACCCGGCCGCCGTCGTCGCCTCCGACGACTGGGACCGGGCCTACTCCCGGCAGCAGGGCGCCTTCCCGGTGCCCGGGGTGCTGCAGGACAAGTACTTCCCGCCGGTGAGCCGCATCGACGGCGCCCACGGGGACCGCAACCTGGTGTGCAGCTGCCCGCCGCCCGAGGCGTTCGAGATCAGCTGACGGCCGCTGACGCCGACGCACCCGCACAGATCGTCTCTCGGTGAGAGATCGTCGTTGGATTCAGGGACGATCTCTCACCGAGAGACGATGAACCGATCAGGAGACGCTCCATGACTGAGACCACCCCGCAGCAGACGCAGACGACGACGTCGGCGGACACCCCGCTGCGCGAGACCGCCCTGGCGGCCGAGCACGAGGCGCTGGGCGCCAGCTTCACCGACTTCGGCGGCTGGCGCATGCCCCTGAAGTACACCTCCGAGCTCACCGAGCACCGGGCGGTGCGCGAGACCGCCGGACTCTTCGACCTCTCCCACATGGGAGAGATCCGCGTGGCCGGCCCCGACGCTGCCACGTACCTGAACACCGCGCTGGTGGGGGACCTGGCCAAGGTGAAGGTCGGCAAGGCCAAATACTCGCTGATCTGCACGCCCGACGGCGGCATCCTCGACGATCTCATCGGTTACCGCATCACGGAGGACGAGTATCTGATCGTCCCCAACGCCGGCAACCGGGAGACCGTGTATGCCGCGATGGCCGAGCGTGCGACCGGCTTCGACGTGGAGGTCTGGGACGAGTCCGAGGCGATCAGTCTCATCGCCGTCCAGGGACCGAAGGCGGAGGCCATCGTCTCCTCTCTGGTGCGCCTGGACGAGACCACCATCGTGGAGAACCTGCCCTACTACGCGGCGGACACCGTGACGATCGGCGGCGAGGAGATCCTGCTGGCCCGCACCGGGTACACCGGCGAGGACGGCTTCGAGATGTTCCTGCGGGACGACAAGGCCGGCGCCCTGTGGCGGGCGCTGCTCAGCCGTGGCGAGGAGCACGGCCTCACCCCCTGCGGGCTGGCCTGCCGCGACTCCCTGCGCCTGGAGGCCGGGATGCCGCTCTACGGCAATGAACTCTCCACCGAGCGGGTCAGCTTCGAGGCCGGACTGCCTGTGGTGTCCTTCTCCAAGGAGGAGGACTTCGTGGGCCGCGCCGCGCTGCAGCAGGCCAAGGCCGAGGGCCGTGGGAAGACCACGGGTCAGCGGCTCGTCGGGCTGAAGGGCCTGGGCCGCCGCGCCGGCCGCGGGGGATACCCGGTGCTGGCCGCCGAGGGGGAGCGCGCCGGTCAGCAGATCGGCGTGGTGACCTCTGGCCAGCCCAGCCCCACCCTGGGCCACCCGATCGCGATGGCCTATGTGGACGTGGAGTTCACCGAGCCCGGTACACGGCTCGACATCGACGTGCGCGGCAAGGCGCAGCCCTTCGAAGTCGTCCAGCTGCCCTTCTACCGCAGGGAGAGGTGATCCGTCATGGCGATCAGTGTGTTTGATCTGTTCAGTGTGGGGATCGGTCCGTCGTCCTCGCACACGGTGGGGCCGATGCGGGCTGCGCGGCGGTTCGTGGTCGAGGAGCTGACCGCCCCTCTGGAGGCAGGGGAGGGCGGTCCTCTCGCGGAGGTCCGGGTGGACCTCTACGGCTCCCTTGCCGCCACCGGGCAGGGACACGGCACGTTCGACGCCGTGCTGCTGGGCCTGGAGGGCTGGGATGCCGAGGAGATCCTGCCCGAGCAGGTCGAGGAGCGGCTGGAGGATATGCGCGCGACCGGGACGGTCCGTGTGGCCGAGCAGCTGGGGCGACGCCGTGACATCGCGCTGCGCACCGAGGATCTGGTGCTGAGGCCCCTGACCTTCCTGCCGCAGCACAGCAACGGAATGGCCATCACAGCCCTCGACGACGACGGCGGCGTCTTGGCCGAGCAGACCTACTTCTCCATCGGGGGAGGGTTCGTGCTCACCGCCGCCGAAGCGGAGGACGCCTCACTGGGTGATGCCGTGGAGTCCACCGAGGCGGAGGTTCCCCACCCCTTCACCACGGCGGCCGAGCTCATGGAGCACTGCCGCAGCACCGGCCGGGCCGTCTCCGAGGTGATGATGGCCAATGAGACCGCCGTCCGCAGTGAAGCGGAGGTGCGTGCCGGGGTGCTGCACATCTGGCAGGTCATGGAGGAGTGCAAGAACTCGGCCCTGCGTCGGACCGGTGTCCTCCCCGGGGGTCTGAAGGTCCGACGTCGTGCGCCCGACTGGCATGCCCAGCTGACGGAGAAGGACCCCGAGCGTTCCCACGCCTATTGGCAGGAGTGGGTGAACCTGGTGGCGTTGGCCGTGAACGAGGAGAACGCCTCCGGCGGGCGAGTGGTCACCGCGCCGACCAACGGGGCGGCAGGGATCATCCCCGCGGTGGGCTTCTATGCCACGCACTACGGACCCGGGGGGAGCTACGCCGCGCGAGATGAGCGCGACGAGATCGTGGTGCGGTACCTGCTCACTGCCTCAGCGATCGGGGTGCTCTACAAGGAGCAGGCCTCGATCTCTGGTGCTGAGGTGGGGTGCCAGGGAGAGGTGGGGTCGGCCTCCTCGATGGCGGCGGCCGGGCTGTGTGAGGTGCTCGGGGGTACTCCGGAGCAGGTGGAGAATGCCGCGGAGATCGCGATGGAGCACAATCTCGGGCTGACCTGTGACCCCATCTCAGGCCTGGTGCAGGTGCCGTGCATCGAGCGCAACGCCATCGCGGCCACGAAGGCCGTCAATGCCGCCCGGATGGCGCTGATGGGGGACGGCTCGCACCGGGTCAGCCTCGACGAGGTCATCGTGACCATGCGCGAGACCGGGGCGGACATGTCCTCCAAGTACAAGGAGACGGCCCAGGGCGGGCTGGCGGTCAACGTCATCGAATGCTGAGGTCTCGGGGCCGATCAGCCCCGTGACCCCTCGGCACGTCGATACCGCTCATAGACCACGCGGCCGCCGAAGACGCGGCTCTCCACCAGCTCCAGGGGTACGGCCTCGTCCACTGGCGGCAGCAGGGGAGTGCCTCCGCCGAGGATGATCGGGTGCCGGAAGATCTGGTACTCCTCCACCAGTCCGAGCTCCACGGCCTGGGCGGCCAGCGTGGGGCCGCCGATCTCCACGTCCTGCTCGGTCGCGGCGAGCACCGCGGGGATCTCCTCGGCCAGGGAGCGCTGCGCCAGCCGGGCGTTCCCCTCTACCTGGTCCAGGCTGCGGCTGAACACGATCTTCGGCAGCGCGGCCCAGACGTCGGCGAACTCCGCACCGAGGGCGTTCTCCCGCATCAGCGGATCCGTCTCCCAGGGGAGCATCGTCTCGTAGAGGCGACGCCCGCACAGGCAGGCTCCGAGCCCGCGCACCGTGTCCAGATGGAAACGGAACAGCTCTTCGTCCGGGGCGCCCCAGCTGAAGTCGCCGGTGCGGTCCGCGGTGAACCCGTCCAGCGAGGTGCTCATCGAGATCAGCAGCATAGCTGTCACTGTAGGCAGGATCGAGTCCCCGCAGGGAGAGCTCGCGGCTGAAGGGCTCGCGAGTTGGTCTGGAGTTTTGGGTACTCGACTCGATCCTGCCTACAGTGACAGCTATGCTGCTGATCTCGATGAGCACCTCGCTGGACGGGTTCACCGCGG
>NZ_JBQYEY010000018.1:0-73550 GCF_052656005.1 Nesterenkonia sp. K-15-9-6
CAACTTTTCTATCCTAGAACATCTCGTTTCCGGCTGTCAAACCCGGTCCCGAGCCGCCCTCCGGACAGCAACTTCTCTATCTTACCTGATCCATCCTGCTTGTCAAACCCGCTCGATCCGAGCTGCTCGATCTCATCAGGATGGCCTCGAAGACTTCGAAGCCTGCGCCAGGCCCGTCGGCCTTGCCGTCGTCCCCGGCGCGGAATGAAACTCTAGCACCATCTCTGAGCGAATGTAAACTCGGCGTGAACAGCGCCCCGAAATCCGCGCCAGCACTGGGATCCAGCCCTGTCAGGGCCCCTCTCCGGGAGCTGCACGCGGATGAGACCGTGGTCACAATTCGCGACGCACGGCTCACGCTCGCGACATCCCCCTGGTCAAGACTCCGCCTGCAGCAGCATCGAGGGCCGGAAGACCCACTGCCCCTGCCAGCGAGAGAACAGGTCCATCGCTTCAGAGAGCATGGCCGCTCGGAAGAACACCGAGTCCACTCCGGTGGTGTCTGCCTCAGACTGCCGGTATCCCTCAAGGAACACCTCGGAGACGTCCTCGTACCACTGTCCGAAGTTCACCGCGTCCACCTCGGCCGGCTTCTTGCCCTGGTGGCCCTCGCTCGCCGCTTCCATCACCACGTTGGCGAAGGACATCAGCATGGTGACGACGTCCCGCAGCGGCAGAGCCTGGTCTGCCATGCCGCCGTCCTCATTGAAGATCCATCGCTCCGACTCCGGATCCGCCAGGTGGGTGTGCGCCAGGCCCAAGGCTCCATGGATGCGCTGCACCTGCAGAGGCTCGTCGACCTCTCGCAGCTCGGAGAGCATCAGGTCGACGACCTCCGCCATGTCCGTGCGCTCATCGTCGTCGAACTCCTCACGGACCTGCTCCCAGTGGGCCCGCAGATCGGTGCGTGCCTGGTCCGCCATCACCTTCAGCTGCTCCCGGCTCTGCGGGTGCCCGCCGAACGCCGTCGCCAGGTCCGCGTGGAAGTCACCCAGGGCACGACCCATCCGCCGAGCCAGGCGCTTGAAGGTCTTCCCCTCTGCCATCGCCTTCCTGGCCAAGGTCCGTCCATCGGGGGCTTGGCCGATCGCCTCCCGGATGATCGCCAGGTCACCTGTGGCCCAGGCCTCCTCCACGCCTTCTGCCAGTGCGGCCGTGCGGTCCTCCCACGAACAGCTCACCACGCCGAGCACCTTCGCGATCGAGGACGAGTCGGACTCGGTCAGCGTCATCGCGGTCTCGAGCTCGATGTCCCGCACGGAACGGGGGCGTCGCTGGAACTCCACCACGGCGCGCTGGGACAGACCGGCGTCGTCGGAGAGCCCCTCAGGGGTGACCATCGTGCGGGTCACCGGGCGGAGCTTCGACTCGCTCGCCGTCCGGCGCAGCTGGACGGTGAAAGGGGACCACTGATCGAACCCGGCCATGGCCTCTCCCCTGGACCGCCCATTGCGACTGCCCTGCCGGCGTCGTGCCATCTCCAGCCAGGCGGCCAGGAAGGCGCGGTCCCGGGCGCCGTCGTACAGCCACACCTCAGCGCCGTCGGCTCGGGCCAGCCGGCCGATGAAGGCGTTCTTCCCCGCCAGGGCGGAGGGCCGACTGCGCACGGCCACCGGAACGGCGACCTGGTCACGGTGACGCTCCCGTCGAGAGGCGACGTGGTCCACGTCGAAGACGTGCACCTCCAGGAACAGCTCCGGGTCGGCATCGCCGGCGGGAGTCGGAAGGCGGAGACCCCCCACACGGGTGAAGGCGCGACGACCTCGGCGCGCAGGGAACCACGGCTGGTGGACCAGCCAGTTCTCCATGACTTCCAGGAAGCCAGGCTGCTCCTCACCACGCACTCGCGCCATCCGTGCCTCCTCACACCTCAGATCCGGACGGGCCTGCCCGCCCCCTCACCGACGTTACCGCAGGGTGACCCCGATCTCGTGGCGATCCGCGCGCTCAGTCGGCACGCCGACGACGCATCGCCACCTCATACAGGGAGATCCCCACCGCCATGGAGGCGTTCAGCGACTCGGTCGAGGAGGCGATCGGCACCGAGACGATCTGGTCGCAGGTCTCGCGCACCAGACGCGACAGCCCGCGGCCCTCCGAGCCCACCACCAGGATGATCGGTTCGAGCGCCAGCTCCAGCCCTGGCAGTTCGACCTCTCCGCCGCCGTCGAGCCCCAGGACGAAGTATCCCTGATCCTTGGCCTCCTTCAGCGCCTGAGTCAGGTTCTTCGCACGGGCCACGGGGATCCGTGCCGCCGCCCCGGCCGAGGTCTTCCACGCCGTGGCGGTGACGCCGGCGCTGCGACGCTCCGGGATCATCACGGCGTCGGCGTCGAAGGCCGCCGAGGCACGGAGGATGGCGCCCAGGTTGCGAGGGTCCGTGATCGAATCGCAGGCCACCAGCAGCGGCTGATGCGGGATGTGGCCCTTCTTCGCGCTCTCCAGGAGGGACTCGGTCAGCTCCACCGGGTCGGCGTAGTCATAGGGCTCCAGCACCAGAGCAACGCCCTGGTGGACGGCGTCGCCGGTGGTGGTGTCCAGCTGACGGCGCGCCACCTCCTTGACACGCACACCCTGCTCCGCGGCATGGCGCAGTGCGTCACGCACCCGTCCGTCCGAGTCGATGTCGGTGGCGATGTGCAGCTCGCGGGCCGGCACCCGTTCGGCCAACGCCTCGACCACCGCGTTGCGCCCGGCGACGACGTCATCGGCTCCGTGCCCGGAGCCGCGCCGGCCGCGGGACTGCTGCTGAGTCTGCTTGGCCTGGGCGCGCTCCGCCAGCTTCTTCTGCCGGTGGGCCTTGTGATAGACCCGGTCCTCCGCCTTCGGAGTGGGGCCTTTGCCTTCGAGCTTGCGGCGCCCCTGCCCGCCGGAGCCGACGACGGCTCCCTTCTTCTGCTTCTTCCGCACTGCGGCGGACTTCGGTCGAGAGTCCTTAGCCATGAGCGGCCTCCTTGTCGGTTCCACGGGCCAGCGACCAGCGGGCGCCGTCGCGGGAGTCCTCGATCTGCACCCCGACCGCCGTCAGCCGGTCACGGATGGCGTCCGCGCGCGCATAGTCCTTCGCCGCCTTGGCCTCGGCCCGTTCCTCGAGCAGACCCTCCACCAGGGAAGCGAGGGCGGCGTGGCCGGCGTCGTCCGCAGCGCGGCTCGGGGACGGGACGTCCAGCAGGCCGAGCACCGAGGCCATCGTCGCCACCTCCCGAGCACGGGCGACGGCCGTGCCGCGGTCTCCCGCATCCCAGGCGGTGTTGCCGGCCCTGACAGTGTCATGCAGCACCGCCAGGCCCGCAGGCACGTTGAGGTCGTCGTCCATCGCCGCGGCGAACCCCTCGGGCACGGCATCGCCGGGAGCGATCTCCTCGACCTCGCCTGCACGGGCGAGGAAGGTCTCGATGCGGTCGACGGCGGCCTCGGCCTCAGCCAGGGAGCTCGGCCGGTAGTCCAGCTGGGAGCGGTACTGCGCCTGACCCAGGAAATACCGCACCGCCACCGGTCGGGCCGACGCCAGCATCTCCTCCGGAGAGATCGTGTTGCCCACCGACTTGGACATCTTCTCGCCCTCGTAGGTGACCATGCCGTTGTGCAGCCAGTAGCGGGCGAAGCCGTCGCCGGCCGCGGCCGACTGGGCCAGTTCGTTCTCATGGTGCGGGAAGCGCAGATCCAGGCCGCCGCCGTGGATGTCAAAGGTCGGACCCAGGTACTTGGTGGACATCGCGGAGCATTCCAGATGCCAGCCCGGCCGACCACGACCCCAGGGCGAGTCCCAGGAGGCAGACTCCGGCTCCCCGTCCTTATGTCCCTTCCACAGCGCGAAGTCGCGCGGATCCCGTTTGCCGCGCGGATCAGCATCGGGGGCGTCCTGCATGTCCTCCACCCGCTGGCGGGTCAGCTCCCCGTAGGCGGGCCAGGAACGGACGTCGAAATAGACGTCGCCGGAGTCGTCGGTGGCCGGATAGGCGTGGCCGGCGTCGATCAGCCGGCGGATGAGCGTGAACATCTCTGTCATGTGGCCCGTGGCGCGCGGCTCATACCGGGGCCGACGCACACCCAGGGCGTCATAGGCCTCATGGAAGGCCTGCTCGAAGCGATAGGCCAGGGCGAACCAGGGCTCCCCCGCCGGGTAGTCCTCATCCGGCACGAAGTCCGCGGCATACGACGCGGCAGACTTCTCCAGGATCTTGTCATCGATGTCGGTGACGTTGCGGACGGACAGGACGTCGTATCCACTGTGCTCGAGCCAGCGCACCAGGATGTCGAAGGCCACCGCCGAGCGGACGTGGCCCACATGCGGGCGGCCCTGCACGGTGGCCCCGCAGTAGTACAGCGAGACCCGTCCCGGCTGGAGGGGCTCGAAGTCGCGGACGGTCGCCGTCTTGGTGTCATAGAGTCGCAGTGCCACGGGGAAAGCCTAACTGACCGCTGGCGACGGGGACTGCGGGATCAGCACGGCAGTGGCGGTGGCCAGCACACCCTCGCCGCGGCCGGTGAAGCCCAGCCCGTCCGAGGTGGTCGCGCTGAGCGCTACCGGGGCCCCGGCCGCCGCCGAGAGCACCCGCTGCGCCTCCTCGCGCCGCGGACCGAACTTGGGGCGCCTCGCCACGAACTGCACCGAGATGCTGCCGATCTCGAATCCTGCCTCACGCACGATCCGCGCCGCCTCCTCCAACAGTCGCACACCGGAGGCTCCCTCCATGTCCTCCCGGTCCGTGCCCAGGGTGTCCGCCCCGAAGTGCACGCCGAGGTCTCCGACACCGGCTGCGCTGAACAGGGCGTCGCAGGCGGCATGGGCGACCGCGTCGCCGTCGGAATGCCCGGTGAGTCCCTGCTCGCCGGGCCAATGCAGGCCCGCCAGCCAGAGCTCCCGAGGCTCCCCCGCCGATGCCACAGCGTGGACGTCATGCCCGATGCCGACCCGCGGGACGACCACGGCCGGGGGCCTCCCCGCAGGGTCCGTGCCCGGCGAGGACGGCTCAGAGCCGTGCTCGGCGAGCAGCGCCTCGGCGGCCAGCAGATCCGCCGGAGTCGTGATCTTCAGCGCACGGGCGTCCCCGGAGACCACGGCGACGTCGACCCCGAGGGCCTCAGCGACCATGGCCTCATCGGTCAGCGCCTCGGCCTCCTCCGCCTTCAGCTCCCCCAGATGGGCGAAGGCCCGCAGCAGGAACTCCAGGGTGAAGCCCTGCGGCGTCTGCACAGCCCGCAGCTCGGCCCGAGGCAGGGTCTCGCGCACCTGCTCGGCCTGCTCCGAGTGGTGGCCGAGGCGTCCGGCCGGATCGACACGCTTGATCGTGTCCGTCACGGGGACCGCTGGCACGACGGCGACCGAACCGGCCTCCACCTGTCGGGCCACCCGCTCGGCGACGTCCGCGGGGGTCAGCGGCCGGGCGGCGTCGTGGACCAGGACGGTCAGGGAGCGTTCATCCCACCCATGGTGCCGGGCCTGCTCGGCCACGGCGTCCACACCACGCGCCACGGAGGCGGGACGGGAGGGGCCGCCGTCGCGGACGATCACCGGGATGCCCGCGCGGCGCGCATGCTCGGCGCCGAGCGCCGCGAGCCGCTCCCGGGCCGGCGGCAGCCCCGGCAGCACGAGGACCACGAGGTCGATGCCGAGGCCGGGCGCCCGGAGCGGGCCGAGAGAGTCCAGCGCACGCGCCAGCAGCGGACGGCCGCCGAGCTCCACGAGAGCCTTGGGAATGCCGTGCCCCAGACGCTGTCCGCTTCCGGCCGCGACAATGACGAGCGCCCGGTGCTGTTCAGCATCCGGGCGCTTCGTCTCAGCCGGTGCGACCTGGGGTCCCACCTGATGATTCACCTGTTGCGTGCCTCGCTCCGTGGTCGGGCCTCAGGTCACTTCTTCGCCGACGCGGCGTCGGCGTCCTGCGGCTTGGGCGCCTCGTCCAGCACCTCGTCCAGCAGCTTCTCCGCCTCGTCCTCCTCGAGCTTCTTGGCCAGAGCCAGCTCGGAGACCAGGATCTGCCGCGCCTTGGCCAGCATCCGCTTCTCCCCCGCGGAGAGGCCTCGGTCGTTCTCCCGGCGCCAGAGGTCCCTGACCACCTCGGCGACCTTGTTCACATCGCCGGAGGCCAGCTTCTCCAGGTTCGCCTTGTACCGACGCGACCAGTTCGTCGGCTCCTCGGTGTACTCGGCACGCAGCACATCGAAGACATGCTCCAGGCCTTCCTTGCCGACCACATCACGCACGCCGACCAGGTCGACGTTCTCCGCCGGAACCTCGATCGTCAGGTCGCCCTGGGAGACGCGGAGCTTGAGGTACATCTTCTCCTCGCCCCTGATGGTACGCATCTTGACCTCTTCGATGGTGGCCGCTCCGTGATGCGGGTATACGACTGTCTCGCCGACCTCAAAAATCATGTAATTGTTCCCCTTTCCCGCGGACAAGTTTATCACGGATCACATGCGCGACAGCGTGTCGGATCCCACCCTTGCCGTCACACGGCATAAGGTGTGCGGCCGCAGTTCTTCGACAACCTGTAGAATCACGGCTGACACCCGCCTTCCGCGCGGACCTGGGGTCGACGTCGACCTCGGGCCTGGTCACCGCCTTCCCCGGCGGCGTCCGTACCTTTCTCCGCGCGGCCACATCTGCGGCGTGACGCCTCCTGGCACGGACACAGATGACGTAGTCTGGAGGCGATCATCGTCGCACCGACATCGTGAGGAGACTCTCGACGTGAAGCTCGCCCCCTCCCAGGTCCGCCGCGCGGCCGCGGCATCCCTGGCCGCCGTCGCCGTCATCGGCGTGACCGGCTGCAGCGCCATCAACTACCAGGCGACCACGCACCAGTACTCCGGGTCGGACGGCGTGCGCGTCGACATCGACGACGTGAAGTTCCGGCACATCGCCTTCGTCGGCGCCGAGGAGGGCGGACCCGCCCGTGCCATCGGCACCGTCAACAACGGCGGAGTCGAGGACGTCGAAGTCGAGATCAGCGCCGACGGCCAGTCCCACTCCTTCACCGTGCCGGCCGGTCAGGCCGTCTCCCTGGAGAACGATGAGGAGTTCATCGTCGAGGGCTTCAGCGGAGCCCCCGGCAGCATCCACGACGTCACCCTCACGGTCGACGGCGACACGGAGGACATCGGCGCCACCGTGCTCGACGGCGTGCTGCCCGAGTACCGGGCCCTGCTCCCGGACGGCTACGACGAGGCCGTGGTGGAGCACCTCGAGCACGGACCGGACACCTGGGGCTCCGGGGCCGCACACCACGACCCGGACGACGACGGCCACTGAGCATCCGCTCCGGCCAACCCGTGCGGTCGGCTCCTGCGAGGAGGGCCCAGCCGAGAGATCGGCTGGGCCCTCCTCGTATCTGCGGGGGCACCCACGACCCGCAGGCCAGGGCCGCCGCTCAGCGAGCGGTCGCCTCCCGCAGCATCCGCCGCAGCCGGATCGGATCGAAGCGCCAGAAATCGCGCACCCGACCGTCGATCCGCAGCACCGGGATCTCCTCAGCATGGCGGGCCAGAGCCTCCGGATCGGCGCTCAGGTCCACTTCCACCGGCTCCAACGCGAACTCCGCACAGGCCTCGGTGGCGACCGCCAGCGCCTCCTCGCAGAGATGGCAGCCCGGCTTGGTCAGCACCTCCACGAGGACGCCGCGGTCCCCCGCGCCGCCCGGGCTCACCGCACTCTGCTCCTGGGACGGATCCATATCAGTCAGCCTCCTGGTCATCGATGAGACTCAGCCGCCCCGGACCTCCCCGGAGACGACCAGACCCCGGGAGCGCGGACGCTTCCGGGGTCTGTGTCAGCTCAGCTGAGCTTACTTCTTGTTGCGCCGCTGGTGGCGAGTCTTGCGCAGACGCTTGCGGTGCTTCTTCTTCGCCATACGCTTGCGGCGCTTCTTGATCACTGAGCCCATAGGGAGCAGATCCTTGTCTGTCGGTGAATAGTCGAAAGGTCTCGGAACAGTGTAGCGGTTACTGGGCCCATGCCTGGAATCGGCCCTCAGCGCCTGGTCAGTCGAACCAGGGGTCGAGCCCGTAGTGCGGGAACAGCTCTTTGCGCGTCTGCATGACCGCCCGGTCCACCGCGTCCGCGGGGTCATAGCCGAGCTCCCAGCTGCGCCACCACAGTTGGGCGTCGTCGTGCATCCGCTCCGGGGTCTCCACACCGCAAGTGCGCCGCACGTAGTCCCGCCAGGGCTCGGGCACCGCGGTGCGCAGCGGCAGCGGATCGCCGGCGGCGATCGCCACCAGATGCGTCCAGCTGCGAGGCACCACCCGGTGGACCTCATACCCTCCCCCGCCGGTGGCGATCCAGCGGTTCTGACAGTGCTCCTCCGCCAGATGCGCGACGTCCAAGGCCAGCTGACGCTGCCCGTCGATGCTGAGCCGACAGTCCGTCAGCGGGTCCTCCTCATGAGTGTCGCAGCCATGCTGGGACACCACCACCTCCGGGGCGAAGGCCTGCACCAGCGGCGGCACCACCGCATGGAAGGCCCGCAGCCAGCCGGCGTCGCCGGTGTGAGGGGGAAGCGCCACGTTGACCACGGTGCCGGCGGCGCTCGTGCCGTCCGGCGCAGTACCGCCAGTCTCATCGGGGAACCCGGTGCCCGGATACAGCGAGACCCCGGTCTGGTGCAGGGAGACCGTCATGACCCGGGGGTCGTCATAGAAGATGTCCTGGGTGCCGTCGCCGTGGTGGGCGTCCACGTCGAGGTAGACCACCGGGGACAGCCCGCCGTCCAGCAGCCGCTGGACGGCCACGGCCGCGTCGTTGTACACGCAGAAGCCGCCCGCCCGCGCCCGGCCGGCATGGTGCAGGCCCCCGGCGAAGTTCACCGCATGGACGGCCTCCCCGGTCAGCACGGCCTCCGCGCACAACCGGCCGCCTTCAGCGATCCGCGCCGCCCCGGCATGCAGCTGGGGGAACACCGGGGTGTCCTCGGTGCCCAACCCGTGCTGCGGGGCGGGGAGACCATCCGCCGAAGCGGCTTTGACGGCCTCCACATAGTCGGCGTCGTGGACCGTCAGCAGGGTGGCGTCGTCGGCGATGCCGGGCGCGACGAGACGCACCAGAGGGTCGTCGAGGATCCCGAACTCGCGGCAGAGCCTGTGGGTCAGGTCCAGGCGCACCGGATCCATCGGGTGGGTGGCGTTGAAGCGGTACTCCAGCAGCGCCGGATCCCAGATCACGGTGGTGGGCACGGCGGCGTGGAACGAGGGCTGTGTCACACGCCCGAGCCTACGACAGGACGACCCGGATAGGCGATCAGGCGCTCTCGGCGAAGTGCTCGAGCTTCGTCACGTCTCCGGAGACGATGATCGTGTCCCCCGGCGACACCAGGGTGTCCGGCTGGGCGTAGACGAACTCCTTGCCGGGGGACTTCACGCCGACCACATTGACCCCGTGTCGACGCCGCGGCTGGCACTGGTCGATCGTCTTGCCCTGCAGGTCCTTCGGCGGCCGCATCTTGACGATGGCGAAGTCGTCGTCGAACTTGATGAAGTCCATCATCTGCCCGGAGACCAGGTGCGCGGCGCGCACGCCGGCGTCGTGCTCCGGATAGATCACGTGATGGCACCCGATGCGTTTGAGGATCTTCCCGTGGGTGGGGTTGATGGCCTTCGCCCAGACGTGCCGGACCCCCAGGTCCACCAGGTTCACCGCGATCAGCACCGACGACTCGATGGAGGTGCCCACGCCGACGACCGCCGAGTCGAACTCGTCGGCGCCGATCTGGCGCAGCGCCTCGATGTCGGTGGCGTCGGCCTCGAGCACATGGGTGAGCGTGTCCGAGTACTTCTGGACCAGACCCCTGTGCCGCTCGACGGCGAGCACCTCCTTGCCCTGGGCCATGAGCTGCTCGGCCAGCGCGATGCCGAACCGTCCCAGCCCCACGACCAGCACGGGACGGTTGCGTTGTTGACGGCGATCACCCAAGGATCGGCCTCCCCTCCGGATAGCGGTAGCGCGTGGTGCGCTGACGCACGGCCAGCGCGGCCGCGAAGGTAATGATGCCCACCCGGCCGGCGAACATCAAGGCGGCCAGGACATACAGCCCCGACGGCGGCAGCTCCTCGGTGAGCCCCGAGGTCAGCCCCACCGTCGCGAAGGCCGAGATCGACTCGTACAGCGGCCGCTCCATGTCCAGGCCGGTGATGTGCATCAGCGCCAGCGTGGAGATCAGCACCAGTGTGGCCCCCATGGCCACCACGGAGACCGCCACACGGACCGCCGAGGCCGGGATGGTCCGCTGATGGGCGACCGACTCCTTGTCACCGCGTGCCTCGGCCAGGAACGCCAGCCAGATCACCGCGATCGTGGTGACCTTGATGCCGCCCGCCGTGGACACCGAACCGCCCCCGGCGAACATCAGGGCGTCCGAGATCAGCATGGTGGTGGAGTTCTCATGGTTGGACTCCACCACGGAGAAACCTCCCGAGCGCATGTTCACCGACGCGAACAGCGAGCTCTGCAGCTTCTCCCACATCGGCATCTCCCCGATGGTGGCATTGTTGTTCCACTCGAGGAACGCGTAGATCGCCGCTCCGACGACCATCAGCAGCGTCGTGACCTCCACGGTGAGCTTGGCGTGGATGTTCCAGCTGCGGTAATGCCAGCGGAACCGCCACAGCACGTAGAGCACCGGGAAGCCCAGACTTCCCAGCACCACACCGATCATGATGGCCCAGAGCACGATCGGGTCATGACCTACGGCCTCCAGCCCGTCGGCATGGATCACGAACCCGGCATTGTTGAACGCCGAGATCGCATAGAAGATCCCATGCCAGAAGCCGGTGACGACGTCGCCCTCGATCGCGATCAGCCGCGGCACCAGCACGGCCGCCAACGCGGCTTCGATGGCCAGCGAGATGATGATGACGATGCGGATCAGACTGGCGACCTCCCCCAGCTGATCTGTCTTCCAACCCTCCTGAGCGAGCTGCTTGGTGCGCACGCCCAGGCTGCGGGAGACGCTGGCGGCCAGCACAGAGGCCACCGTGAGGATGCCGAGGCCGCCCAGCTGGATGGCCACGATGATGGTGATCTCCCCCGCCAACGACCAGTGCTCCGCGGTGTTCACCGGGGTCAGCCCCGTCACCGACACGGCCGAGGTGGCCACGAACAGGGCCTCCGGCAGGGAGGCCGCACGGCCGCTGGCCGTGGCCCACGGCATCATGAGCAGCGACGTGAAGAAGGCGATCGCGAAGGCGAAGATGAGCAGAGCCGCACGGGCGGGGGACGCCCCGGCCACACTCTTCATCCACCCCATGAAGTCTGACCACAGGCCCCCGCGGGCCTGCGGCTGTCGATCCCTCACCATGGAAGAGAGCCTAGGCCTGTTCTCGCAGCTGTGCGGTCATCTCCGCGGCCCGGTCCGCGCTGGCCTTCACGGCGGCGACCACGGCCTCCGGGACGCCATGGGAGTCCAACTGGCCGATGGCCCTCTCGGTGGTCCCGTTGGGCGAGCACACCGCTCGCCGCAGGGCGGCCGCATCGGCGGCGCCCGAGACGTGGTTCTCCACCAGCATCGTCCCCGCGCCCTGCACGGTCCGAGCGGCGATGTCGGCGGCCAACGCAGGATCCAGCCCCAGCTCCACGCCGGCGGCGGCCATGTGCTCCGCCAGGTGGAAGGCGTAGGCCGGCCCGGAGCCGGAGATGCCGGTCAGGGCATCGATCTGGGCCTCGTCGATGACATGGACCGCCCCGCAGGCCTCCAGCAGGCCCTTCACCCGGTCAGTCTGGTCCGCGGTGACGTGGGCGCCCGGCACCAGGCCGACCACACCGAGGCCCACGGAGAGCGGCGTGTTGGGCATGGAGCGGATCACCGGCTGGCCCGCACGCAGGGCGTCCTGCATCATCTGCAGGTCCACCGCGGCGGCCACAGAGACCACGACCGCCTCGGGCCTCAGCGCGTCCCGGATCTCCGTGCACAGGGCGACGATCCCATGCGGCTTCACGCCCAGGAAGACGACGTCGGCCTCGGCGGCCGCGCGACGGTTGGCCTCGGCGTCGTCCTCCTCCGCCAGCACGGTCACGCCATGCTCGGCGGCCCGCGCCCGGGCGGAGGCCGCCGAACGCGAGGTGGCGACGACGTCGTCGGCCGAGACCCCCGAGGCGAGAAAACCGGACAGGATGGCGCCGTTCATGGACCCGAGCCCCAGCATCGCGATGCGCATCAGGACTTCTCCTCCTCCGTGTCAGCTGCGTCAGCCGTGTCATCGACCCCGGCCCCCTCGGCCGAGGCCGCGCCGCGCGCCAGGTGGCGGCGGGCGAACTCCAGTGATTCTGCCAGCCAACGCTCCTTCTCACCCACCTGCTTGGCCGCACGGGTGGCGACCTCCACCGCCACCACGCCTCGGAACCCCTGCCCGTCGGCGAAGTCGGGAGAGGCGATGAGCTCCAGAGTCTCCGCGACAGGCTGCTCGCCGTGGCCGGGGATGAGGTGGTCGTCCTTGAAGCCGTTGGACCAGCCGTCCGTCAGGTGCACATGCCGCAGCCGGCCGCCCAACCTGCGGCAGGAGTCCAGCGAGTCGGCCTCCGCGGTGGCCGCATGGGAGAAGTCCCAGGTCACGTAAGGGTAAGCCTGACCCACCGGGTCCCAGTGCGGCAGGTACATGGCCGCGGTGCGCCCTCCGGCCTTCCACGGGTACATGTTCTCCACTGCGAAGTGGACCCCGGTGTCCTGCTCCAGCTTGGCGATGCCGTCCGCGAAGCCCTCCGCGTAGCCGGCCTGCCAGCGGAACGGGGGGTGCGCCACCACCGTGGCGCACCCGACGGCGGCGGCCAGCTTGGCGCTGCGCCGCAGCTTCTCCCAGGCGGAGCCCCACACCTGCTGGGTCAGCAGCAGCGTGGGCGCGTGGATGGCCATCACCGGCAGCCCGAAGCGCCAGGACAGCTCGTTGAGCACGTCGGCCTGCTGCGTCTCGGCCCGGTGGGTGACCATGACCTCCATGCCGTCGTAGCCGAGATCGGCCGCCATGGAGAAGCCCTCAGCCGCCCCGAGGGGGTAGACCGAGGACGTGGACAGCGCCACCGGGATGCGCGGCTCAGCGGTGGGCATGTTCGACCGCCGCTCGAGTCGCCGCGACGTCGCGGCGCGTCGGCCGCCTCAGCTCGCGGGCGAGGTCCACATGGCCCACCCCGGGCGCGTGGGCGACCTCGACGCCGTGCTCCCGCACCAGGGCGTCCAGCCGACGCAGGATCAGCCCCTCCCGCAGCGCCCAGGGGCAGATCTGCAGCTCGTCGATGCCGAAGGTCTTCATGGCCGCCTCCGCCACCAGCGCACCGGCGAAGACCTGCCGCGCGCGCACGACGGAGACGCCGGGCAGCTCCGCCCGCTCGGTGGCGCTCATCTGGCCCAGCCGCTTGACCAGCGGCTTGAGGTCCTTATGCGCCAGCGTACGACGCACATAGGGGCCGGAGGCCGACGGTGCCGCGCCAGTCATCCGGGCCAGAGAACGAAACGTCTTGGAGGTGGCCAGCACCTCGGTATGGGAGTTCAGCATCGGGAACTCCAGGCGGGCGGCCGCGATCTCCTCCCGCACATAGGTCTTCAGCGCCTTGATCTGCTCCTTGGTGGGGGGATCCTCGGTCAGCCAGTCCCGGGTCAGCCGACCCGCGCCCAGCGGCACCGACATCGCCGTGCTGGGCAGCTCGTCCTGCCCGTAGGCCATTTCGAAGGAGCCGCCGCCGATATCGAAGTTCAGGATGTGGCCCGCGCTCCAGCCGCGCCACCGACGGGCGGCGAAGAACGTCATGGCCGACTCCTGCGCCCCGGTGAGCTCCATGAGCTCCACATCGGTCTCAGCGGCCACGCGGGCCAGGACCTCGTCCCCGTTGGTGGCTTCGCGGATCGCCGAGGTGCAGAAGGACAGCAGATCCTCGGCCCGGTGCCGGGCGGCGAAGCGGGCGGCCTCGTCGATGAACCCGATCAGCTCGTCCTGCCCCGCCCGCGTGATGGCGCCCTCGGGGTCCAAGTGACGGACCAGGGACAGCGGCCGCTTATGCGAGGCGAAGGCTTCGGGCTTGGCTCCGACGTGCGCGTCCACCAGGAGCAGGTGGACGGTGTTGGAGCCGATGTCGAGCACGCCCAGTCGCATGAGACCCCTACTTCCCCGACCCTGCGGTGGCGGGCTTGGCACTGGAGGACTTCTTCGTCGTCGTGGACTTCGCCCCGGAGGACTTCGAGGACTTCGACGAACCGGACTTCGTGGAGGTGCCGGACTTCCGTGCGCCCTTCTTCGCCGGCGCCTTGGCGCGCTTCTCGGCCAACAGCTCGAAGGCCCGTTCCTTCGTGAGCGACTCCACCGAGGTCCCCCTCGGCACCGTCACGTTCGTCTCCCCATCGGTGACGTACGGACCGAAACGGCCGTCCTTGACCACCACGGGCTTCTCCGAGGTGGGATCCTGCCCGAACTCGGCCAGGGGTGCGGCCGCCTGACGCCGACCCCGCTGCTTGGGCTGGGCGTAGATCGCCTGGGCCTCCTGCAGCGTGATCGTGAACAGCTGCTCCTCCGACTCCAGCGAACGGGAGTCGGTGCCCTTCTTCAGGTAGGGACCGAAGCGCCCGTTCTGAGCGGTGATCTCCTCGCCGTCGGCGTCGACGCCGACCACCCGCGGCAGGGAGAGCAGCTTCAGCGCGTCCTCGAGCGTCACCGTCTCCAGCGACATCGACTTCAGCAGGGAGCCCGTGCGGGGCTTCTCCTTCTTGGGCTTCTTCTTCGGCTTGGGCTTGCCGTTCTTGTAGTACTCGGTGGGCTGGGCGTCCAGATACGCCTGCACCTGGTCCTCGGTCATCTCCTCGATGACCTCGGTGACATAGGGGCCGTAGCGGCCGTCCTTGGCGACGATCTCCCGGCCGGTCTCCGGGTCATGTCCGAGCACCCGGCCGGAGTGCTGGGCCTTCTCGAAGAGCTCCTCCGCACGCTCGGCGGTCAGCTCGTCCGGAGCAAGGTCCTCGGGGATGTTGGCGCGCAGCGGCTCTGCGCCCTCCCCGCCCTCGGGGTTCGGACGCTCCAGGTAGGGCCCGTACCGCCCCACACGCAGGGTGACGCCCTCCGCAATCTCCATGGAGTTGATGGCCCGGGCGTCGATCTCCCCGAGGTTGTCGACGACGTGACGCAGCCCTTCGGCGCCGCTGTCGGCTCCGAAGTAGAAGCCCTGCAGCCACGCCTCCCGCTCGATCTCTCCGCGGGCGATCTGGTCGAGGTCGTCCTCCATGCGTGCGGTGAAGTCATAGTCCACGTAGCGGCCGAAGTGCTCCTCCAGCAGCCGGATCACGGAGAAGGCGGTCCAGGAGGGCACCAGGGCCGCCCCGCGTTTGGTCACGTAGCCGCGATCCATGATCGTGGAGATCGTCGGTGCATAGGTGGACGGGCGACCGATCTCCCGCTTCTCCAGCTCGGCGACGATGCTCGCCTCCGTGTAGCGGGCCGGCGGCGTGGTCTCGTGCCCCTTGGCCCGGACGTCCTCGCCGGTGAGGTTCTGTCCCTGCTCCAGTTTGGGCAGCCGCCGGTCCGAGGATGCGGCGTCGTCCTTCTCCCCCTGCTCCTCGCCCTCGGCGGCGGTCTTCTCCTTGACCTCCTCATAGGCGGCCAGGAAGCCAGGGAAGGTGATGACGGTTCCGGAGGCACCGAACGTGGCGCGCCTCCCGTCGGAGGCCTGACCGGTCAGCCGCACCGAGGCGGTGAAGCCCTTGGCGTCGGCCATCTGCGAGGCGATGGTGCGCTTCCAGATCAGCTCGTAGAGGCGGAACTCCTCCTTGGAGAGCTCCCCGGCCACCTGGCCCGGGGTGCGGAAGTGGTCTCCCGCCGGACGGATGGCCTCGTGGGCCTCCTGGGCGGAGTCGTTCTTCTTGGCGTAGTGCCGAGGCTTCTCCGGCACGGACTCGGGGCCGTAGAGCTCGGAGGCCTGACGGCGCGCCGCGGTGATCGCCTCATTCGACAGCGTCACCGAGTCGGTGCGCATATAGGTGATGTAGCCGTTCTCATAGAGACGCTGGGCGACCTGCATGGTCACGCGGGAGGAGAACCGCAGACGCCGGGAGGCCTCCTGCTGCAGCGTGGAGGTGGTGAAGGCCGGGGACGGCCGGCGGCTGTAGGGCTTCTCCTCGAGGGAGTCGACCTCGAAGCGCGCCTGGGTCAGCCCCTCGGCGAGCGACTCGGCGGCCGTCCGGTCCAGGACGGTGACCTCGGACTTCGACCGGGTGGACTTCAGCGTCCCGCGGTCGTCGAAGTCCGCCCCGGTGGCCACCCGGGCGCCGTCGACGGCGTGGAGCTTCGCGGCGAAGGACTCGCCGGCGTCGGTGGTGAAGGTCCCCGCCAGGTCCCAGTACGAGGCGGGGATGAACGCCATGCGCTCCCGCTCCCGCTCGACCACCAGGCGGGTCGCCACGGACTGCACCCGGCCTGCGGACAGGCCGCGGCCGATCTTGCGCCACAGCACCGGGGAGATCTCATAGCCGTAGAGGCGGTCCAGGATGCGCCGGGTCTCCTGCGCGTCGACCAGGTCCTCGTCGATCTGGCGCACGTTGTCCAGGGCGCGGGTGATCCCCTCCCGGGTGATCTCGGTGAAGGTCATCCGGTAGACCGGCACCTTCGGCTTGAGCACCTCGAGCAGGTGCCACGCGATGGCCTCACCCTCGCGGTCGGCGTCAGTGGCCAGGTAGAGTTCGCTGGCCTCCTTGAGCGCCCGTTTGAGCTCCGAGACCTTCTTCTTCTTGGACTCGGAGATCACGTAGTACGGCTCGAAGCCGTCCTCCGGGTTGACCGCGAACTTCCCGAACGGGCCCTTCTTCATCTCCGCCGGCAGGTCCGAGGGCTGCGGCAGATCACGGATATGCCCGGCCGAGGCGTCCACGATGAAGTCGTCGCCCAGATACTTGGCGATCGACCTGCTCTTGGCCGGCGACTCGACGATCACCAGCTTCTTGCCTGCTGCGGCCTTGGGGGGCACTGCACTCCTCGACGTCGGGTTGGGTGGGCGGCGGTGCTCAATATATCAGTGCCGTCAGACGGCGCCGTCGTCGGCCTCCGACCCCGTCTCATCGGCCCCGTCCCCGGAATCCGCGGGCTCTTCTGGCCCCTCCGGAGCAGCCCGGCGGACCGGCTCCTCGATGGCCGAGACGAAGTAGTGCAGTCGACTGGCCGGGTCCTCCTCAGGGTGCTCCGAGCAGGCCTGCTCGTACTCGGCGACCAGGGCGTAGAGCCGATCCTTGAACTCCTGAGCACGATCCTCATCCAGCGACAGGATGCCCGAAGACAGGATGGGGTGCAGCTCCACCGAGCTGGGACCGCGCTGCTCACGCCGCAGGATCTCGTCCCCGATGCGTCGCTGCAGCGACTTGATCTGCGCGTTGGCGTAGGCGTTCTTGGCGTGCGCCGAGGAGTCGAACCCGGAGATCCGCAGCCGCCGGGCGGCGGCCTGCCAGTACCGGTTGCGTCCGTCCCCGGCATGCTCCACCCGCCGGATGTATCCGTACTTCTCCAATGCCCGCAGGTGGTAGCTCATCGCCGAGGGCGAGATGTCGCACTGGGCCGCCAGTTCCGTGGCTGTGTAGACCCGATGGGTCCCGAAGAGCTCGTCCAGGGCGGTGAGCCGCGCCTCATGGGCGAGCGCACGGATGGCCTGGACGTCCTCGATGACGACCGACGGCGGCAGGTCCTCATGGTCGTGCCCGCTCCTCGGGGCCGCCGGACCTGTCGCGGCGTCATCGTGGTCTGCGAGTGCGGCGCGAGGTGACATGGTGGGAAGTCTAGACGAGCGGATGTGACGCAGACATCATCGCGCGTCATCCGAGGACGCCCGCAGCCGCCTCACGCCTCGGTGAGGAACCCGTCCACGTAGAGCTCCAGGACCTCCTCGCGCAGGGCGGAGGTCAGCTGCTCGACGTCGACCGTCCCGTCGTCCAGCAACGCCCCGACCGCGGTGATGAGCTGCCCGGCCTCGAAGTCCCCATCCGCCGCGCCCAGCACGCCCGCGGCCCCCGAGGACACGGGACGCGCCCGGCGCAGACCGCCGCCCTGACGCGCCAGGATGACCTCCGGGTCCGCGGCGCCGAACCGCTGATGCCGCTCCTCGGTGACGTCCCCGGCGACGACAAGCCGCTGATCCAGCACCGCTGCGGGGTCGGCGGCCGCCGCGAGCGCCCGCTCAGCGGCACGCCCCAGGATCGGGCCGAGCGGCTGATCCACGGGGTGGGTGATCTCCTCCAGCCGCACCCAGGACGGCCCCGCGCCGGCGCGGGGCCGGTGCAGCCAGATCAGGCCGAATCCGACGGCGGTGACGCCACGGGTCGCGAAGTCCTCGACATACTCGGCGTAACGGCGCCGGTAGTCGTCCAGGTCACGCTCCTCGGCCGCGTCGCGCAGCCAGGTCTCCGCATAGCCGGGCCCGTCCTGGAGGTCGCGCTGGACGAACCACGCGTCGAGACCGGCCTCCTGAGCCCAGCCGCGGGGACGCTCCTGCCAGTCCGAGGCCCCATGGACCTCCCAGTTGCCCAGCATCTGGGCGGTCCCACCGGGTGCGAGCACCGCCGGCAGACCCCCGATCAGCTCGGCCATGAGCTCATCGCCGGTGCGGCCGCCGTCGCGGTACGTGTACCGCTCCCCCACGCGGGCCTCGGTGACGCGCGGGGTGATGACGAACGGCGGATTGGAGACCACCAGATCGAAGGTCTCGCCGGCCACCGGGTCCAGCAGGCTCCCGCGACGCAGCTCGACCCGATCGGCCAGCCGGCGCGGGTCCAGGCGCAGCGCGGGCGCATTGAGCAGCAGGTTGAAGCGGGTGAAGGCCAGCGCACGGTCCGAGAGGTCGGTGGCCACCACATGCTCAGCATGGTCCAGCAGATGGAACAGCTGGATGCCGCAGCCGGTGCCGATGTCCAGCGCCCGGCGCACCGGGCGACGGTGGGTGATCGACGCCAGGGTCAGACTGGCCTGACCGACACCGAGCACATGCTCCGCAGGCAGAGGACCGTCCACCTGATGAGCGGAGAGGTCGGAGGTGACCCACAGGTCCGACTCTCCCTCGCGGCCCTGGACCTGATAGGGGCGCAGATCCACCGACGGACGGCAGGTCCCGCCGTCGCGGTGGGCCAGGCCCAGCGTCTGCAGGCCCTCTGCTCCCAGCCGCGGCAGCGCGGCGGAGACGACGTCGGCATCGACCTCCATGTCCAGCAGCCACAGGGCGGTGAACACCGCGCAGGGGTCCGGTCGCTCCTGCTGGAGCAGCCGGGACACCACCAGCTGGCCCGGGGCGATCTGCTCCCGGTCCAGGGCGGCCACGGCCTCGGGACCCAGCAGCTCGGAGACCCGTGCGTTGGTGAACCGGGCGGCCTGAAGCTCGGCACGCAGCACAGCGACGGCGGCAACCGCGGCGTCGCTCTCGGAACGGGGGGCGGGCAGCGCGGCCGCAGCCTCGCGGGACAGGCGGGTCATCGGCGTCGGGGCCTCTCGAGGTGTCCGGAGTTGGGGTCCTGCGGGTGCGCGGCCAGTCGGGCCTCGCAGTCCGCGCAGCGGGTGGTCTCAGGGATGTGGCGGCAGTCCTCGCAGTAGAGCATGAGCGTGGAGCATCCACGGTCCCGACAGTTGTGGAAGGTGCTGGTGGGCCCTCCGCAGGCGGTGCATTCGCCCAGGGTGACGGCCTCCTGGCTGAACCGGGTGTTCATGCGCCCGTCGAAGACGTAGAGCTCACCCTCCCAGTAGCCGGAATCACCGTAGGTCTCCCCGTAGCGGACGATGCCGCCGTCGATCTGATAGACCTCCTCGAAGCCCCGCCGCCTCATCAGCGCGGAGAGGACCTCGCAGCGGATGCCGCCGGTGCAGTAGGTGACCACCGGCTGATCCTTCAGGTGGTCATACTTCCCGGAGTCCAGCTCCGCGATGAAGTCCCGAGTGGTCTCGGTCTCCGGGACGACGGCGTCCTTGAACCGGCCGATCTGGGCCTCCATAGCGTTGCGGCCGTCGAAGAAGGTCACCTCCGCACCGTCGGCTCGCTTGGCCTCCACCAGCTCGTGGACCTGCTGCGGAGTCAAGTGCTCGCCGCCGCCGACCACGCCCTGCTCGTCGACCTCGATCTCCTCCGGGACCCCGAAGGCCACCAGCTCGGGGCGGACCTTGACCGAGAGTCGAGGAAAGTCCGCGGCACCGCCGTCGGACCACTTGAACTCCATGCCGCGGAACGGGCCGTAGGAACGCGTCTGCTTCACGTACTGCTTCACCGCTGAGAGCTCTCCGCCGACGGTGCCGTTGATGCCGTGGGGGGAGACGATGATGCGACCCTTCAGCCCCAGCTCCCGGCACAGCGTGTGCTGCCACAGCCGTACGGCCTCCGGGTCGGACAGCGGGGTGAAGGCGTAGTAGAGGACGATCCGCGAGATGCTCACGGGGCACCAGGATACCGGCGCACACCGACGATCCGGACAGATCCTTCGCCCCTGGTCAGTCGCCCGCAGATCGTGCTGACCACGGGGTTCAGCGCATCGATCTTTATGAACTCGTTGCCGTGGCCCCTCCCACACCCCCGGTCTGAACTCATATAGTCGTCTCATGACTTCCGAGCTGAACGACGCACTCGTCCGCACCTGGGTGACCGGCTGGGCCCGGACCCACGACTACGACGTCGACCACGACGGAGCCGTCCACTCCGCCCTGCGCTCCGGCGATTCGGACGACTGGGAATACGTCCTCCACGCCCCGGACGAGACCGCTCTGCGCCAAGTCATCTCGGCGGTCACGAAGAGCCCGGGGCGACTGCTGACGCTGATCGCCGAGCCCGGCGACGAGTCCCTGAAGGACTCCATCAACGGCCTCGAGCGCATCAGCGACGAAGAGAAGCTGATGGTCGTCGACATGGGCACCCAGGACGTCGAGGACCCCATCACCCCGGAGGGCTACACCACCACCCGGGAGGACTTCGACGGCTGGACCCTGTTCACCGTCTGCTCCGGCGACACCGTAGCCGCCCGCGGGCGCGTCGCCGTCGTCGACGAGTACGCCGTCCTGGACCGCATCTACACCAATCCCGACTTCCGCCGTCAGGGCCTGGGCACGTTCGTGACCCGCGCCCTGGTGGCCATCGCCCTGGAGGGCGACGTCGAGGAGGGCCTGCTGGTGGCCAACGCCGAGGGCCTGGAGCTCTACGAGTATCTGGGCTGGACGCTGCTGGGCGACGTCTACGTCTACGGCGCCCCGGGCAGCGAACGCATCCGCCCCTCGCACTCCCAGTTCGACGACCTCAAGAGCGAGGCCTGAGCCTCCGAGCGTTCCTGCGCGGCGGCACCGCCGCGCCGACCTGAGGGCCGTCTCCTGCGGCTCCGCCCTTCCCGGCGGAGCTCCGTAGGGGACGGCCCGTCGTCGTCTGGAGCCGCCTCCTCCCGATCCTCCGTGTCACTCTATGAACATAATTCCCATCGACGTGATCATTCTTGTAGAGTCGGCGTCACCGCCACGACAGATCGACCCACCCGGCCGGAGACGCGAGGCCTCGCATCGGCCGCTCCCACCCGTGGCACGTCACATCCCATGACTGAGAGGAGCGGTGATGACCGCCCAGCCATCGTTCACAGACCGACTCGACGCCGGACCGGTGATCTGCGCCGAAGGGTTCCTCTTCGAGCTGGAACGCCGTGGATACCTCACCGCCGGGGAGTTCGTCCCCGAGGTGGCCCTCGAGCACCCCGACGCGCTGCGAGCGCTGCACGTGGACTTCCAGCGCGCCGGCTCCGACGTCGTCGAGGCCTTCACGTACAACGGACACCGCGAGAAGATGCGCGTCATCGGCAAGGAGGAGCTGCTCGAGCCGCTGAACCGCGCAGCCCTGCAGATCGCCCGCGAGGTGGCCGACGCGCGCCCCGGCGACCTCATGGCCGGCAACATCTCCAACTCCAACATCTGGGACCCCGCCGACCCCGCCAAGCAGGCCGAGGTGCGCGGAATGTTCGAGGAGATGGTCGGCTGGGCCGTCGAGGAGGGCGCCGACCTGATCATCGGGGAGACCTTCTACTACGCCGGCGAAGCGCTCGCCGCCCTGGAGATCGCCCGCTCCGCCGAGCTGCCGGTGGTGCTCACGCTGGCGCCGATGGCCTTCGAGGAGATGGCCGACGGCCTGGGCGTGGTGGAGACCTGCCAGCGCCTGGAGCAGGCCGGGGCCGACGTCGTCGGCCTGAACTGCTTCCGCGGCCCAGCCACCATGATGTCCTGGCTGCGACAGATCCGCGAGGCCGTGTCCTGCCACGTGGGCGCGCTGCCGATCCCCTACCGCACCACCGAGGCGGAGCCCACCTTCTTCAACCTCTCCGACGACGGCGCCGCCGTTCCCTCCCCGCATGGCCGTACCTTCCCCACCGCGCTGGACCCGCTCTTCACCAACCGCTATGAGATCGGTGCCTTCGCCGCCGAGGCGCACGCCCTGGGGATCAACTACCTCGGCGTGTGCTGCGGAGCGTCCCCGATGCACATCCGCCAGGTGGCCGAGGCGGTGGGCCGCACCACCGAGGCCAGCCGCTACTCGGAGCGCATGGAGAACCACTTCATGTACGGCTCCCATGACCGGCTGCCCGAGCACATCGCGGAGCTCGGCTCCAGGGCCTGACGACAGGGGCCGACGACGGGCCCGGGCGGCCGGGCCTCAGACGGCGACTGCGGCGGCGGGGCGAGTACCCTGAACGGGATGACCCGCCCCGCCGCCGACCCCGCTGACGACGTCGCCGAGGACCCCTCCGCCGCACTCACGCTGCTGCGCCGCGCCGGACTGCCCGCCACGGTCAGCGACGAGGGCCCGCTGCGCCACGTCCGCACCCTCGAGGCCCGCACCGCCCGCACCGCGCCCTGGCCCGAGTGGGTTCCGGAGCCGCTGGCGCAGGGCTACGCCGGCGTCGGCATCGGACAGCTCTACACGCATCAGGTCGACGCCGCCGAGGCCCTGCGGGCCGGACGGCACACGATCCTGGCCACCGGCACCGCCTCCGGCAAGTCCCTGGGCACCCAGCTGCCCGGTCTGGCCGCCGTGCTCGCCGAGGGCGGCACCGTCCTCTACCTCTCCCCCACCAAGGCCCTGGCCGCCGACCAGCTCGACGCGCTCACCGAGCTCGCCCGCCAGGTGGACCACGCCCTGGCCGACAGCGAGACGCACACCGCCGACGGCGGGATCCGCGCCGCCTCCTATGACGGCGACACCGACCCCGAGGAGCGCCGCTGGGTGCGTCAGCACGCCAACGTGGTGCTCACCAACCCGGACATGCTCAACGTGGGCATCCTGCCCAACCACCGGGCCTGGGCCCGCTTCCTGGCCCGCCTGCGACTGGTCATCATCGATGAGGCGCACAGCTGTCGCGGCATCTTCGGCTCCCACGTGGCCCTGCTGCTGCGCCGGCTGCGCCGCGTGGTGGCCCACTACCGCCGGGGCGCCGAGCCCGTCTTCGCCGCAGCGTCGGCGACCAGCGGCGATCCGGCGTCGTCGTTCTCCCGCCTCATCGGGGTTCCCGCCGAGGAGGTCACCGCTGTCACCGAGGACGGCTCGCCCCACGGAGCCGTGGACGTCTACCTGTGGGAGTCCACGCTCTCCGAACACACCGGCGACGGCGGCGCCCCGCTGAAACGCAGCCTCACCGTGGAGGCCGCCGACATCCTCACCGACCTCATGGTGGCCGGGCACCGGACGCTGGCGTTCATCAAGTCCCGGCGCGGCGCCGAGACCATCGCCCGGATCGCCGCCGACAACCTGGCCGAGATCGACACCGACCTGCTGGGACGCGTGGCCGCCTACCGATCCGGGTACCTGAAGGAGGAGCGGCGCACCCTGGAGGACGCGCTGCGCGACGGCCGGCTCCTCGGCGTCGCCTCCACCCCTGCATTGGAGCTGGGCATCGACATCTCCGGTCTGGACGCGGTGATCATCGCGGGCTGGCCCGGCACGCGAGCCTCCTTCTTCCAGCAGCTGGGACGCGCCGGGCGCTCCGGGCAGCGCGGGGCCGCATTCTTCATCGCCGGGGACGACCCGCTGGACTCCTACCTGTTGGAGCACCCGGAGGCGATCTTCTCCGCGAAGGTGGAGGACGCCGTCATCGACCCCTCCAACCCGCATGTGGCCGCCCCGCACCTGCTGGCCGCCGCGCAGGAGCTGCCGCTGACTCTGGACGACGTCGAGCTGTTCGAACCCGGCCGATGGCTGATCGACGCGCTCACCGAGCAGGGACATCTGCGACGCCGACCGCGCGGCTGGTTCTTCGCCCACGACGACGCCTCCGCCGCCGACTGGGTGCGCCTGCGCTCCGACGGCGGCGGGCCGTACACGATCGTCGACGCCGAGGACGGCTCGGTGATCGGCGACATGGGGGCCGCCCAGGCTCAGCCGCAGGCGCACCCCGGGGCCGTGTACGTGCACCAGGGCCGCACGTTCATCGTGGAGGACCTGGCCACAGACGACGGCGTGGTGCTGGTCTCCCGGGCGAACCCGCCGTACTACACCCAGGCCCGAGAGACCACCTCGATCGAGGTGCTCGAGACCTCCGCCTCCCAGGCGTGGGACCGGTTCGGGCTGCATCTCGGGCAGGTGGAGGTGACCTCAGCCGTCGTCGGGTTCCAGCGCAAGGCGCTGGGCACCTCCGAGGTCCTCTCCGACGAGCCGCTGGACCTGCCGCCGTCGCGCCTGCAGACCCAGGCGGTGTGGATCACCGCGCCGGAGACTGCGCTGGCCGCCGCCGGGGTGGTGCCCGAGCAGGTTCCCGGGGCCCTGCACGCCGCGGAGCACGCGATGATCGGACTGCTGCCGCTCATCGCCTCCTCCGACCGATGGGACATCGGCGGGGTCTCCACCGCGCTGCACGCCGACACCGAGCAGCCCACGATCTTCGTCTACGACGGGCATCCCGGCGGGGCCGGGTTCGCCGAGCGCGGGCACGCGGCAGTGCGGGAGTGGATCGCCGCGACCGCGCAGACCATCCGTGACTGCGCCTGCGAGACCGGGTGCCCCTCCTGCGTGCAGTCCCCCAAATGCGGGAACCGAAACTCGCCGCTGGAGAAGATCGCCGCACTGCACCTGCTGGAGGCTCTGCTGGCGGCGGCCCCGTAGACGCGGCGCGACCCGCGTTGGCTCCGGCAGACACGTCTGTCCCCGTCGTCTTCGTCTTTCCCCACCGGGTTTCACGGGGACAGACGAAGACGACGGGGACAGACCGCGCGTCGGAGGGGGCTCAGCTCACTCGCAGAGGTTGAGCTCCGAGTCGATCAGCGTGATGTTCTCCGCGGTGATGTTCTCTCCGCACGGACTCTCGTTGATCGCCGTGTCTTCCAGAGTGAGGTTCGCGAACCGGATGTCCGAGGTGTTGGCGAACTCGCTGCGCGCCGAGATGCGCAGGTCGCCCGGCCCCGAGACGTAGCCCTCTTCGCTGGCCACTGTGATGTTGTGGCAGTTCTCGATCAGCATGGCGTTCGACCCGGTGTCCCGGATCTCCAGGGTCTCGATCTCCACGCCGCCGGACTCGGAGACGCAGAAGAACCCGCGGCCGCCGCCGTCGGCGATCAGCTCCCCGACCCGGATGTTGGTGGGGTACTCGCCGTCGATCTGCCCGTTGCGGTTCGCCGTCCGGAAGGTCGCGTATCCGGTGCCGGCCGCCGCACCGTCACCGACGATCCGTTCGATGTCGGCGTTGACCGTGTCATTGAGAAGCAGACCGGCATGCCCGGTGTCGACCGCGGTGACGGTGCCGATGGTCAGCCCGTCCACCCCGTAGGTCTCCACGCCGTGGGTCTGCGTGCCGGAGACATAGACGTCATCGATGGTGATGTCACGGGCCTCACGCACCGAATCGTCGTCGCGGCTGTCGATCCGCATCCCGTGGCCCCCGGAGAGCCGCAGGTCCATCTGCCCGAAGTGCACGTCCGAGGAGGTGCGCAGATACACGCCGAAGTTCGGGTTGCCGGTGACGGACAGGAACGGCACGGCGACGTCCTCAGCGTGCCGGATCCGCACCACACCGGTGTGGTCCTCGTAGCTGAAGTTCGACTCATTGCCGGCCACGTGGATGGTGCCGCACACCGAGAAGGAGGTGTGACTCGGAAGGTCGACGGCGGCGTCCGCGGTCATGGTGCCTGAGCCGCGGACCACCACGGACTCCTGCTCCGTGCGGCCCTCGGTGAGACTGTCGACGGCGGCCTGCATGGCCTCGACCATCGCATAAGTCTCCAGCACGGTCTCGCCGTCATTGACCGCCCGCCAGGTGTCCCCGTGGCGGGTCACGACGGCGTCAGCGCCGTCAGTGGTGCACTCCTCGAAGGGATTGCCGTTGTCCCCGCGGGCGGTGACCGGCGCCAGCAGGGGATCGGGCCGCTCCGAGACACCGCCGGGGTTGACGGCGAGCACGGTGTAGTACCAGTTGTGTTCGGCCTCGCCCGGCGAGGTGTGGGTGGTGTCCGTGGTCTCCGCGATGCGTTCGAAGCCCCGGTCAGCGTTCAGCGAGCGGTAGACGTGGTACTCGTCCGCCGCATCGTCACCGGTCCAGGAGATGGTGGTCCGCGACGGGTTCGCCTTCTCCAGCGCGAGGTCCTGCGGCGCTGACGGGGCGGCGACCTCCGGATCCACGATGGAGACGGTCAGGACCTCGCTGTGCCCGGACTCCGCCCCGGCGGCGCTGGTCTGGGTGACCGCGTAGTCATAGGAGTAGCCCAGCTCCACGTCCTCATCGAGGAGACTGGTGCCCTCGGTGCTGCCCACCGCCTGGAAGTCCTGCTCCCCGTGGGCGGAGCGATAGAGCGTGTACGCGGCGGCGCCGATGGCCTCGTCCCAGGCCAGGGTGGCCGACGGCGGTTCGGTGCTCACCTCGGCGGCCTCCAGCCCGGTGGGCGGGGCCACCTGGGAGATCTCGACGCCGTTGAACCGCCCGTCCCCGAAGACCTCCAGCACCAGGGAGCCGTCGGTGACCTCCGTGTAGACGCTGTGCTCGGCGTACTCCCCGCTGCCGCGTGGGCTCAGGCTGCCCTGAAACTCCCCCTGGACCGTGAGCTGGGTGTTGTTGGAGGCGATCTCATCACCGGAGATGACCGTGACGTGATACTCGCCGTCGGGGAGATCCACCTGGAACTGCTCGCCTCCGGCCAGGACGAAGTCGCGGCGCATGGCATCCGGCGCGCCACGATCCCGGCAGGCGACCGGGGCGCTGAGCCCGAAGCCGGACTCGGCGTCGTAGAGCGTGGACTCGGTGACCTCGTGATGGCCTTCGGCGACCGGCCCGCCGGCGCAGCCGAAGTCGAAGGCCAGCACCTCGCCCGGCGGGATGCCGTCTGCTGGCTGGATCGCGGATGCGGGGCTGGTGGTCGCCGTGTTCGTGGCGGTGCTGGCCGCCGTGCTGGAGGCGACTCCCAGCGGCGCCAGCAGGGCCAGCGCGGCCGCCGTCGCCAGCGCGCTGCGGCGCCTGCCGCGGGTACTCGTCCTACCCAGAGGCCGGGGCCTCGGTGTCGATGCGCTCGACATGCTCAACTCCCTCAGTAAAGCGGTCGGGTGATTCACGTCACGTATTGAAACGTTGCAATGACCCTATGGAAGGCGCTCGCCAGGTACAACGCAGATGCGCAATGGGTATCACTGAGAGAGTCCGTGCACGTCAGAGTCATCGCTGAAGCGCACGAGTGAGGTGGAGCGGGCAGTGGGGCCGGCGCCGTCACGCCCCGTCCTGATCACAGATCCTCCTCAAGATTCTCGGGGTTCTGCGATCAGAACGGGGCGACAGCACCAGACGACGGCGGAGCCCCCGACACAGCAGCACCCCTGCGGCACATGCCGCAGGGGCGCGCCTGGCCCATCAGCGGCGCATGACCTTCCGGGCCGCCCAGTTGCCGATGATCTGCAACGACTGCACGAAGATGATGACCACGATGACGGCCAACCAGGTCACCTCCGGACGGAACCTGTTGTACCCCTCGACGATCGCGAAGTTGCCGATCCCGCCGCCGCCGATGATGCCGGCGAGGGCCGACATGTCGGTCAGGGCGATGATCACGAAGGTGTAGCCCAGGATCAGCGGTCCCAGTGCTTCGGGCAGCATGACCGTCATGATGATGCGTGTCCGCGAGGCTCCCATGGCGCGGGCCGCCTCGATGACACCCGGGTCGATGGAGACCAGGTTCTGCTCCACGATGCGCGCGATCGCGAACGTGGAGGCCCAGATCATCACGAAGATCACGGCATCATTACCGATACCCTTGCCCACCACGGAGATCGTGACCGGCTGGAGCGCCGCGATGAGGATCACGAACGGGATCGGGCGGATGAGGTTGACGACGAAGTTCGTCAGCAGCCACACCGGCCGGTTGGCGAGCAGGCCGCCGTCACGGGTGGTGTACAGCGTCACGCCGATGGCGAGGCCGATGAGACCGGCGAAAACGAAGCTCCACGCCACCATGTAGATGGTGTCCCCGATGGCCTCCAGCAGCGTCGGCCCGTAATAGGACCAGTCCAGGTCGCGGTACGTCTCGATCACGCCGCCACCTCCTGGACGGCGCCGGCCGCAGACAGCGCCCCGACGAACTGCTCCACTGCGTCGGACTCACCGGTCAGGGCCAACGTGAGCAGCCCGTAGGCGGCGTCCTTGGTGGTGTTCATTCCCCCGTGGACGATCTCGAAGCCCACCCCATGTTGACCGGCTTGGCCGAGCACACTCCCGACGGCCACCGAGTCCTTCAATGAGACGGTGACGAGCCGCCCCGAGGTGTGCTGCCGGATGCGCAGCACGTCCTCCGGCGACGGTCGGTCCTTCAATGCGGCCCCGACGAAGCTGGCCTCCTCCCCGTCACGTGGATTGGAGAAGATGTCATAGACGTGGCCGGATTCCACGATTCTGCCGCGATCCATGACGGCCACCCGGTCCGCAATGGCACGGATGACCTCCATCTCATGCGTGATCGCGACGATGGTGATCCCCAACTCCTCGTTCGCGCGACGCAGCAGAGCGAGGACCTCCGCCGTCGTGGACGGATCCAGGGCCGAGGTCGATTCGTCTGCCAGCAGGATGTCCGGTTTGGCGGCCAAGGCTCGGGCGATGCCGACGCGCTGCTTCTGGCCGCCGGAGAGTTCCTCCGGATGTTGGTCAGCCTTGTCGGCCAGGCCGACGAACTCCAGCAGCTCGGACACCCGAGCCTGCCGATCGGCCTTCTTCCATCGAGCCACCTTCAACGGGTAGCCGACGTTGCCGGCCACCGTGCGGGAATGGAAGAGGTTGAACTGCTGGAAGACCATGCCGATCCGGGACCGCACCTTGCTGAGCCGGCCTTCGGACAGTGCAGAGATCTCCTCTCCGAGGACGTGCACCGAACCGGATGTGGGCTTCTCCAGTCCGTTGATCATCCGGATGAGCGTGGACTTCCCCGCCCCAGAGAATCCGATGACGCCATACACCTCGCCACGGTCCACATGCAGAGAGACGTCGTCGACCGCCGTGACGGCCTTCTCCCCCTTCCCGAACCTCCGGGTGACGTGGCGAAACTCGATCAGCGGGTCGGCGCCCGCGGCGCCGCCGCTCATTCGTCCTCGTCCTCGTCGGTCTCTGCGTCCTCGGCGTCGGTCGCGTCACCGCGGAGGAAGTCCTCGTACTCCTGCAGACCAGCTTCGAGCTCCTCGATGCTCGGGTCGGCAGGCACCGAAGTGTCCTCGGAGATCTCGGCCGCCGAGTCCAGGACACGCTGGTCGTGATAGAGGGCAGCGATCTCCCGGAGGGCCTCGTTGTCTCGGTCTTCGTCCCGGACCACGAACCCGTTGATGTAGGGGAACGCCTCCGGGTCCTCCGGATCATCAGCGAACAGGGCGGTGTTGGGGTCGATGCCGGCGTCGTTGATGAAGCTGTTGTTGATCACCGAACCCTCCACCGACTGCAGGGCGTTGACGGTCTGCGCGGCGTCGACCGGGTGCACGGAGACGGTGGAGGCGTCCTCGTCGATGTCCGCGGGACGGGGCTCGGGCACGTCGTTCTCCAGGACGACGAGCCCGGCGGCCACCAGCACGTTGATGCCTCGAGCCTGGTTGATCTCGTCATTGGCGATGGCCACGGTGTCCCCGTCCTGGAAGTCCTCCACCGAGTCATACGTCTCGGAGTACAGGGACAGTGGGACGATCTCCGTGCCGCCGATCATGGTGAGATCGTCATCGTTGTTGACGTTGTAGTTGGCCAGGTAGGCGATGTGCTGGAACCAGTTGGCGTCGAGGTCTCCGTTGCTCAATGCCGTGTTGGGGACGTTGTAGTCGTCGAAGTTGACGATCTCCACGTCATAGCCGAGTTCCTCGGCGGCGATGTCGGCCAGGAGCTGGTTGGTCTCGTCCTGGGCGGTCACACCGATGCGGAAGGTCTCGTCGTCGGCTGCGTCGTCACCTCCGCCGAAGACGGTGCAGCCGGTGGCCGTCAGGGCGATGGTGAGGCCCAGCGCGGTCAGAGAGAAGGCGGTCCGACGGGGGCCGCGGACGGTGGAGCCGACAGGTGTGGTGAACGGGATCATGAGCGTGTGCTCCTTCGATGAGCCGGGGTGGAATCTTGCGTGGCTCCTCCAAGGAGCCGGGCCCGTCGGACCTGGCCGGGGCAGGGCGAGGTCTTGGCAGGCGAAGTCCGTGACGGATCGTCAGCGGGACGGAAGGCGCCGTCGTCGCGGCGAGCATCGAGCCCGGGAGAGTTCCTTTCATGCTGCTCTTGCCCCATCCGGTCTGCGACGGCCACTGTGAGGCCGCGGCGCTGAGAGGGGCCGCTTCGTGATCCGAGACCACCCGTGAACATGGGGTTGGCGAGCGACCGCTGGCGGATCATGGAGGGCGGGCGCCCTCCGGTCGCTGCTCGTGAAGCATCTCCACTGTAACCGACCGGCCCCGGAGTGAGTGGAGGTCTGCCGCAGAAGGTCACGGGCCCGGATCGGGCCGCCGGTCTGACCGGGCCGGCGCCGTCCCGCCCCGTCCTGATCACAGATCCTCCGCAAGATTCTCGGGGTTCTGCGATCAGGACGGGGCGACAGCACCAGACGACGGCGGGTGGACGCGCAGAGGCCCCCGCACCGGTCGGTGCAGGGGCCTCCGTCATGAGACCTCGGCTCAGCGCGGTGCCGCTCCAGTCTGCGCTGAATCGTTCAGCTCAGTGCGCCTCAGCCGATCAGAACGCCGGGGCGACCTCACCGTCGGGCCAGGTCTCCTCGATGAAGTCACGGACCTCGTCGGAGTGCAGCAGCTCGTCGAGCTTCAGCAGATTCTCGTCCTCCTCGGTGCCCTCACGCACGGCCAGGAAGTTGGCGTACAGGCTGCCCTCGGGGTCCTCCACCAGCAGGCTGTCCTGGGTCGGGGAGAGCCCGATCTCCAGGGCGTTGTTGCCGTTGATCACGGAGGCGTCGACGTCGTCCAGGGTGCGCGCCAGGGAGGCGGCGTCGGCCTCGATGAACTCGAACTCGGACGGGTTGTCCGCGATGTCGTTGATGGTGGCCTCGGCCGGGTCCACGCCGTCGGCGAGGCCGATCAGCCCGGCATCGGCCAGCATCGCCAGGGCGCGGCCCTGGTTGGAGGGGTCGTTGTTCACGCCGATCTGGCCGCCCTCAGGCAGGTCCTCGATGCTGTCGTGACGCTCGGAGAACAGCGCGAAGGGCTCCACGTGGACGCCGTCGTAGTGCGCCAGCTCATAGCCCTGGCCCTCCACCTCGGACTCCAGCCACGGCTGGTGCTGGAAGTAGTTGGCGTCGAGCTCTCCGGCGACCAGGGCCGGATTGGGCTCGGTGTAGTCCTGGTACTCGACGACCTCAAGGTCCAGACCGGCGTCGGCGGCCAGCTCCTCGTCGATGAAGCGCAGGATGTCGCCCTGCGGGACGGGGGTCGCCCCCACGGTGAGGGTGACGGTGCCGTCCTCGTTCTCGGTGCCGACGGCGACCTCGTCGTCGGCGAAGAGGCCGCAGCCCGTCAGGGCGAGCGCAGAGACCCCGACGACGGCGGAGAGGCGCAGAGCGCGTGAAGTGTGCGGAGATGCCATGGAACTGCCTTTCTGTATGCGAGTGAGAGATGCGATGGCCGGTGCAGGGCCGGCGCGGGTCAGCGGTGGTCAGCCTTGGTCAGCGTTGGTCAGCGGTGGTCGATTCCGCGGGCGACCCGGTCGCCGGCCCATTGGACCAGCGCCACGATGATCACCAGCAGGATCACGCAGGCGAGCATGGTGTCGCCCTGATACCGCTGATAGCCGTAGTTGTAGGCCAGCGCCCCGAGCCCGCCGCCGCCGATCGCGCCGGCCATGGCGGTGTAGCTGATCAGCGCCACCACGGTGACGGTGAAGCCGCCCACGATGCCCGGCAGGCCCTCACGGACCTGCACCTGGCGCATGATGTGCCCCGAGGAGGCGCCCATCATCTTCACGGCCTCCACCTTCCCGGAAGAGACCTCGCGCAGCGCGTTCTCCACCAGGCGCGCGAAGAACGGGATGGCTCCGATGGACAGCGGCACGACGGCGGCCTGCCAGCCCAGCGCGGTGCCCACCATGAAGCGGGTGAACGGGATGAGCGAGATCATCAGCACGATGAACGGGATGGACCGGCCGATGTCCACGACCAGGGACACCACCCGATAGACGGGGGCGTTCGGAGAGAGCCCCTTGGGCCCGAGGTTGTGCAGCAGGATGCCCAGCGGCAGCCCGAAGAGCGCCACGATGACGGCCGTGGCCGCCGTCATGAAGATCGTCTCCAGGACGGCGTCCGGCAGTTGGTTGTGGAAGACGGGGTTGTCCAGGAAACGCCCCGAGGCCAGCGGGGTCGCGGCGGCGAGACCGGATGCGGTGATGCTCACTGGTTCTCCTCCTGCTGCTCGGCGCGGGCGTCGTCCTCTTCATGCGCAGCCCGCTCAGCCTCCACCTCGGCGCCGGTGGTCAGCTCGGCGTGGATGCCGTGGTCACGCAGCACCGCCGCGATCTGCTCGGCCTCGGCGCGGGTGGTCGGCTTGATGTGCAGACGGCCGACCTGACGGCCCTGGATGGTCTCGATGGTGCCGGCTTCGACACGGGCGTCGAGCCCTTGGGAGGACAGCAGGGAGAACAGCTGGCCGACGTCGGCCAACTGGCTGCTCTCGGCCATCAGCGCCTCCACCAGGGTGTCGCCGGGCCGCAGCGCCGCCGTCGGAGGAAGAGAGATGAGCTCCTTCGACAGCGGGGAGCCGGTGTCCTGGATGACGTCCAGCAGGGCGCCGGAGCGCTCGATGCGACCCTCGGAGAGCAGGGAGACGGAGTCGCAGATCTCGCGGACCACGGACATCTCATGGGTGATGATGATGACGGTGATGCCCAGCCGGTCCCGCAGCCGGCGGATCAGCTCCAGGATCTGCCGCGTGGTGCCGGAGTCCAGGGCGGAGGTGGGCTCGTCGCACAGCAGCACCCGCGGCTCGGCGGCCAGCGCCCGGGCGATGCCGACCCGCTGCTTCTGCCCGCCGGAGAGCTGGGCAGGATGGTTGCGACGACGATCGGCCAGTCCGACCAGCTCCAGCAGCTCCTCGACGCGGCGCTTCCGTTCCTTGGCCGGCACCCCGGCGATCTCCAGCGGGTGGGAGATGTTCTTCTCCGCGCTGCGGGAGTCCAGCAGGTTGTGATGCTGGAAGACCATGCCGATGCTGCGGCGTGCCTTCATGAGGGCGGCACCCCGGGCCTGGCCGAGGTCGACGCCGTCCACGCTGATGCTGCCCGAGGTCGCCGGGTCGAGCCCGGTCAGGCAGCGGATGAGGGTGGACTTGCCGGCGCCGGAGCGGCCGACGATGCCGTGGATCTCCCCATCCGGGATGGTGAGGTTCACCGAGTCGAGCGCGGTCACCCCGCCGGGGTAGACCTTGCTGACGTCTGTCAGTTCGATCATGCGGACTCCATGGATTCTGGGTGTGGGCAGGCGCCCTTGTGAGGCGTGGCTCCTGCACGGCGGCCCGGCGCGAGGCCGGGCACAGGTCTGGGCATGTGCGCGTCGCCGGGCGCAGGTCGTGGGCCCACGGTGACGCGGAGAGATGGAGTGTCAGTGGGGCGGGCATCTGGCTGTGCCGGCCTCATCGATCCTTTCGTCGCTGCTCTTGCCCGTTCCATCCAGAGCTGGGGACCAGCGAGAACGGGCCGCTTCTGTCGATCCTGACCACCCGTGAACATGGGGTTGGTGAGTGACCTGTCGTGGATCGGTCGGGGCCGCGTGGCCCCGGGTCACTGCTCGTGAAGCATCTTTCAGCCTAGCGGAACCCGAGGAGCTCCGTCATGCCCACCGGTGCGCCGTCGTCGTGCGGCGTCACAGATGATGCTCGGATCACAGCGTCGGCGGTCGATCTGACCTGATCTCACCGGGCGACGGCGACGAGGCGGCAGGTCTTCGACAGCGGCCGAGCCTGTTCTAGGATCAGCGCAGACGGACGGCCGGGCACAGGTCAGGAGCACAGGTCAGGAGCACAGGATGAACCAGCCAGAGGCTCAGGGTGTGGTGCATGCCCAGGTCCATGTGACTCTGGACGGCGTCATCCAGGCCAACGGCGGCCCCACTCCGCAGGACGGGGACTATCCGTACGCCGGGTGGCAGAGCCCGTATTGGAACGCGGCGGCGGCCGAACGCCTGGTGGCGGACATCGAAGCCTGTGACGCCCTGCTGCTGGGACGGGTCACCTATGACATCTTCCGCGGCTACTGGCCCGAGGCCGACGGGGCGATCGCCGAGGTGTTCAACGGCGTGCCGAAGTACGTCGCCTCCCGGCGTGGAGCCGAGCTGACCTGGAAGGACAGCACCCAGCTGACTGACCTCGCCGCAGAGGTGGACACCCTGCGCACTCGGCACCGCGAGATCCACGTCTGGGGCAGCGGGGACCTGCTGCGGACCCTGTTCCGCCTGCATCTGGTGGACCGGCTCACCCTGTGGGCCTGCCCGGTGGTGTTGGGCCAGGGCAAGCGGCTCTTCCCCGACGGCGCCCCGCCCCTCCGACTGCAGGCGCTGGCCCCGCCGGAACAGTTCGACGCCGGAGTGGTGCGGCATCGCTTCGCCTGCCTGGACGAACCGCCCGCACCACGGGTCCGCGACGCTGACTGAACGATGCTGACTGAACGATGCTGGCTGAACGATGCTGACTGAACGATGCTGGCTGAACGATGCTGGCTGAAGGAGGTCGGACCCTCCTCGCCGCTCGTCTCCACCCCAGACTCCTCCACAGCTGCACATCCGCCGGTGGGACACGCGGAGGTCTCCACAGCGCACCGCTGCGCCCTTCTGCGCCCGCCCTCCGAGCGTCAGGATCGAGGGACCGCCCGGGTCCACGGGCGGAGCCGTCGAACCGCAGGAACTGGAAGGACTGATCACCATGGCGTCACTCATCAAACCCGCCCCAGCCGCCCATCCGCCCGGGGAGCACCGCGACTCCGGAACGGAGGAGCTCCTCCGCGAGCTGCATCAGGAGGAGGACGGGCTCGCCACCGCGGAGTACGGCATCGTCATGCTGGCGGCCGTCGGTTTCGCCGGACTGCTGGTGGCGGTGCTGTCCTCCGGAGAGGTCCGGGAGATGCTCGCCGGCATCGTCCAGCGGGCCCTCACCCTCTGATCAGACAGCCAGAGGTGCAGCCGATGCGAGTGGAGGACGATGGGGGCCGGCCCAGGAGCCGACCCAGGGGCCGAGCCCCGGGGATCCACGACGACGGCGCGGTGAGCGGGGAGTTCGCGGCCGCGCTCCCAGCCGCCGTCCTGATCCTCACGCTGCTCCTCGGACTGGGCATGCACGCGGCCGCGCAGGTGACCCTCGAAGAGGGCGCCCGCGCGGCCGCTCGGGAGCTGGCCCGCGGAGAGACCGAAGCCTCCGCCCAGGCCGCCGTCCGTCGGGTCGCCGGAGAATCGGTGCAGGTCAGCATCTCCCGCGACGGGGAGCACGCCCGGGTGAGGCTCAGCCGGCCGGTGCAGCTTCTCGGCCTGCTGGAGCTCTCTGCCGTGCAGACAGCCGATGCCTCGGCCCGCGTGGAGCAGCCCTCCCTGGGCGATGCGGTTCCGGGTGGCCCACCATGATCGCCCATCACGAGGAGCATGGCTCCGGGACGGTGCTGGTCCTGGCGGCGATCGCAGCGCTGGTGATGCTCATCGGGGTGGTCCATGTGGTCGGCGCCGCCGCCGTGGCCGCGGCGCAGGCCGCCCGCGGGGCAGATCTCGCCGCCCTCGCCGCAGCAGATTCCGCCCGGGGCCTCACCACCGGGGACCCGTGCACCGTGGCCGACGACGTCGCCACCCGGAATGGCGTGATGCTGCGGCACTGCGTGATCACCGGAGACCACGGCACCGAGGCCGTGGTGGAGGTGGTGGTCCCGGTCCTGCCGAAGCTGCTCGGGCCGGGCGCGGAGCCCCCGGGCTCTGCCGGCGGCGGGTGGGAGGCTGTCGGCAGCGCACGAGCCGGGCCGCCGGCGGATGCCTGGGGCTGAGGTGATGCGTCCACGGAATGCAGCAGCTGGAACCCGGGGCGGACCTAGACTGGGGCGCATGAAGATCGAGGTCCTGGGCCCCATCCGGCTGCGGACCTCCACAGGTCAGGCGGTGGAGGTCCGCGAGCGCAAGGTCCGCGCCGTCCTGGCCGCTCTCGCCGTGGACCTGAGTGACGCCGTGCCTGCTGACACCCTGATCGATCGCGTCTGGGGCGGGGACCTCCCGGCCCACCCGACCCGTGTGCTGCAGGCCAAGCTGTCTCAGCTGCGGTCGGCTCTGGACGAGACCGAACCCGGGGGCCGAGCCCTGCTGAGCAGCGGGCCGGGCGGCCATAGGCTCTCCACCAGCGCCCCGGCACCCGCAGCGGGAGGCTCCGGAGGTGCTCAGGAGCCCGAGAGGGAACTTGAGGTGGAGGTCGATGCCGAGGAGTTCAGGCAGCTGATCGTCCGCGCCCGCGGATCGGAGGCCCTCGCCGAGCGGACCGAGCTGCTGCGTGCGGCCCTGCAGCTGTGGCGCGGTGAGCCCTATGCGGAGCTCCGGGACGCCACCTGGCTCGCCCCGGAGATCGGACAGCTGCACGAGCTGCGGCTGGAGGCCGCCGAATCGCTGGCAGAGGCGCTGCTCGAGGTCGGTCAGGCACAGGAGTCCGTCACCGTGCTGGAGCCCCTGGCCGCGCACCACCCCCTGCGCGCCCGCCTGACCCGTGCCCTGATGCTGGCCCTGCATCGGGCCCATCGCCACCCGGACGCGCTGGGCGTCTACGAACGGCACCGACGCCACCTGGCCGAAGAGCTCGGAGCGGACCCGGATCCGGAGACCTCCCACCTGCACGTGCGCATCCTTCAGCAGGACCCCAGGCTGCAGGACCGTCCACAGGATCATGACTCTGTGTTCCACCGACCCGACGCTGCGGCGCACCGCCCGGAAGCCGCGCCGGCGCCACGGCTGCCGGTGTTCGCCTCGTCCTTCCTGGGCCGCATGCCCGAGCTCCGCGAGGTGGAGCTGCGACTCACGCGGAGCCCGCTGGTCACCGTCCTGGGGATCGGCGGCGTGGGGAAGACCCGCCTGGCGGTGCGTGCCGCCGAGCTGCTCTCCGAGAAGTCCGGCGACGCGGCGTGGTTCGTCGACCTCAGCTCGCTCGACGCCTGCCCGCCCCCTGACACGGGTCCCGCTCGGGTCGCTCGGCTGGTCGCCGAGAGCATCGGGCTCACCCAGCTGCGCGAGGAGAGCCGGGACCTCCTCGATCGGCTGACGGCGGCCCTGCAGGCCACCGGAGGCCTGCTGCTGCTCGACAACTGCGAACACGTCGCCGATGAGGCCGCCCGCTTCGCCCACGCCGTGCTCTCCGCAGGGAACGCGCTGAAGATCCTGGCCACCAGTCGAGAGCCGCTCGGGCTTCCCGGTGAGCAGCGCCTGGCGCTGACCCCGCTGTCAGCACAGGCACCCGACGACGACGCGGTCACGTTCTTCCTCGACCGGGCCCGGGCCGTCACCCCTGACCTTCCGGAGGACCCGCACACACTGGCTGTCGTCGCCGAGCTGTGCCGACGCCTCGACGGTCTGCCCCTGGCCCTCGAGCTCGCCGCGGCCCAGACCGCCGCCCTGGACCCGACGAGGCTGCTGGACCGTCTCACCGACAGGCTGGACCTGCTGAGCCGCCCCGAACGCGGGGCACCACGGCGCCAGCAGACTCTCCGCGGCATGCTGGACTGGAGCTGGTCCCTGCTGGACGAGCCGGAGCGGGTCCTGCTGCGCAGGCTGGCGGTCCATCCGGTCAGCTGGACGGTGGAGACCGTCGAGTCGGTCTGCGCGGACAGCCAGGACGGACCCCTGCGATGCGCGGCCGTCGTCCCCGCACTGGTGAGCCTGGTGGACCGCAGCCTGGTGGTGGCGGAACCGACCGAACACGGCACGCGCTACCGGCTGCTGGAGTCGGTGGGAGCTTACGCGGCGGAGCAGCTGCGCCTGGCCGGCGAGCGCGAGCACATCGCCCGCCTCCATCGGGAGCACTGGCGCACCGAGATCTCCTGCGCGCAGGACTATCTGTTCTCCGCCCACGCCCGCGACTGGGTCCGCCGGATACGCGCCGAACGGGCCCATCTGCGCCACGCCTTCGCGGAGGCCGTGGCCGTCCAGGACGGAGCCGCCGCCGTCGACCTCATCCTCGCCTGGTTCTGGCACCGATGGATCACCGGGGAGACCGCAGGCCTGCTCGACGAGCTGCGGCAGGCGGCGGCCTGCCCAGGACCTCACGACGGGGCCCACGCCCAGGTGCAGGTCCTCATCGCGGTGCTGTCCGGCAGCCCCGGCGAGAGCACCGCGGACATCCTCGAGGCCCTGGACCGTCTCCGTGCCCGCACCGAGAGCTCTCCGGGGGGCCCGAGCCACAGAGCGCAGCGATCCCGGCTGCAGGTCCAATGGTTCGCGGCCACCCCGCTGCTGGTCGTGCCCGAGTCCCGTGCCCAGGGGCGGCAGGTGGCGGGAGAGGCGGTGGAGGGGCTCGTCGCGCTCGGCGACCTGCCCGCGGCCGCCTTCGCCTCCACCCAGCGGGACTGGTTCCTCCTCGACGCCGGCGAACCGGCCGTCGGCATGCCGGACGGGCATGATGCCGAGCAGATCCTGCGGGAGCACGGGGACGACTACGGGCTCACGCAGGTCCTCGGGATGCGTCACATCCAGGCGGAGCGCGACGGGGATCGGGAGGTCAGCGCGGCCGCAGCCCGAGAAGCCACGGACCTGTCACGCCGGCTGGGCGCCCGCGGCGAGGAGTGCTTCTGGGAGGCCATCCAAGGACTCCACGCCCTCGACGCCGGCGACCACACCGGAGCGCACGGCCACCTGGACCGCTCCCTGGCGCTGGGGCGCACCATCGGGTCCGACATCGAGGCCGGGTTCGCCACACTCGGGCTGGCTGAGCTCGCGGCCCGCGAAGGTGACCAGGCTCGCGCGGCGGCGCTGCGGGACAGCGCGGTCTCACCCACCGCGGAACGGTGGCTCCGGCGCATCCTCAGCGAGCCGTCCGTCCTGAGCGGGTCGTGAGGCCTCCGCCCCGGCGCCCAGACCGTCGTCCACTCTCCTGTCGACGTGGTCGCCACGCATCAGTCGCCCCCAGAGCAGCACACCTGCCGCACCGAGCAGGAGGACCGCTCCGAAGACCACATACCCCGCCTGGGTCGCCACGGTCAGGCCGACGTCCGCCGCCTGTGTGAGCGCCTCAGCCTCTGCCGCGGGCAACGTGGCGGCCACAGCGGGACCCGCACCGAAGGTCTCCGCCGCGGCGTCGACCGCGGAGAGCTCCACGTCCGAGGAGACCTCCTGACGGAGCACTCCGCGATGCACCCACAGCGCGCCGGAGCCCAACACCGCGATCGAGCTCGCGCCGCCGAGGCTCGCGGAGATCTCCTGCACCGCCGTGGCCGGACCTGTCTTCTCCAGGGGTGCGGCCCCGATGATCCGCTGGGAGAGCAGCGTCATCAGCGGGGAGACCAGCAGGGCGATGACTGTCAGCAGGACCGCCACCTCCGGTGCGGAGGCCGCCGGCAGACGGACGGCCAGCACCACACCGACCAGGCCGGCCACGAGCAGGAGGACCACAGCGAGCCCGGGCCCGCGGCGGGCCACCAGCGGAGTCGCCGCCGTGCCGACCGTGCCGGCCACGGCGGGCCCCAGCAGCACCAGCCCCGCGTCCCACGGGCTGAGCCCACGGACCACCTGCAGATGCTGAGCCATGAGCATGTCGACGAACCCGGCCCCCAGGCAGAGCAGGAACAGCACCAGGATCAGCGTGCGGAACGTCCGGCTGCGGAACAGGGCCAGGTCCAGCAGCGGATGGGCGGCCCGGCGTTGCCGTCGGATGAACAGCGCCAGCAGCACCAGGCCGGCTGCGGCCGAGAGCATCGGCGCCGGTGCCGGGCCGGCGTCGGCCATCTCCTGCATCCCGTACACCAGCGCCAGCACGGCAGCCACGGAGAGGGCCACGCTGGCGACGTCGAGGCGCACCGTCGGGTCAGCATGGTTCCGGGGCAGCAAGAACGGCCCAGAGAGCACGAGCACTCCCGCGATGGGCACATTGATCAGAAAGACCGCACCCCACCAGAAGTGCTCCAGGATGAACCCTCCGACCGCGGGGCCTGCGGCCATGCCGCCGGCGAATGCGGCCATGAACAGGGCGAAGGCCACCCCGTACTGCCGCTCGTCCCGGAACGTGGTGCGGATGAGCACCAGGCCCGCCGGGGTGAAGGCCGCCGCCGCGATCCCGAGCGCCGCCCGGGCGCCGATCAGCGTCTCTGCCTCTCCGGCGAAGGCCGCCACCAGGGAGGCGAGTCCGTAGGCCGCCACAGCCCCCAGCAGCAGCCGCCGGGGGCCCACACGCTGGGTGAGCAGGCCGAAGGTGATCATCGTGGCCGCCGTCAGGAACTCGCCGATGTGCAGGATCCACAGGGACTGGGACCCCGCCGGGGCGAGATCGGCGGTGATCGCCGGCATCGCCAAGTACAGGGCGGTCACATCGGTGGCGAGCATGAACAGGGGGATGACCATGATGATGAGCCCCACCCATTGGCGGGCCGTGGCCCTGACCGGTGCCTCGCCGCCGTCGCGAGCCGCTGTCGTCTCCGCGGTGCTCATTCTGCGATCCCCTCCGGGTAGGGCCGCCGCTGGCGCGACTCCGCCAAGGAGAGCGCCCACCAGCCCAGCTGGTCCAGCATCCGATGCGCCCAGCGGCCCATCCGTTCAGCGTCGACGGCGCGGCCGTCATGGTCGAAGCGCTCCCAGAAGTCCTGCAGCACCACGGCATCGCGCAGCGGCACCGCATGGAACTCCACGAACACGCCGCGCAGGTGTTCGATGGGCGGGAACGCCCCGAAATGACCTCCATAGGCGACGAAGCCGACGGGCTTGAGGCTCCATTCGCTGTAGAACCAGTCGATGGCGGCCTTCAGGGCCGGCGGATAGCTGCGGTTGTAGGTCGGGGTGACCACCACGAAGGCGTCAGCGCGGGCCAGTCGTTCGCCCAGCCGCCTGACGTCCTCGGGAGCCGCGGCGTCGGGGTCGTTGCCGCCCAGCTGGGCGGGCAGATCGAACTCGGCCAGGTCGATGAGGTCGACGTCGAACTGGCCGTGGGTCCCTGCTTCGGCCGCGAACCACCCGGCCGGCGTGGGGGCGAACCTGTCCGGCCGGGTGCTGCCGATGATCACCGCCAGCCGCGGCAGCCCGGGGGCGTCCTGGTCCGTGATTCGGCTGGTGGTCGGGGTGCTCTGGTCGGTGACGGTCATGATCTCCTCCTGATCGGTGGTGTGCCTGTGCCACCGATCCTGGAGCGCCCCCGCTCCGACTCTGCTCCGGTTCTGCTCCGGTTCTGCTCCGGGGTGCTCCGGGGCGCTCTCCGCCCCGCACCTTCAGCGCCCGACTGAGCCGCCAGACGTTCCGCGTCCGGGGGCGCCCGGATAGGCTCCAGTCCATGACGTCATCGCATCCTCCCCTGTCAGCCGACCAGGCCGCTCCTGGTCCCAGCAGCCAGCGATGGGATACGCACACCGCCGCACGCTATGACGACACGCTCGGGTGGATGGGCACGCCGGAGGCTGTGGAGCCCGCCGTCGACCTGCTGGAACAGCTGGCGGACGGCGGCACCGCTCTCGAGTTCGCCGTGGGGAGCGGGCGGGTCGCCGTTCCCCTGGCCGCCCGTGGGGTCCCGGTCCACGGCATCGAGCTCTCGGAGCCGATGGTGGAGCAGCTGCGCGCCAAGGCCGGCGCCGAGAGGATCCCGGTGACCGTGGGCGACATGGCCACCACACATGTCCCGGGCCGGTTCAGCCTGGTGTACCTGGTGTACAACACGATCTCGAACCTGCTCACCCAGCAGGAGCAGGTCGCCTGCTTCCGCAACGCGGCCCGCCACCTGATGCCGGGCGGCCGCTTCGTGGTGGAGCTGGGCGTCCCACCGCTGCGTCGACTGCCTCCCGGCCAGCTGACCTGCCCTTTCGACGTCTCTGAGGAACACCTGGGCTTCGACGTCATCGACCCGGTCACCCAGCGGCTGACCTCCTACCACCACTGGCCTCGGCGCGGCGAGCAGGGCCGCAGCGAACAGCGCTACGCCTGGCCCGCCGAGCTGGACCTGATGGCCCAGATGGCCGGGATGGAGCTGGAACGACGCACCGCCGACTGGCACGGCGCGGAGTTCACCGCAGACTCGGAGCAGCACGTCTCCGTCTGGCGCCTCCCCCTCGAGGCTGCGGAGAGCTCTGACCCCGCCGCGCAGACGACCCGGGCCCCCTGAGAACACGTCGACACGAGGAGGACCCATGGGGACGCAGCACCAGCGCACCGAGGAGTTCACCGAGCTCCGACCACTGCTGTTCTCCCTGGCCTACCGGATCCTCGGCAGCGCCGCCGAGGCGGAGGACGTCCTCCAGGACGCCTGGTTGCGCTATGCGCGCACCGACGCCGTCGTGGAGACGCCGCGCGCCTTCCTGACCACTGTGGTCACCCGGCTCGCCGTGGACGTTCTGCGGTCCTCCCGGCTCCAGCGCGAACACTATGTGGGGCATTGGCTGCCGGAGCCTGTCCTCACCGATCACGACGACGACCCCGCCGCGGCGGCCGAGCGGGACGAGTCGATCTCCATGGCATCGCTGCTCCTGCTGGAACGCCTGAGCCCGCTGGAGCGGGCGGTCTACGTCCTGCGGGAGGTCTTCTCCTTCGACTATGCGGACATCGCCGAGACCGTGGAACGCTCCGAGGCGGCCTGCCGGCAGCTGGCCGTCCGCGCCAGGAAGCATATGGCCTTGCCCCGCCCCCGCTACGCCGCCGACCCTCAGACCCGGCAGGAGCTCACCCGCCGGTTCATCGCCGCCTTCCGACATGGTGATCTGGAGGGTCTTCGGGATCTCCTCACCGCGGAGGTCACCATGGTCGGCGACGGCGGCGGCAAGGCTCCGTCGGTGCCGCATCCGGTGTCCGGCCGGGACAAGGTCGCTCGCCTGCTGGCCTCGGTCGGCGCGCCGATGGCCGCGATCGGAGTGCGCCTGGAGTCCCGGGAGATCAACGGCTCCTCCGGCCTGCTCACCCGGACCGAGGACGGCGAGATCGTCAATGCGGTCATCCTGGAAATCTCCGAGGACGGAGTGGAGATGATCCGTGCCGTGAGCAACCCGGACAAGCTGCGTCATCTGGGGCCGGTCAGCGACATCTGGCGGCTCAAGGAGGAGTTCCAGCAGGCTCGGGCGTCCCAGCGTGAGGCGTCGATGTCACAGCGCGAGGCGCCGATGTCACAGCGGCCGCGGCCCGATCGTCCTGAAGGGTGAGGCGGCGGGACCCACCTGCCGTCCCACCCCTGAAGGAGGTCATCATGAGCACCACGTCCGGCCGAAGCTCAGAGCCCCGGCGCCCGCTGCTCACCCTCGGCGCCGTCGTCGTGCTGGTCGCCACGCTGCTGAACCTCGGTGTGTTCTTCGCCGCCCAGGCCCTGGGTGCCTCCCTGCGGCTGGATCCTCTGGGACAGGAGCCGGGCCACCTGCTCCGGTGGGTCGACGTCGCGTGGAAGACCGCCGTGCCGCTGGCGATCGGCATCGGCCTGGTGGCCCTGCTGCGCCGCTCGCGCAGGGGCCTGCTCGTGCTGCTGGTCGCCGCGCTGGTCATCGTCGGCCCCACCAGTGCTGTGCCGCCGTCGGTGGCCCATGACGGGATCACGGCGGCCGCACTGGCCTTGCTGCACCTGATCCCGCTGGCGGCGTTCACCGTGGTGGCGCTGCGCGTGCGGTCGGCTCAGCCGGCCACCAGCCCGCGGGCGGCGCGCAGCGTGGCCGCATAGTCACGACGCCGGGCGTCCGCGTCCCCGGGCACGAGGCCGGTGAGCTCCAGGCTGATCAGCCCGTGGGCCAGCGCCCAGAGCCGCAGGGCAGCGCGCCCGGCGGGGTCCAGATCTGGGCTGGAACCCGGCTCACGGGAGTCGTCCTGCGGCAGGCCCATGGCGCGGGCGACCGCGGCGCGCAGCACCTGGAACGTCGGGGAGGCCGGCGTCTCGGGGCGGGAGAGACCGTCGCCGAGGGACTCGAACATGACCCGGTAGAAGTGCGGGTCTGCCAGGGCGAACTCCCGGTAGGCCATCCCGAGGGCCAGCAGGTCCGCCCCGGGATCGTCGGTGTGCTCGACGGCGGCGAGCACGGCGCCGAAGCGGCGGAAGCCCTCCTCCACCACGGCCTGGATGAGCGCCTCGCGTCCGCCGAAGAGGGAATAGACCGCGGCGGTGGTGGTGTGGGACGACCGGGCCACGGATCGCAGCGAGAGCCCCTGGGCTCCGGAATCGGCGATGACTTGGGAGGCTTCCTCCAGCAGGCGGGTCCTGACGGTCTCATCGTGGGTGCGGGGCCGGGCCATGGCAGGAGTCTACCCTTGACACCAGGTTTTCTCACAGCGTTATATAACAGTGTCATGAAACTGACGGGCCCTCACGCCCGACCCAGCGCAGCCTCCCGATCGGAGTCGACCATGCTCGAGCTCTCCCCCGCCGCACAGACCACCGCCGGCATCGTCATCCTCGCGGCGATCACAGTGACCACCGGCGGCCATTTCCTCACCAAGGTGGTCCGCGGGCAGGTCCCCGCCACCGAGCTGCAGGTCTCCTTCTTCCGAGCAGGGCACGCCCATGCCGCCAGCCTGATCATGCTGGGGCTGATCTGCCTGCTGCTCACGGAGGCCACCGGACTCACGGGCGCCTGGCAGTGGCTGGCCCGGACCGGCGTGCTCATCTCCGCGATCCTGATGCCGGCCGGATTCTTCCTCTCGGTCCTGGGCCCGGGCCGCACCGAGCCGAACCGGCTGATCGTGCTGCTGTGGATCGGTGCGGGCTTCCTGGTCGCCGGCCTGGCCACTCTCGGGGTCGGGCTGCTGGCCACCTGATCACGCGTCTCGGACGGCGCTCGGCCGACCTGCTCGGCCCCCGCGGCCGGGCACCGGTGACCACGCCGGCGCTGCTGACTACGCTGACGCGCATGGACACCGCTGCAGAGAGAGCCCTGCCGTTCTACGACGACGCCTCACTGAGCCATGTGCTGTGCGTGGTCGCCCACCCGGACGACCTCGAGTACGGGGCCTCGGCTGCGGTCGCCCGCTGGACGGCCCGCGGGGTGAAGGTCTCCTATCTGCTGCTCACCGCTGGAGAGGCCGGGATGCGGGACCGGGACCCGGAGGAGGTCGCCGAGCTGCGGGCCGAGGAGCAGCGGCGGGCCTGCGCGATTGTGGGAGTCGAGGACCTGGTGATCCTGGACCTGCCCGACGGCATGCTGCAGGCGGACCTGGAGACCCGGAGGCAGATCGCCCGCCGGATCCGGCAGGTGCGGCCCGACGTCGTCGTCACCCAGCCCTGGGAGCTTGAGGTCGGCTGGGGACTGAATCATGCCGATCACCGGGCCGCCGGCATCGCGACGGTGGACGCCGTGCGTGACGCCGACAACCCCTGGGTGTTCCGTGAGCTGCTGGAGCAGGAACGCCTGGAACCTTGGGGCGCGAAGGAACTGGTCGTGGTCGGCGGGGAGCCCACGCACCTGGTGGATGTCACCGGAGAGCCCCTGGAGAAGGGCGTCGCCTCCCTGGAGGCCCATGAGCAGTACCTGGCCGCCCTGGGCGGAGAGTTCGACGTGCGCGGCATGCTGGAGGGATTCACGGCGGAGGTCGGGGCGGCCTCCGGCGTCGAGGGCGTCACCCATGCCCTGGGCGTCACGGTCCATCCGATGGGCTGAGCACAGGAGAAGGACCCTCAGCCGGACGCGAGCTGTGCGCGGCGATCAGTTCACCGACCAGCGCGGATCCCAGGAAGAACATGGCACTCACCACGCCGAAGGAGATCCAGACGAGCACGCCGATCTCAGGATCGATGATGCCGACGGCGCGACGGTGGACCCAGAGGAGCGTGGCGGCCAGGGCCACCATGGCCAGCAGCCAGGCCGGAGCCCGCCGACGTCGGGCGGCCAGTACGAGGATCGCCAGCATGGGCGGAAGCGTGAGACCGAACGCGTGGTCGGTGACGACGGCGACCCCGTATGCCGTGGTGCTGATCCATGCGGCCGTAGCGGGCCATCGAGGCAGCCCGAGCATCGGCAGGCAGACCGCGGCGAGCAGGAACCAGGCGGCGAGTCCCCCCGCGCGCGTCGGCCCCCATCCCTGGCCGAAGGCGACGGGATCACTGCCGAGGTCGCCCAGGAACGCCAGCACTTCGACGAGGACCACCGCCACCGCCGCGAGGGGAACGAGCCGACCCCTCACCAGAGCACCGCCATCACCAGCGCGACGCCGCTCGACCCGGTGGCGGCGAGGTCCGACACCCACCTCCGACGCGTCCATGGGGATCTCCCTTCGTGTCGACATCAGCCATCATGAGGAGGTGAGTAAGCGTTCACTCACCCTCTCGAACGACCAGTATGCTGGCCCCATGGTGAGAAGTCCAGAGCAGGGGCACCCTCGACCCGCCCGCGAGCGCATCCTCGACGCCGCCGCCCAGGTGATGCGCGAGGACGGCCTGGTGCGCGCCACCACGAAGCTCATCGCCCGCACGGCGGGGTGCTCCGAAGCGCTGCTGTACAAGCACTTCCCCGACAAACGAGATCTCTTCCTGGCCGTGCTCCAGGAACGCTCCCCCCGGCTCACCCCGGCAGGGCCCGACGACGGCGACGCCCGCGAGCGCCTCTGCGCGATCACCTCCCGACTTCTGGAGTTCTACGCGCAGAACTTCCCGATGGCGGCCGCGCTCTTCGGCGATCGGGGCCTCCTCACGCTCCACCGGGATGCCCTGGCTGCCCGGGGCGCCGGACCCCGGGCGCCGTCTGCAGCGGTGGCCGACCTGCTGACCACCGAGATCTCCCGAGGGGGCATCTCCCCCGAGGTGGACCCGGACGCAGCCGCCCAGCTGCTGGTCGGCGCGGCGTTCCACGAGGCCTTCCTCGCCGCCTACGAGGACCGCCCGCTCGACGACCCCCGGGCCACTGCCGCGCGCCTCGTCTCGGCGCTGCGGCTCTGACCTCATGCGAGGCCGACCTGAGGCGGCGCTGACTCGATGCCGCACTGACCGATGCGGCACTGACCTGACGTGGCGCGTGCCTGCGCCTGACGACGAACGGACGGACCCATGACGGACACCCCGCACCTGAGGGAGGCGCACGACGTCGCCGGACTTCCCCCTGCGGTCCTCGAGCGGCTCGGCCGCTCCGCTGAGCTGGTGTGGACCAATGAGCTCGGCGGACGGACGTTCCGACTCGACGGCGGGGCGCGGTACCTGAAATGGCAGCCGCATGACGGGCTCTCCTCCGCGCTGCTGGCCGACGTCGACCTGCCCGAGGAGGCGCGCCGGCTGGACTGGGCCGGCCGATTCCTCTCCGTGCCGCAGGTGCTGGATGTCGGGACGGTGCCGGACGTCGAGGCCGTGCCGGACGTCGAGGCCGTGCCGGAGTCTCCCGAGGTCGATGACGGCGCCGCCCGGGGTGCTGGCACCTTCGGAGCCTGGCTGCTCACCGCGGGCCTGCCGGGAGAGAACCCGCTGGCTGGCGGCTGGACGGCGGACCCGGCCAGGGCCGTGCCGGCCATCGCGCGGGGCCTGCGGCGACTTCACGAGGCCCTTCCCGTGGAGGACTGCCCGTTCACCTGCCGGTGGCTGGACGGGCGGCTGGCCGACGCCCCTGAGCCGGAGCGGCTGGTGGTCTGCCACGGTGACCCGTGCGTGCCGAACACGCTGCTGGACTCCGACGGCCAGGCGATCGCCCATGTGGACCTCGGCGCGCTGGGCGTGGCAGACCGGTGGGCCGACCTGGCGATCGCCTCGATGAGCATCAGCTGGGACGTCAATTTCGGCCCCGGCCACGATGATCTGTTCTTCGACGCCTACGGGGTGGAGCCGGATGCGGAGCGGATCGAGTTCTACCGCGCGCTCTGGACAGGCTGAGAGAACCGTCGACCCTTGGAGACCCGTGGACGCCAGGAGGACAATGGACCCACGAGCTGTCCCCGCGGGAGAGGAGGCCGACGATGGTCCCGACGACACCATCCCCGACGACGCCGGAAGCACCCGTGACGGTGCGTCTACGGTCCCGCCTGGTCCTGGCCTTCACCGTGGCCGGGGCGGCCATGGGAGGCCTGGTCGCGATGGCGATCGGCCCCACCGCCGCCTGGCTCATGACCCGGCTGGACTCTCCGCCGACCCTGGTGGAGATGATGGACCAGGTGCGCCTGATCTGGTCGGTCCCGGTCCTCATGGTCCTGGGTGCCGTGATCGGCCTGTGGGTCTCCTCGGCTCGGGACCGGCGGGTAGGACGGCTGACGATCGACTCCCAGACCGTGACCGTGGACCGCCCGGAAGGGCCGGCGGCGTTCCAGCACCGGGACATCACCGAGGTCTTCCTGGACGACGCGGACCTGGTGCTTCTGGGCCGCGCTGGGCACGAGCTTGCCCGCACCCCGGCGGAGGACGGGCTGGCCTCCGAGCTGAAGGAGGCCTTCACCATGTTCGGCCTGCCCTGGTCCGGCACCACTGATCCCCGCGATGTGGAGTTCCACCCGTGGGTCGACCGCAGCCAGGAGCTGGATGCCGAGATGCATGCGATGCTGCGGGACCGACGGCGCGCGCTCGAGACCGGCGATGCCGCCCAGGCTGAGGTGCTGCGCGATCAGCTGGCCGCCCACGGTGTGATGGTCCGCGACCGTGCCGGAGGCCAGCAGCAGATCCGGATCCTGCCGGGGTGAGGCCGGCGGGTTCGTGCTCCTGGTCGGCGCGATGTGCTCACGCCGAGCGGCTGCTGCCGCGCCCCTGGAGCGGGTCGGCGGCGAGACGAGCGGCATAGTCCGCGCCCCAGCTGTCCATGGCCTCGACGATCGGGGCGAGAGTTCCGCCCAGGGCCGTCAGGCAGTACTCCACTCGGGGAGGGACTTCCGCGTGGACGTCGCGGTGGACGATTCCGTCCTCCTCCAGCTCGCGCAGGGCACGGGTGAGCGTCTTGCGGTTCGCGGCCGGGACGCGCCGGCCAAGCTCGCCGAAACGCAGCGGACCGGCGGTCAGGTGCTTGACCAGCGTGAGCTTCCAGGTGCCGCCGAGGATCGAGACCGCCACCTCCACGGGGCAGACCTCGACGGCGCGTCGGACGGGGAGGCGCATCACAGACTCCGATCGGCAGAAGGACACGGCACCGTGGATCCCTATAGGGACAAGAATGTCCGTACTGGTGATTCTCACCCTAGCGGAGCAGACTGCTCCTATGTCAGCTCCGTCGCTTTCTTCCTCCTCCTCCGTGTCTGGTCGCACTGTGTTGTGGGTCAGCGCCCATCCTGAGCCGGAGTCGCTGACCGGACGGCTCCGGCGTGACGGCATCGAGGCGCTCAGCCGGCGCGGCCACGCTGTGATCCAGTCCGATCTCTACGCCATGGGCTGGGATCCTGTGGTGCGCGCGGAGAACCTGGACCGGCGAGGCACCGACGCCCCGGTGCGCGTCACAGCGGCGGGGCGGCGCGCCCAGCTCGAGGGTGCACCGTGTGACGACGTGGCCGCGGAGCAGGAGAAGCTGCGCGGCGCCGATGCCGTCATCGTGCAGTTCCCCCTCTGGTGGTACGGAATGCCAGCGATGCTGAAGGGTTGGTTCGACCGGGTGTTCGTCTCCGGATTCGCCTTCGGGACCGACCCCGTCACCGGCCGCCGGCTCCGCTTCGAGCAGGGCCCCTTCCGGGGCACCCGCGCCTTGGTGGTGACCACGCTGGGGGACCGTCCGGCCTCGATCGGCCCGCGGGGGAAGAGCGGCGAGCTCCACGAGCTGCTGTTCGGTCTGCTCCACGGCACCTTCGCCTACACGGGCATGGCACCTCTGTCTCCATGGGCACTGCCCAGTGCTGACTTCACGGACTCCGAGTCCTACGCTGCGGCGGCGCAGTCGCTGGCACGTCGCCTCGAGGGGATCTTCGACGAGGCCCCGCTGCCCTACCGGGAGCAGTTCACCGGTGACTACACCGACCAGTGGGAGCTCCAGCCCGACGTGCGTCCCGGCGAGACCGGGCTCTCCGTGCATCTGCGCTGAATCCTCTGGTGGCGTCCCCCTGGCCTTTCCTCGGACGGCACGCCAGGGCATGCTGACCTCATGAGGCTCTTCGTGTCGCTGACCCCGCCGCCGGAGGTGCTGGACCATCTGGACAACGCCCTGGAATCGGTGCGGGCCCTGGTTCCCCTGGAGACCGGACACGGTCCCCCCGCGCTGCGCTGGGTGCCGGAGGAGCTGCGCCACATCACCGTGGCTTTCTTCGGAGAGCTCCCGGCTGGTGCGGTGGAGGAGCTCCATGACGCGCTCGGCGTCGTGATGGAGGAGTGTCCTCCCCTGGAGCTTCGGCTGCGCGGGGCAGGTGTGTTCTCCTCCCGGACGCTGTGGGCCGGCGTCCAGGACCTGGCGCCTGCCGCCCACAGCCGCCGCAACGGCCCCCTGACGGACCTCATGGCAGCCTGCGAGCGCGCCGGTCGAGCGGCGGGTTCCACCGTGGAGCGCCCGGAGCGGCGACGAGCGCACCTCACCCTGGCCCGAGCCCGGGGTCGTGCGGGGAACGGCAGAGGGCGGCACCGCGGACCGGGAGCCGACGCCGCCGAGCAGCTGCATCGGCTGGCCGAGGCCCTGGCCGTCTATGAGGGTCCGCCCTGGAGCGTGGACGAGGCACAGCTGATGCTCTCCGAGCTCGGGGCTGGCCCGGGCGGCGGACCGCGGCATGAGACGCTCGCCCGGCTGCCGAGGGGCGGCTGACCGCTCGCCCCGGGGCCGCCCGCCCCGGTTCGCCCACCGGCCGGATCTGGGCACTCACAGGCTGAACACCTGCGGCAGCAGCCCGAGCAGCACCGGCACCACGCCGAGCAGAATGAACGCGGGCAGAAAGCAGGCCCCCAGCGGCATCACCATCTTCACTCCGAGCTCCTCGGCGCGTCGCTGGGCCTCATGACGACGTCGCCGCCGCAGCTGCTGCGCCCCGGCCTGCAGCAGCTCAGCCGTGGGAGCTCCGGTGGCGTGGGCGAAGGAGAGCTGCGCACCGAGCTCCGCCAGCTCCCGGTCCTGTCCGGACCATGCCTCCTCCCACCCGGCACCCGCCACCAGGGCGCGGTGGACCGTCGCGAGCGGCTCCGCCCCGGGAACTGTCCGGGCCAGCCGGTCCAGGGCGGCCTCGACACCGACCCCAGAGGTCAGCAGCGCGGCGGTCAGATCCAGCAGCATCGCGGCATCCGGGGCAGTCCGCAGCTCCTCCACCGCTGGGCCTTCAGCGGTGATGCCGGCCGCGATCCGCGACGGTCCCGGCTCCCGCCCCGGACCCGCATCGGGCAGGCTCGGGGCCGGAGGGACCATCAACAACGCCGCAGCCGCTGCCAGGAGGATGCTCGGGGCCGTCGTCAGCAGCTCATGCATGGCTCTCCACCGCCTGGATCATCCGTCGGCTCCACAGCATCCCGAGCACCATCAGAACAGCCCCCGCCACGAGGCAGGCGATCCCCAGGGCGCTGCCCAGCAGCACCGCGACCGCATCCGCACCGATGAGCTGGCCGACCAGGACGCCGCCCAGCGGCAGCCCCGCGAGGACCCGCTGGGTCAGACGCGGCCCGGCCGCGGCGGAGGCTATCGCCGCGGCGGCCTCACCGTCGTCGTCGAGAGTGGCGGCCAGCTCCTCCACCAGGCGGGACAGTGGAGCTCCGGTCTCCTCGGAGAGCCTCAGCAGCCCGGCAAGACGGCCGACGACGTCGAGCAGCCTCTGGTCTTCACGCCGCGAGCCGGTGACCCATGATCGGACCGGACCTCGCCGCCCGCCTGTCCGTCCCCACCGGCGGGACCCCGCTGGATGGGAACCTCGCGCAGACCCCGTCCCGGCGGCCCTCTCGTGCGTGAGCCGGGCCTGCAGTTCGCCGGCGAATCGTTCGAGTCCGTCTGCGGCACCCCTGCCCATGCGGTCGGCGGCCGCGGCCCGGGCGCACACCTGAGCCAGGGGGTGCGCGCCGCGGGTCGCCACCCCGGCCGCCGGTCCCGAGGAACTTCCCCGATCGGCCATCGCCCATCTCCGGGCCAGATCGTCCCAGACCCGGCCAGGCCCTCGTCCCGACTGCAGCAGGGCGGCGAGCTGCCTGAGCAGCGTCGCGGACTCTCGGATCACGTCTGCACCCCGCGCCCGTCCGGTGAGCCGCCTCCGGACGCCGTCGAGGAGTCCGCGCACCCGTCTGATCTGGCCCGGCATCGGCCCGGCGGCCTCTCCGACGATCTCCGGCGCGGCGGCCCCCGGCAGGAGCAGCAGGACGGTTCCGGCCGCGAGCGTCCCCGCAGAGATCAGCAGGACGGCATCGATCATCTCGACCCCTGCGACGCGTCGTCCGACCGGGGCTGCCGTGTCCCGTGGAGGCTTCCCGCGGCTCCGCTGCGCGCAGCGAGCTCCTCCCAGGCCGGCCCCTGCCTCACCTCACCGGCTCCCGGCAGAGGGCCTTCCATGCTGAGGGCGGGCTCCATGTGCAGGCGACCCTGCCGCTGCCGCACCACGGAGGCCGCCACGGGCATCCGCCGGCCTCCGCGCCGCTCGACATGGACGACCACATCCAGGGCGGCCGCCACCTGCAGCGCCACCGCCTCCGGAGGCATGCCCGCCAGCGCGCCCATGGCGGCCAGCCGAGCCGGGACGGCGTCGGGGGAGTTGGCGTGCACCGTGCCGGCCGCCCCGTGGTGCCCGGTGTTCATCGCAGCCAGAAAGTCGCGCAGCTCCGCGCCGCGACATTCACCGACGATGAGCCGATCGGGCCGCATCCGCAGCGTCTGGCGGACCAGGTCGCCCATCTCGATGCGTCCGGCGCCCTCCACGTTGCCGGCCCGACCCTGCAGATGGACCACGTGCGGGTGGTCCGGGACCATCTCGGCGGTGTCCTCGACGATGAGGATCCTCTCCTGTGGGGGAGCCTCACCGAGCATGGCGGCCAGCAGGCTCGTCTTTCCGGAGCCGGTGGCCCCGGAGATCAGCACGTTCAGCCGGGCGCCGACGATGCCCCGGATGAGCTCCAGCCAGATCCGCGGTCCGTGCCACTGCCGGGCGAGGTCATCGAGACCGGCCTGCGCCGCGCGGGAGATCCGCACGGAGATCAGCGTCCCCTCGACCGCCACCGGCGGGATCACGGCATGGATGCGGCAGGGTCCCAGGCGACCGTCGGCGCAGGGGTGGCCCTCGTCCAACCGCCCGCCGGAGAGGGAGATGAGCCGCCGCGCCAAGCCCCGTGCCTGCTCCTCCGAGTCGAGCCGCACGCCGGTGTCGGCGAGCCCCTCGACTCCGTCGACCCAGACGCGCCGCCGGCCGTCCACCAGCACGTCGGTGACTCCGGGACTGTCCACGAAACGCTGCAGCGGCCCCATGCCGACCAGTTCGTCCCGCAGGGATCCCACCAGGCGACGCGTGGTCTCAGCGCCCAGGGCGACCCCGGAGTCCCGCACCGCCTCAGCGATCCGGGCCGCGGTCAGCGGCTCGGTGCCCGCCGTGAGCTCCTCGCGGAGCCGGCCCTGCAGTTCCTCCAGGCCACCGTCCCGCGGCGGCCCCTGGCGTCGCGCGTCGCCGGCCCTGGAGCCTCCTGACCGCGATCCGATGGCCAGCGGCGGTCGATGGCTCCTTTCAGGCATCCAGGCCACCTCCGCCCATCCTCCGGACGACGGCGTCAGGCCCCTGGGTCCCCACACCGACAGCCTCCAACAGCGCCTGGGCGAAGGACGCGCCCCGTCGACTGCGCAGCACCTCGTAGGCCTCCCCGAACTCTTCTGCCCGCCGCAGCCACCGCTGCTCGGCGAGCTCGGCGGCCACCGGGATCCCCAGACGACGGGTCAGCTCCGCGGCCGTGATCCCTCCGCGGGCGGCGCCGTTGATCACCAGGGACCAGTCCACGTCATGGCCGCGCAGCGGCATCTCCGCGACGGCCACCGCGCCGCGTGCGGAGGGTTCGGTCACCAGCAGTCCCGCCTCCGGCGCTCCCCCGAGGGCCTCCAGCACGCCCGGGCGTCGCGCGGCGTCGACCACCACCAGGTCCACGGCACGCCGAGCGGCGGTGACCACCGCCGCCAAGGCTCGGGGACCGGCGTCATCCTCGGAGGCCTCCCCGGTGAGCAGCGAGATCCCGTCCACCTCGGCGAGCGCAGCGGTGAGCTGGGCCGCCGAGAGGGGACCGTCGAGCGCATCGAGCTCCTCCCAGTCCAGGGCGCTCGACGCCCCGGTGAGCACTCCGGCGCGTCGGGCCTGCTCCCGCAGGGCACGCAGCCCGCTGCCGGCCCCGGCGTCGGCGTCCAGCAGCAGCACTCCCATCCCGCGGGCAGCCGCCTCGGCGGCCGTCAGATAGGCGACCGTGGAGGCTCCGACGCCGCCCAGGGCACCCAGCACCGTCACCACGCGCCCGGGCAGTCGGTCCATGACCTGGGCGGCCAGATGGTCGACGAGCCACTGCTCACCGGCCGGCAGGGGCACAGGCCGCAGAGGGGGATGCTCAGCGGCCAGGGCCCAAGGGTCTGCACAGCTTCCTTCGCCGATGACGAGCAGAACCTCGTCGCGTCTGCTCTCCGGCGGCGGGGCGTCCGGTCCGCACAGCACCGCCGCCCACTGGCGGTTGGGCGCCTCCTGCCAGGTGGAGAAGGTCTCCAGGCGGGCGCCGACGACGGCGGCCAGCAGGGCCACGTCGTCGCGGAGGGCCGGTTCGTCGGTGACCAGCAGCAGCGAGGGATCCTCCGTCTCGGCGCCGACCGGCGGAACGGAGGGTCGGGGACGATCTGACCTGAGCAGCGGCATGGCCCCAGCATCTCGGGCGGGACGGCAGACGCCCAGGGCCCGGGGCGGCCCTGTGGAGAGGTCGGCGTGTCACGGAGCCTGTGGAGGAACGGCCCAGCGGCGAATCCCCGACGGTCCCCGAGCCAGCGCCCCAGGGTCCGCGCAGGCCGATCAGAACAGCGGCTGGTACTCCCGCGGGTCCACACTGGCCTCCTGGTCCCAGGGCTCCTCCCAGCCGAGCCTGCTGAGGATGCGGTCCAGCAGGATCCCCGTGAAACCCCAGATCAGCGTGCCGTCCACCACGAACGCCGGCGCCCGATGCGTGGTGCCGTGGCGACGGATCACCGAGGTGGTCCGGTTCGCAGGGTCCACGAGCCGGCGAACCGGCACCCGGATCACAGCCTCCACCTCCCCAGCCTGCGGAGTCAGCAGACCCGGATCCTCGGTCACCCCGACCACCGGGGTGACCATGAAGCCGCTGATCGGTACGGGCGCCGGAGGAAGCAGCCCGATCACCCCGACCCGCGCAGGGTCCAGTCCGATCTCCTCGTGGGCCTCGCGCAGCGCAGCAGCCCCTGGGCCATGGTCGAAGGCCTCGAGCGCGCCACCGGGAAATGCCACCTGTCCCGGGTGCTTCGCGAGTCCTCGGGAGCGTTCCGTCACCAGGAGGTAGGGAGCCTCGACGACCCCCGGCACGTCCGGGACGCCGTCGCCGGAGTGCGGTTCGAGGCAGAACAGGGCGAGCACCGCAGCCTCTCGGCCTTCGCCGACGCGCATGGCGGGCTCGGCAGGCGGTTCGAGAGCCGGCTCCGGGGTCCACCACCAGCCGCCCAGCTCAGCGGCCTCCGGATGGTTCGCGCTGTAGTCCGCCGCCTCGGCGACCAGGCGCGTCAGGTCCTCGGCCACCCGATACCGGGCGGCCGTCCCCTGCTGGTCTCGGCGCCCATCTCGGCGGACGTCTCCCCTCTGCGGCTCAGGCACTGAGCGAGTAGCCTTCCTCGCGGAGCCTGCGGCGGCTCCACCCGGCCCGCATCTTCTCCAGCAGCTCCTCCCGACCCGGAGCGAGCTCGTACTTGAGCAGCTCGCGCGCCGCCTGGGGCTCCACCTCGCCGACGCCGTAGGAGGGGCACCAGCGGGCGATCGGGCAGGCGCCGCAGGCCGGTCGGCGGGAATGGCAGACCCGGCGTCCGTGGAAGATCAGCCGGTGGGACAGCATCGTCCAGTCCTTGGGCTCGAAGAGGGCGGCGACGTCGCGCTCCACCTTCACCGGGTCCTCCTGCTCGGTCATGCCGAGCCGACGGGCGAGCCGCCCGAAGTGGGTGTCCACCGTCAGCCCGGGCTCGCCGAAGGCGTTGCCCAGCACCACGAAGGCGGTCTTGCGCCCCACCCCCGGCAGCTTCACCAGATCCTCAAGGCGGCCGGGCACCTCGCCGTCGTGCTCGTCGACCAGTGCTTGGGAGAGGCCGAGCAGGGCTCGGGCCTTGGACTTGTAGAACCCGGTGGGCCGGATCAGTTCGGAGAGCTCGCGCTCGTCGGCCACCGCCATGGCATGGGCGTCGGGGAAGCGGGCGAACAGCGAGGGCGTCACCTGGTTGACGCGCACGTCTGTGGTCTGGGCGGAGAGCACGGTGGCCACCAGCAGCTCGAAGGGGTTCTCGAAGTCGAGCTCGGCCACGGCGTAGGGGTACGTCTCGGCCAGCACCCTGTTGATCTTCCGCACCCGGCGAGTGGTCGCCAGCGGGGTCTCCTCGCGCATCATCGTGGTCATTCTACGGGCGACGTCGCCGCCGCCGGACCCCCACCGGGAGAACCGTTCGTCGCAGAATACCTACCGTTCGTCATGACCGCTCACGGAAAATCCCAGGTCAGCGAGCTATGGCGTGCGTCACGATGTGGTGCGCACCTCGCTTTGGGTACGCCCCGCGCGGTATTGTGATCGGCGACACAGCAAGGTGTCGGACGGCGTCGCGCGCACCGACCGACCCGGGGGTCACCGGGCGGGGACGGGTGCACTGCGGCGCACCTGGAGCACCCAAGGAGGACAGCGCATGACCCCCACTCCCCCGGCAGACAACCAGCTGGACAGCATGCTCAAGGAGACTCGGGCGTTCCCGCCCAGCGAGGAGTTCGCCGCGCACGCCGTCGCGACGGCGGACCGCTATGACAAGGCCGCCGCGGACCGCCTCGGCTACTGGGCGGACCAGGCCCGCTCCGTGCTGAGCTGGGACACCGACTTCACCGAGACCCTCGACTGGTCCGAGGCTCCCTTCGCGAAGTGGTTCGTCGGCGGTGAGGTCAACGCCGCCTACAACGCCGTGGACCGCCACGTGGAGGCCGGCCGCGGGGACCGGGTGGCCATCCACTTCGAGGGCGAGCCCGGCGACTCCCGCAGCATCACCTACGCGGAGCTGAAGGACGACGTCGCCCGCGCCGCCAACGCCTTCGAGTCGCTCGGCCTGGCCAAGGGCGACCGTGTGGCGATCTACATGCCGATGATCCCCGAGACCATCGTGACCATGCTGGCCTGCGCCCGCATCGGCGCCATCCACTCGGTGGTCTTCGGCGGCTTCTCCTCGGATGCGCTGCGCTCGCGCATCGACGACGCCGAGGCCAAGCTGGTGGTCACCGCGGACGGCTCCTACCGCCGCGGCAAGCCCTCCCCGCTGAAGCCCGCCGTGGACGAGGCGCTCTCCGCCCCGGGCCACAGCGTGGAGCACGTGGTGGTGGTCCGGCGCAACGGGGAGGACGTCCCGGTCCACGACATCGACACCTGGTGGCATGACCTGGTGCCGCAGCAGTCCACGGAGCACAGCTACGTGCCGCACGACTCCGAGCACCCGCTGTTCATCCTCTACACCTCGGGGACCACCGGGAAGCCCAAGGGCATCCTGCACACCACCGGCGGCTACCTGACCCAGTGCGCGGTCACCCACCGGGACAGCTTCGACCTGAAGCCGGAGCAGGACGTCTACTGGTGCACCGCCGACGTCGGCTGGGTCACCGGGCACTCCTACATCGTCTACGGCCCGCTCGTGAACGGCGCCACCCAGGTGGTCTACGAAGGCACCCCGGACTCCCCGCACAAGGGCCGGCTGTGGGAGATCGTCCAGAAGTACCGGGTCACGCAGTTCTACACGGCCCCCACGCTGATCCGGACCTGCATGAAGTGGGGCCGCGAGATCCCCGACCAGTACGACCTCTCCAGCCTGCGCGTGCTCGGCACCGTCGGCGAGGCCATCAACCCGGAGGCCTGGATGTGGTACCGGGAGGTCATCGGCGCGAACAACGGGCCGGGCAACCCGCCCAAGGAGCACCCCGCGCCCATCGTGGACACCTGGTGGCAGACCGAGACCGGGGCCCACATGATCGCCCCGCTCCCGGGGGTCACCGCCACCAAGCCCGGATCCGCCCAGACCGCGGTCCCCGGCGTGGAGATCGGCGTGGTGGACGAGATGGGCACCCCGCTGGGCACGGGCGAGGCGGGTCTGCTGGTCATCAAGGAGCCGTGGCCCTCCATGCTGCGCGGCATCTGGAAGAACCCAGAGCGGTATCAGGAGACCTACTGGGCGCGATTCGGGGACGTGTACTTCGCCGGCGACGGCGCCCGCACCGACGACGACGGCGACATCTGGCTGATGGGCCGCGTCGACGACGTCATGAACGTCTCCGGACACCGGCTCTCCACCACGGAGATCGAGTCCGCCCTGGTCTCCCACGAGGCTGTGGCCGAGGCCGCCGTCGTCGGGGCGAAGGACGCCACCACGGGTGAGGCGGTGGTCGCCTTCGTGATCCTGCGCGGAGACGCCGAGGGCGGCGATCCCGCGCAGAAGGAGCAGGAGCTCCGCGCCCATGTGGGCCAGGAGATCGGCCCGATCGCCAAGCCGCGCAACGTGCTGGTGGTCCCGGAGCTGCCGAAGACCCGCTCCGGGAAGATCATGCGCCGACTGCTCAAGGACGTCGCCGAGGGCCGCGAGGCCGGTGACGCCTCCACCCTGGCAGACCCCTCGGTGATGCAGCAGATCGCTGAGGACATGCGCGCCAAGCACGGGGCGGACGCCTGACCCGGACGACCCTGCCGATCCGCCAGACGGCGCCCGTCTGCTCCGCAGGGAGCAGGTGGGCGCCGTCTGTCTGCTCACCCGGCCTGCTTACCAGGCCTGCCCAACGGGCCTGCCTGACCGTCCCGCTCAGCCTGCCCGATCACCCGCCGCGGGCCACCCTCTCCCGGGCGTCGAGCAGCGCCGAGGCGTCGGCCGGCGTGCCGGCCAGCTGAGGAGCCCAGCCGTCGTCGGCGGCGAGATACGCGGCCACAGTGTGCTCAGGGGCAGACTCGACCGGCAGCTGAGGTCGATCCTCGGTGACTTGTGAGCCGGGACCCCGATTCTCGAACTCGACGAAGCGGGCGTCGCGCCACGAGAACCCGCTCATGTCGGTCCACGGGCTCGACATGATGTGGGCTCCCAGGTGGCAGCGACGGACCAGCACCTGCGGGTTCGCCTCCGGATCGCCGCCGGGATGCCAGGGCCGCCCCAGATGGACGGTGCGCCGAGGCGCCGTCGAGGTGAACGCGCAGTCGTCGAAGAGGATGCCGTGGCGCAGGGAGCCGTCCAGGCTGCTGGCGGTCACATAGCCGTTGTTGGCTTCGCCCCGGTCCAGGGACTCGATGCGGCAGGCGTCGAACACCGCGGTGCCGCGGCCGAAGATGAAGTCCACGTCCCCGGTGACGTGGCTTTCCGTGACGTAGTGCCGGGCGGGGACCCCGGTGCCCGGAGAGTTCACGTACAGCGTGTCCTGCCGGCCGAGGCAGCGCACGTTCCTCAGCACGGAGAAGTCGCCGGAGATCAGCAGGGCGACCGCCTGGGTTCCGGAGATCTCCGGATGCGCGGCGGGGTCGAAGTCATTGGCGAACGTCAGGTTCTCGGCCTCGAAGAAGGGCGCGTGGACCCGGACCGTGGAGCTGCCGGTGGTGCCGTAGGTGCCGCCGTCGGGATGGGGTGTGCCGTTGGCGTTGTCGTAGACCAGCACAGTGTCCTCCGGGCGCTACCCCATCCCGAGGAAGGTGAGCCGCGGCACGTCAGAGGGCACATGGACCACCGCTCGGTGCTCCCCGGGGTCGATGGCGATGATGGTGCGCCTGCCCGCCCCGCGAGGGGCGGCGTCGACGGCGTCCTGGACGGTGGAGTGAGCCTTTCCAGGGCCCACCGTAAGGATCAGGGCGTCGTCGATGGTCCGTTCAGCGGGCCAGTGGATCTCCGCCTCCGCATCGATCTCCCGCTCCAGCCGGGTGAACCAGCTGCCGGACACGACCTGCTGGTCCACCAGACCCTGGGCGACGAGCCGCGCGACGGCGAGCGCCCCGACGGCCTGGAAGTGCGTATTGTCCTCGGCCCCTTCAGGATGCTGGGGATGCACACCGGGCTCGAGGTGCATGAAGTGCCCCTTCGTCCCTTCAGGTCCGAGCCCCTCCCACAGCGCTCGCGAGCTCGCCGTCAGGTCCACCAGGGGGACCTCGAGCTCCTCGGCCAGTTCCTTCATGGCCCGCGGATAGTCTCCATGGGAGTCGCCGGCGGTCCCGTCCGCGTGGAAGCGACGTCGCTCCACGGGCGTCACCAGCACTGGAGCTCCGCCCTGCTGCCGGGCCCCCTCCACATAGCGGGTCAGATACTCCTTGAACGTGGTGTCCGGATCGGTGCCACGGTCCGGGTCCTCGATCTTGGAGTCGTTGTGGCCGAAGGAGATCAGCAGCAGGTCTCCGGGCTGCATGAGGTCCAGGACCACGTCGAGCTTGCCGGCTTCGAAGAAGCTCTTCGAGGAGGCTCCGGACCAGGCGTAGTCGAAGGTGGTCACGCCGCGACCCATGAGCAGCGGGAGCGCCTGCCCCCAGCCGGCGCGCGGTCGGATCTCCTGCTCATAGACGGAGGCCGTGGAGTCGCCCACCACGAACGCCACCGGGCCGCGGTGCCCTGGAGCGCTCGAGGTCGGGGCCGCCGCGGCCTGGGGAGCCGGAAGCATCCCGGCCGCCAGGGCGGCGGTCCCTCCGGCGGTGAGACCGAGCGTGCTGAGCACTGTGCGTCGGGACAGGGTGCCGTCGGGCAGGGCGCGTCGGGAGAGGGCGGTCGAGGTCATCGTGGAGTCTCCTCATCGAGAGCAGTGACTGGCGTCACAGGCTGGGATGGGTCGACAAGTTACCGCGGCGCGCTGACCTGCGGGAGAGGTCATGCTGGATCGGCACAGCATGAGTCGCCCGAGGACTCGCCGTCCGAGCCGCCGGTGCGGCTAGGCTGATGACCGGCGGACCGACGACGACGTCGGCGGAGCCAGACCACCCGCGCACCACCGCAGAGGAGCACCGATGAGTGCAGAGACCAGCACCCCGTCCGAGCACGGCGCCTCCGGCACCGGCCGGCTGCTGATCGTCAACGGGCCGAACCTGAACCTGCTGGGCACTCGGGAGCCGGGGATCTACGGCTCCGAGACCCTGGAGGACGTCCATGAGCTGTGCCGCAGCACCGCCGCACGACAGGGCTTCGCCGTCGACGTGGTCCAGTCCAACCACGAGGGGGAGCTCGTGGATGCGATCCAGGCCGCACGGGGCACGGCGGCGGGCATCGTGATCAACCCGGCGGCCTACACCCATACCTCCGTGGCGATCGCCGACGCGCTGCGGGCCGTGGCCCTGCCGGTGGTGGAGGTGCACCTGTCGAACGTGCACTCCCGCGAGGAGTTCCGCCGGCACTCTTTCGTCTCCCCGCTGGCCCAGGCGGTCATCGCCGGCGCCGGGGTGGCCGGCTACCGCTTCGCGATCGAGCTGCTGGCGGACACGCTGCGCAGCTGATCGCCTCGCTGTTCGCCCCGGTCGTCACCCCGGTCGTCATCCCGGGAGCCGATGCCGGAGCCATCCTGGCCGCCGCCCCGCAGAGGCGGAGGAAACTGGCTCAGCGCTCCACGCACTGCCCGGTGGAGACCGCCTCCGTGTAGGAGTCCGGGCTGGTCAGCACGTCCCCGGCCTCCTCGGCGGTGAGCGCGAAGCCGACTGCGCTGCCCTCCATGGCGCGGGCGAAGACCACACCGGCGACGTCGCCGTCGGCGTCGATGAGCGGCCCGCCCGAGTTGCCCTGCCGGACGTCGGCGTTGAGCTGATAGATCTCCAAGGAGGACGGCGAGCTGCCGTAGATGTTGTTGACCTGGGAGACGTCCCGGGCCTGGACCACGGCGGTGCCCGCATGGAACGGCCCGCCGGCGGGATAGCCCATGACGAATCCGGTGTCCCCGGGGTCCAGCGGGTCGCCGATCTCCAGCGGGGCCGCGTCCAGGCCGTCCACGGCCAGCAGCGCGAGGTCCTCCGCGGCGTCGAAGTGCACCACCCGGGCGGAGGCCACCTGCCCGTCCCGCAGCTCCACGGTAGGCTCGTTGACCCCGGCGACCACATGCGCGTTGGTGACCACACGCGTGGGCGAGACCACGAAGCCCGAGCCGGACTGGCTCAGCCCGCACTGATCCGCCACGCCGGTGATCCTGGCCACCGACTGGGAAGCCTGGTCGGCCGCGGCGCTGAGATCCTCGCTGTCCGGGGCCTCGTCGCTCTCCGGCACGAGCGTCTGGGCGAGCTCCGGGATGTCAGACTCCATGACGCGCGCGCGGATCTGCGCGATCCACGCCTCCGCCCGCTCCGGCATCACCGAGGTGATGCCCTGCAGCACGCTGGACTGGCGCATGTGCTGGTTGACCTGGGGGAAACCCATCGCGCCCACAGAGAGCGACAGCGCGGCGATGACGAAGACCGCGACGACGACGTTGAGCGCACCTCCGACGAGCGAGCCCAAGGTCCGGACGGTGGGCGAGCGGAACATCCGCTGCACCTCCGCGCCGGCGGTGGTCCCCAGTGCGTGCCCGGCGACGACCAGGACGATGGCGGTCGCGATGACGGCGACGATGCGCCACAGCGGATCCGGCACCCATCCGGCCACCAGCGGGATGGAGAAGAACGCCGCGACGGCACCCACGAGGAAGCCGGCGAGGCCACCCACGGTGATCCAGATGCCCTTGCGCAGGCCGGCGATCAGGAACCCGAGCAGGACGAGCACCAGGATCACGTCGAGCAGGGTGACACCCATCTCAGGGCTCCTCTCGGGAGGGGTCTGAACAGCAGGCACCAGGATGACACACCCGCCTGACACGCCCCGGATGCGGCTCCAGGGGCACGCCACGGCTATCCTGGACGTTTCCCACTTCGCCGCTGACCTGATACTTTCTTACCAGCGAGACAGCATGCATCTCGGAGAGGAAGAACGGAAGACCATGGATCTTGAAGTACTGCGTCGCGCGCCTCTGTTCGCGACTGTCGACGACGACGTCTTCGCCGCACTGACCGCGGAGCTCTCCGAGGTCGATCTCTCCCGCGGGAGCTCCATCTTCCACGAGGGTGACCAGGGCGATCAGCTCTACTTCATCGTCTCGGGCAAGATCAAGCTCGGCCGCACCACTCCGGACGGCCGCGAGAACCTGCTGGCCGTGCTCGGCCCGGGCGAGATCTTCGGCGAGATGGCGCTGTTCAATCCGGCGCCGCGCACCGCCACCGCCACTGCGGTCTCCGAGACCCGCCTGGCGGGCCTGAAGCACGAGAGCCTGCGCGAGGTCATCACCTCCACCCCTGAGGTCTCGGTGCAGCTGCTGCAGGCTCTGGCCAAGCGCCTGACCCGCACCAACGAGTCCCTGGCCGACCTGGTGTTCTCCGACGTCCCCGGCCGTGTGGCCAAGGCTCTGCTGGACCTGGCAGACCGCTTCGGCCGTCCCGCCCCGGACGGCGTGCTGGTGGCCCACGAGCTCACCCAGGAGGAGCTGGCCCAGTTGGTCGGCGCCTCGCGCGAGACCGTGAACAAGGCGCTGGCCGAGTTCGTCCAGCGCGGCTGGCTGCGCCTGGAAGCCCGCGCCGTCGTGATCCTGGACATCCAGCGGATCCGCCAGCGATCGCGCTGACCACACAGCACACGCACCACCCGCCGCAGGGTGGACACGACGAAGGGGACCGGACGATTCCGGTCCCCTTCGTCGTGTCTACGGACGTGCGCGACGTCGACGACCACCCGAAGATCGTCTCTCTGTGAGAGATCGCCCCTGAATGGACGGACGATCTCTCACAGAGAGACGATCTCCGCGTGTGGGCGGGCTGTCTCAGCGGAAGTGCGCGATGACGTCGACCTCGACCGGGGTGTCCAGCGGCAGGACGGCCACACCGACGGCGCTGCGGGCATGCTGCCCCAGGTCTCCGAAGGCCTGCCCGAACAGCTCGGAGGCGCCGTTGAGCACCTTCGGCTGACCGGTGAAGCTGGGTGCGGAGGCCACGAATCCGCCCACCTTGGCGATGCGGGTGATGCGGTCCAGGTCTCCCACCGCGTGCTTCAGCGCGGCGAGACAGTTCAAGGCGCACTGCCGGGCGAGGTCGTAGGCCTGCTCCTCGGTGACCTCGGCGCCCACCTTGCCGGTCAGCGGCAGCGTCCCGTCCACCAGCGGGAGCTGGCCGGCGGTGTAGACGACGCCGTCGGCGACGACGGCCGGCTGGTAGGCGGCCACGGGCGGGACGACCTCGGGCACGGTGAGGCCGAGGTCCGCCAGGCGGGCCTCCACGGTGCTGGTCTGGCTGGTCTCAGTCATGGGGCTCCGATCAGACGTGCGGTCAGATGCGCGGGTCAGACGTTCTTCGGCCGCTTCAGGTAGGCCACCGGGGCGTTGCCGTCCGGGCCGGGCAGCACGGTGACGAGCTCCCAGCCGTCCTCGCCCCATTGGTCCAGGATGGCCTTCGTGTTGTGGATGATGAGCGGAATGGTGGCGTATTCCCACTGGGTCACTGAAGTCATGCGTCCAGCCTATCCTCCAGGAACCTCCCAGGGACGGGTTTGACCGTGCCCGCTACCATGGAGCCTATGGCGCCCCGTAAATCCCCCCTCTTCGACACTGCCACGACGCTCGGCAAGATCATGTCCTTCCTGGGCGTGAGCGCGCTGTGCGGTGTGTTGGCCGCGGGTCTCATCTTCCCCCTCGCCGCCTCCGGCGGTGCCGCTGCGGCGGCCGGCTCTGAGATGCTCGAGCAGCTGCCGGCCGAGCTGCGCGAGGAGCCGCTGTCGGTGCCCTCCCACATCCTCGCCGAGGACGGGACGGAGATCGCCCAGTTCTACGCGGAGAACCGCAAACCGGTGGGCATCGAGGACATCTCTCAGGAGATGCAGGACGCGATCGTCGCCATCGAGGACGAGCGGTTCTACGAGCACGGCGGTGTGGATGCCCGCGGACTGGGCCGTGCGATGGTGCACAACGTCACCTCGGACTCCCAGCAGGGCGCCTCCACCATCACCCAGCAGTACGTGAACAACGTGCTGATCAATGCGGACTTCCTCCGCGGCGAGGACCGTCTGACGATCTCCGGCTCCAAGACCTACGCGGACAAGCTCCGCGAGATGAAGCTGTCGGTCTCCATCGAGCAGGAGATGACCAAGGACGAGATCCTCGAGGGGTACCTGAACATCGTGCTCCTGGGTGGGCGGAACTACGGCGTGGAGGCGGCCGCCCAGGCGTACTGGGGCGTCTCCGCGGCGGATCTGGACGTCGCCCAGGCCGCCACGTTGGCCGGCATCGTGCAGTCGCCGAACGGCTACAACCCGCTGGTCAACCCCGACGCCGCGGAGAACCGTCGCAACACCGTGCTCTCCGCCATGCTGCGCAATGACTACATCACGCAGGAGGAGTACGAGGACGCCGTCGAGGTGGATCTCGAGGAGTCGCTGGACCCCAACCCGGAGAGCGCCGGCTGCTTCAACGCCTCCATGGCCAACCATTTCTGCGACTACGTGGTCGAGCTGTTCCTGAGCAGCGACGCCTACGGCCCGGACCGCGCCTCCCGTGAGCAGCTGCTGGAGCGCGGCGGCCTGCGCATCACCACCACACTGGACCCCGATGCCCAGGAGGCTGCTGAAGAGGAGACGCAGAACGCTGTGCCGGCGGGCGACCCCTCCGAAGCCGCCGCTGCGCTGGTCTCCGTCGAGCCGGGCACCGGTGAGGTCAAGGCGATGGCCCAGAACACGCCGTACGACACCGAACAGACCGGCGGGACGAACGTCAACTACAACACTGACTTCGACTACGGCAGCAGCGGTGGCTTCCAGGGAGGCTCCACCCTGAAGCCGTTCGTCGCCGCTGCCTGGTTGGAGGACGGCAACTCCATGGGGGACAAGATCGACGCGAGCGTCGACGAGTATCCGGCCCTGGAGTCGTGGGAGGCGAGCTGCCTGGACAACGGCATCGCCCGGAACACAGACCGCTGGCCCATCAACAACGCCATCCGCGACATGAAGCGTGAGATGACCGTGGACTACGGCCTCTACTGGTCGATTAACACGGCCACGGTGGCCACCGCCCACGAGCTCGACCTGTGCGACATCACAGGGCTGATGAACCGCGTCGGATACCACTCGGCACGGGATGGCAGCGGATTGGACCCGAGCCACCCGTCGTTCGTGCTCGGCGCCCAGGAGGTCTCTCCGCTGACCCAGGCGAGCGCCTTCGCCACCTTGGCCAACGACGGCGAATACTGCCGTCCCCGGGCCATCGCCGAGGTGACGGACACCAACGGCAACACGTACGAGACCCCGGAGGCTGACTGCGAGCAGGTCATCGATGAGGAGGTCGTCGCCCAGTTGAACGAGACGCTCATCCGCATCGCCGAAGATCGCACCGCCGACGGCGACCCGCAGTTCCCGATGGCGGGGAAGACCGGCACCAACAACTTCGAGTCCTCCACCTGGTTCATCGGCTTCTCCCGCGGCCTGTCCACGGCCAGCTGGGTGGGCAACCCGAACGGAGTGGGCGAGGACTACTCCCTGAACGGCGAGACCATCGGCGGCGTCTTCTTCGACGACGTGTGGGGCTCCATCATCGCCGGGCCCATGTGGCTGGACTACATGAACCAGGTGGCCCCGAACTACTCCACCGACGAGTTCCCGGAGCCCGAGGACTCCCCCTGGGACGACCCGGAGTCCTCCGACCGCTACTCCTGGGAGAACGACGGCACCGAGCGTGGCGGCGGAAGCTCCGACAGCGACGACGTCCCGGACATCGACGACGCTGACGGCAGTGACAGTGACGGCAGCGACAGCGACGACGACGGAGATGACTCCGACTCGGACGACGACTGAAGCTCCTCCTCACGATGAGCCCGTCGACGCCTGATCCGTCCCTGCCCTCGCGGCTGCCCTCCCGCCACTCGTCGGCCGTTCCGTCCAGCCTGCGCACCGCCACCCGGTGGGGCCTGGCTGCGGCGGGCGTGGGCGCCGTCGTCGGGGCCGGCCTGATGACCTATGCGCATCGTGTAGGCCTGACCCGATTCACCACGCGTTTCGAGCAGCTGGAGATCCTACCCCCGGGGCAGGTCCCGCTGCGGATCCTGCACATCTCCGACATCCACTATGTGCCGGGCCAGGAGAAGAAGTTCGCGTGGCTGCGGGCCCTGGCCGAGCTGCAGCCTGACCTGGTGGTCAACACCGGGGACAACCTCTCCCACCCGGACGCCGTGGACGAGGTTCTGGAGGCCCTGGCCCCGCTGCGCCGATTCCCCGGGGTCTACGTGCCGGGGTCGAACGACTACTACGGTCCGCGGCTGAAGAACCCGCTGAGCTACCTGCGAGCGCCCTCGGAACACGAGCCGGACCGGCTGGAGCTGCCCTGGAGGCGGCTGTTCGCCGCCTTCGGGGCCTCGGGCTGGGTGAGCCTGAGCAACCGACATCACGCGATGACGGTGGGCGCGACTCCGGTGCTGTTCAGCGGGGTGGACGATCCGCACATCGGACGCGACCGGTTCTCCGGCTGGCCGCGAGGCGTGGCGTCGTCGAAGGCTCTGCGCCTCGGTGTGGCCCACGCTCCGGTCTCGCGCATACTGAGCCGATTCGCCGACGCGGGCGCGGACCTGATCCTGTCCGGCCATACCCATGGCGGCCAGGTCTGCTTGCCGGGCGGCCGTGCGCTGACCACCAACTGCGATCTGCCGACCACGCAGGCCAGCGGCCTGTCCACGGTCACCTCCACCGGCGGGCGAAAGGTGCCGCTGCATGTCTCCGCCGGCATCGGCACCTCGGCCACGGCGCCGATCCGGTTCAACTGCCCGCCGGAGGCGACTGTGCTGGATCTGTTCCCCCACCGGTGACGTGCGGCTCGGGCCTCAGCGGCGCTGACGGACCTCCAACCGAAGCCGGGTGGCCAGCCACTGGATCACGACGGCGGCCCCGATGAGCGCGGCGCCGAGAGGGAACAGCGACCAGCGCAGAATCGACACCACCGGCTCGACGACGGTGAGCAGGACCTGGCCGGGCTGCCCGGCCGACGTCGCCAGCCACATGAGCACAGGCGGGAAGATGGCCACCACCAGGGAACCGATCACGAGGCAGGCCACGGCCCACCCCACGCATCGGCGCGCCGTCGGATCCATCCGCGACTTCTGGCTCCCCGGGTAACCTCCACCGGCGCCGATCTGCTCTGTCATGGGTCCCCTCGCTGGGCTGATGTCTTCGCTGGACTGATGTCCTCGCGTCATGCCGTCCACAGTAGTTCTTGCAGGAAACCACCGTCCAGGGCCTCAACACCGCGGCTGACCAGGCCTGTCGATGATATTCCGGGAATCATGCACCCCGTGCGCCGGAGCCCGCCGGAGGAATCTGTCAGCACGGAGGGGTAGCATGTGTCACACGGGAGACCTGACGCGCGATTGTTCTGACGGGGATGGGGTGCCCTCCAGGCCGGACGGTGCAGCGCTCCGCCTGGAACCACCGATGCTCCTCCCAGAATCACCGATGCACAGCGGGGCGGGGAATGGACGGACCCCCGCCGGCGCTGCACGAAGTGGAGCCGACGGGCCTGGGCACTGCGGAATGAGGCACCGCGGCGTCGAGCCCCTCGGAGTGCGGCATCTCGAAGCGCCGCACCTCGACGCGAGCCACGACAAGGCGAGCCACGACAAGGCGAGGCACGACGAGGTGAGGTACGACGGGGCGAGGTACGACGTGCCGCTGGGCCGGGAACGGACCCATGACCAGGTACGTCCCCACGGCGCGTGACCACGTCATCCAGGGCCATCGGTCCCGTCGCGCAGCCGGCCGCGTGACGCCCCGGCCCGTGGGCCCCCGCAGCCGGGGAGCGGCGTGACTGCACCGGTGCCACCGGAGGGGTTCTGGTGCGCACTGGCACCAACGCTCCCGTGCCGTTCCAGCGGCGGTGCCGTTCCAGCGACGGCTCCGCCCAGCCTCAGCGCGGCACCTCGCCGTCGGGACCGCCCCGCCGGCATGCCCGGCAGACCAGGAGCTCTCCGCCCCAAGGAGTTCCCCCGCCCACTCCTTTAGACTAGGATTAGTTGTCTGATGCAACGAGACGCAAGACACCTGGAATCAGAGAACTCCACCCGCCGCCGCTCGCTGTGGCAGGCGCTGGGGCGCCTCAACCCCTACCTGCAGGGCATCCGCCTGCGCTGGACCCTGGGCCTGATCTCCGCCGTCGGGGCAGGCATCGTGGCGCTGACCATCCCGCAGGTCCTCCAGGTGCTGGTCAACTCCGTGCTCGCCGAAGGCGCCGAGGCCTCGGCCGTCTGGACCGCCGCCGGCATCATCCTCGCTCTGGGCCTGCTGGAGGCCTTCCTGTTCTTCCTGCGTCGGTACTTCGTGCTCCCGCCGGCCTCGGATGCGGAGACCGCCATGCGCACCCGCCTGTTCGAGAAGCTCCAGGACCTGCCGGCATCCTTCCACTCCGCATGGGGCGCCGGTCAGCTGCAGTCGCGCGCCATCGCCGACCTCAACCTGCTGCGCCGCTGGTTCGCCTTCGGCTCGATCATGTTCATCTCCTCGGTGATCAGCGTGATCGTCGGCTTCACCCTGATGATGCGGCTCTCCCCTCTGCTGGCCGTGGTCTTTCTGGCCGCCGCGATCCCGATCATCGTCTACGGGCCCAAGTTCCGGAACAAGTTCGTCCTCTACTCCCGCCGCGCCCAGGACCAAGCCGGCGACGTCGCCACCGCCGTGGAGGAGTCCGTGCACGGCATCCGGGTGCTCAAGGCCTTCGGGCGCGGCGACCACGCCCTCAAGGGGTTCGTGACGCAGGCCGACCGGCTGCGCACCACCGAGGTCGCCAAGGCCCGCACCCTGGCGCGCTTCCTGCTGGTGATGATCACCCTGCCCGAGACCGTGCTGGGGATCTGCCTGTTCATCGGTCTCTGGCAGGTGGCCCACGAGGAGACCACCGGCGTCACCGTCGGCGCGTTGGCCGCGTTCTTCGCCACCGCGGCCGTGCTCAAGGGCCCCATCGAAGGCGTCGGCATGCTGCTGGGCATGACGTTCACGGCCAAGACCGCCATCGACCGCCACGCCGACGTCATGGACACCAAGAACACCATCACCTCGCCGGAGGAGCCGGTGCGGGTCCCCGAGCACGGAACCCTGGAGCTCGACGACGTCCACTTCCGCTACCCGGACGCCAAGCCGGAGGAACGGGACCAGCTCGACGGCGTCAGCCTGCGCATCGAACGCGGCGAGACCATGGCCCTGGTCTCGCACACCGGGGGCGGCACCTCCACCCTGCTGAACCTCATCCCGCGGCTCTACGACGTCACCTCAGGGACCGTCCGTGTCGACGGCGCCGACGTCCGGGACCTCGACCTGGCCGACCTTCGCTCCCGCATCGCCGTCGCCTTCGAGGACCCCACGCTGTTCTCCTCCTCGGTGCGGGCCAACGTGCTGCTGGGCACCGGACACGACCGTGACGAGGACGACCCGCAGCACCCCCACCGAGACGGCGCGCCCGGGCCGGAGGAGTTGGACGCGGTGCTCGAGCGCGCGCTGCGCACGGCCGACGCCGAGTTCGTCGAGGACCTGCCCCACGGCGTGGACACCGCCATCGGGGAGGAAGGCCTCAGCCTCTCCGGAGGTCAGAGGCAGCGACTCGCCCTGGCCCGCGCCATCGCCGCCGCGCCGTCGGTGCTGCTGCTCGACGACCCGCTCTCCGCGCTCGACGTGCGCACCGAGGAACGGGTCACCGGGCGACTTCGCGAGGTGCTCGACGGCACCACCACGCTCATCGTCGCTCATCGCCCCTCCACCGTGGCCCTGGCGGACCGGGTGGCCCTGCTGCACGAAGGCCGCATCGCCGACGTCGGCACCCATGAGGAGCTGTTGGCCCGGTCAGCGCTCTACCGGGATGTGATGAGCACGACCCCCGAAGCCGAGGAGATCATGGACTCCATCCCCGCCGATGAGCGCACCGACACCGGCTCCATCCAGGAGGTCAGCACCCATGGCTGAGACCACCCAGAACGGCCACCGCGGCTCCGCGGATCGGGGCTCCTCGGGCCGACGCTCCGAGAACGATGTGCCGGAGTTCGACGTCGATCCCGTCGCCGCCACCACCCGCACCGCCGTGCCCGAGGCCATCCGCCACGGCAGCTTCTCACCGGAGGACCCGCGCTTCGACCATCTGCGCGGCACCGCGGGCGAGGAACAGGTGGACATGGACGCTGAGGAGCGGAAGTTCATCCGCCGCCGCTCCTGGAAGCTGCTGGTGCACCTCTCGAAGGGCGTGCGGCTGAAGCTGCTGATCACCGCGCTGTTCGTCATGGTCGCCCAGGCCGCCCAGGCCGCCACTCCGCTGATCATCGCCTGGGCCATCGACTGGGGACTGCCCCGGATGATGGAGGGCCAGAGCTCCGGCATGATCCTGCCCGGGGTCACCTATGTGGCCGCCGCAGTGTCGGCCGGGGTGCTGACCTGGGCCTACACCCGGATGACCGCCGAGGTCTCCCAGCAGATGCTGTTCACCCTGCGCGGCGAGGTCTTCCGCAAGACCCAGCAGCTCAGCCTCGACTTCCACGAGGACTACACCTCCGGGAAGGTCATCTCCCGGCAGACCTCGGACCTGGAGTCGCTGCGCGAGCTGCTCGACCAGGGCATCAGCTCGCTGGTCTCCGGCATCATGTTCATGTCCTTCACCGCCATCTCCATCGTGATCCTGGACTGGCGCTCCGGGCTCCTGCTGGTCGCCGTCGCCGTGCCGATCGCCCTGCTGGGCCGCTGGTACCAGCGGCGCTCCGAGGTCGCCTACCGGCAGACCCGCATCTCCTCGGCCCGCATGATCGTCCACTTCGTGGAGACTATGACCGGCATCCGCGCGGTGCAGGCGTTCCGTCGTGAGTCCTCGCGGTCCCGGCAGTACCAGCGCCTGGCGCACAGTTACCGGGATGACATGGTCCGCTCCCTGGGTCTGTTCGGGATCCTGCAGCCCGCCCTGCTGGCCCTGGGCAACCTCACCGTGGCCGCCGTGCTGATCTGGGGCGGCTTCCGGGTGCTGCAGGGAGACCTGGAGGTGGGTGTGCTGGTGGCGCTGCTGCTGGCCACCAAACGCGTCTTCCAGCCGCTGGACATGATCGCCATGTTCTACAACGCCCTGCAGTCGGCCACGGCGGCGCTCGAGAAGGTCTCCGGCCTGTTGGAGGAGAAGCCGACCGTCACCGAGGACCCGCAGCCGGAGCGTCTGGACGCCTGCCGCGGCGAGGTGGAGTTCTCCCAGGCGGAGTTCCGCTATACGTCTGAGGGTCCCGTGGTGCTGCATCGGATGGACCTGCACATCCCCGCCGGACAGACCGTGGCCGTCGTCGGCCGCACCGGAGCGGGCAAGTCCACGCTGGTGAAGCTGCTGGCCCGGTTCTACGACGTCACCTCCGGCAGTCTGACCCTCGACGGCGTCGACCTGCGGAAGCTCTCCCTGGAGGACCACCACCGTCACGTGGCGATGGTGACCCAGGAGGCGTTCCTGTTCTCCGGCACGATCACCGAGAACATCGCGCTGGGCCGCCCCGACGCCCCGCAGGAGGACGTGATCGCCGCTGCCCAGGCCGTGGGCGCCCATGAGTTCATCATGGACCTGCCCAAGAGCTACGACACCGACGTCAACAAGCGCGGGGGTCGGCTCTCGGCCGGACAGCGGCAGCTGATCTCCTTCGCCCGCGCTTTCCTGGCGGATCCCGCGGTGCTGATCCTGGATGAAGCGACCTCCTCCCTGGACCTGCCCAGCGAGCAGCTGGTGCAGCAGGGGCTGCAGCGGCTGCTGGGGAACCGGACGGCGCTGATCATCGCGCACCGGCTCTCCACCGTGGCGATCGCCGACCGGGTCCTGGTGGTGGACGAGGGGCGTGTGGTGGAGGACGGCTCCCCCGAGGAGCTCATCGCCGCTGGCGGGTACTACGCCAAGCTGCACGCCGCATGGGAAGCCACTATGGGCTCCTGATCCTCAACGACGACGCCCCCCTCCCCCTCCCTCCCACCCCCCCCGCCCCACGCCCCGCTGAGTTGGTCTGGAGTTGTGGGTACTCGACTCGATCGAGTCGAGTACCC
>NZ_JBQYEY010000019.1:0-66756 GCF_052656005.1 Nesterenkonia sp. K-15-9-6
GGGCGGGCAGCGCGCCGGCGCCACCACGGATCTCTCGATCCCAGGTGTACCCGCTGGTCGCAGAGGCTCCCACAGCTATCGCCGCTGCACGTACAGAGCGGCCTTGTTGGCGCAGCTGATGAAACTGTTCCCGACCGGGATGTCGGGGTGCGCCATGGGGTCCATGCCGATCTCCAGTACGGGATTTCCGTACCCAACGCTTCACGGTCGAAAGTGAGACCCCGCATGCAACCGCCGCACAACGGAGGCTCATGCCCTGCTTGAGCAGAGCGATGACTCTGTCGAAGACATCATCGCCATGACGAAAGACTCGAGGACTAGGTTCAGTGGGCTCCACTGCGGCTCCTGATGAACAGGCCGGTGCAACCACCGATAGACCCCGCCCGCGTCATTTGGGGAGAGATGCACGGGAGAATGACTCTTCGGCAGCGCAGGCACCCGGCATGCCACTGGAACGGCCCGTGCATCCCAGAAACAGCGCCATCACTCCAGCGGCAGGCGCGCCTCCACACAGAACCCGCCCTCCGGCGTCGGGCCCGACTCGACGACGCCGCCCACCGCACTGACCCGTTCCTCGATGCCCTCGAGCCCCAGCCCGGCGCCCGGAGACGGTGCGGCGTCGCTCGCCGGCGGGGCGGTGTTGCTCACGGTCAGCTGCAGCTCTCCCGCCTCCACCGATGCCGTGACCGCCACCGTTGAGCCGGGCGCATGGCGCAGGGCGTTGCTCAGCGCCTCCTGTACCAGCCGGTAGGCGGCCAGCCCAGCGGCGGAGGGGACCTCAGGCAGCTCGGCGAACCCGTCGACGTGGATCGTCACGCCCGAGGCGCGGGTGTCCTCCACCAACTGCTCGATGTCCCCGAGCCCGGGCGTCGGCGCAGTGGGGACGTCGTCGTCGCCGCGCAGGATGCCCAGCAGCATCCGCATCTCCCCCAGCGCCTGCCGGGAGGAACGCGCGATCTCCTCGAACTCTCGCTGTGCCTCCTTCCCGATGTCGGGGACGCGATACGCAGCCGTGGCGGACTGGACGCTGATCACCGACATGCTGTGCGCCACGACGTCATGCAGCTCCCGGGCGATGCGGTTGCGCTCCTCCAGCTCACGGCGGCGCCGGGTCTGCTGGGCGCTGGCCTGCTCGGAGGCCTGCAGGCGCCCGGCGTTGAGGATCCACTGACGGGTCAGTGCTCCGAGCAGCACCACTCCTGCACTGACCGAGGCGAAGACGATCGCCGTAGAGAGCACCCCGCCCGGCACCTCAGGGGCGGTCGCGACCACGGCAGCGCCGGTCAGCAGCGCACTGGCCGCCCAGCCGCTGGCCGCCACATACCAGCGCTGACGCAGTGCTGCGACCAGCAGCACCCCGCACTGGGCGAGCATCGCGGTCACCGGCCAGGGCCAGACGCTCACCTCGGACTCGGCGGTGGCCCCCATCATGGCTGCCGAAGCCACGACGGAGAGACCGATGCCGGACCAGGAGTGACGCAGTGTGAGCACCAGGGCGCCGCTGTGCGCCACAGTGAGAATCATGGCGATCGCCACATTGACCTCATAGACGGCGGCGGTGACCGGCCAGCCCACGGCCAGCAGCACGACGGCGGCGAACACCGCCCCCATCCAGGACCACGCCTGGGCGCTGAAGGACGCTCCGGAAGCCCGCTCCGCCGGGGCACCGGAGGCGGCCTCGGGCCCGACGACAGGATCGACCGCCGGCTCGATCCCTGGGGCGACAATGCCTCCGTCGGGAAGCCTGCCCCGGCCGCCGGAGCCGAGCAGGCTTGTGGCCAGCAGCGCGTCCATCCACGCCAGGCCGTGCATCACGGCCGGCAGGGTGACCAGGACGATCACACCTACGGTGAAGAACACGCCGGAGTCCAGCAGGTACCGGCCGGTGTCGGTGGCAGGCACCAGCGCGGGGGCGATCAGGTCCAGCAGCTGGATCAGGCCGCGCTCCCCCGGGATGAAGCGGGACCAGAAGAAGTAGGTGATGGCGGCCGGCCCCAGGGCGATCCACAGCACCGCGATCACGAACGTCACCAGCCGGACCGGAAGGGCGATGATCGCCTCGAAGATGAGATCCAGCCAGCGCCGCGGGTCGCCCAGCAGGCGCATCACCCCGGCGACACCGGCCCCCCGCCTCCGGTACACCACAGGCTCCGGGACCGCGCCCCACAGACGCAGCCGCCGGCGGGAGAGCTCCGCGAAGCCGGAGGCCACAGTCAGGGTGGCCGGCAGCAGCAGCGCCCCGATCCAGAGCGGGGCGGTGACGATGGCGGCGGCGGTCAGCGTGACCAGCAGGCTGAACCCGAAGACCGCGATGGGCAGTCCGGGCAGCACATAGGCGCAGTCGCGCAGCAGGCGGCGGATCATGACATCGATCCTTGACGAGGAGCTGTGATGGTCACATCACACCACAGAGCGATGTGCGGGGCATACCGGAGGGGTACCGTGGGGCCATGCCTGAGACCCCCTCCGCCGCGGTTCGTGTGCTGATCGTGGACGACCAGTCGATGATCCGCGCCGGCTTCGCCGCACTGCTCGACGCCCAGCAGGACCTGGCCGTCGTCGGGACCGCCGAGGACGGGGACGGGATCGTCGACGTCGTGCGACGGACCCGGCCGGATGTGGTGCTGATGGACATCCGCATGCCTGTGGTCAACGGTCTGGACGCCACGAAGCAGATCGCCCAGATGCCGGGCACCCCGCCGCGGATCCTCATGCTGACCACCTTCGACGCCGACGAGTACGTCTTCGACGCGCTGCGCGCCGGGGCCAGCGGCTTCCTGCTCAAGGACGCGACCCCGGAGGAGCTGGTGCACGCGGTCCGCGTGGTGGCCGAAGGTGAGGCGCTGCTCTCCCCCAAGGTGACCCGCACCCTGATCGCCGACTACGCCTCCCGCCCCACGTCGCGGCCCCGGACCCACCTGCTGGCCGAACTCACCGACCGGGAGCGGGAGGTGATGACGCAGGTGGCCCGAGGCCTGGCGAACGCGGAGATCGCCGCCGAGCTGCACCTGGCCGAGCAGACCGTGAAGACCCACGTCTCGCGGATCCTCACCAAGCTGGGCCTGCGCGACCGGGCGCAGATCGTGGTGACGGCGTATGAGTCCGGACTGGTGCGGGCGGGGGAATAGGCTCGTCAGATCCGCAGCCGTCGCCGAGTCACGTCATGGGACGCGGCGAGTGGACCGCCGGGGGATGAGGCTCGGCGTCGAAACCTTCACACCCCTGGCCACCTCACGGTGATCGATCTTTGCCTCCAGCAGCTCCAGGGCATTGGCTGCGATCTCTTCAAAGGGGACTCTCACGCTCGTCAACGGAATCGGGAGATGCGCGCTGAGCGGGATGTCGTTGTAACCGACCACGGACACGTCGTCGGGCACAGTCAACCCCCGTCGCGACAAAGCAGACATGGCACCGATAGCAAGATTGTCGGTCGCGGCAAAGAGGGCCGAGAACCCGTGTCCAGCGTCCAGCATCTCGTGGACCGCTTCCGCGGCGGAGTCCATTGTGAAGTCAGTGGTCCTCACCAGCACGGGGTCGATCTCCGCACCCTGCTCTTCCATGGCTTCACGAAATCCCTGCTGGCGGAGCCGGGCGTTGGAGGCGAACTCTGGGCCGGTCAGCAGAGCGATGGAGCTGTGTCCCAGATCCAGCAGGTGTCGGGTGGCGAGGTATCCGCCCAGCACGTCGTCGCCGACTGCAGCATCCCCGTCTCCTTCACTGCGAAGTGCCAGCACGTACGGCACCTCAGATTCTTCCAGCCAGCTGTGCGCGGGGTCGTCGCGCCGGTCCGCGGCGAAGATGATCCCGTCGACGCGCCGCTTGACCAGATTCTGCACGGCACGTCTGGCCCCGTCCGGCTCATGATCCGTGGTGGCCACGACGGCCAGCCTGCCCCTGCGGTCGCTGGCATGGGAGATCGCTTCGAAAAACACCGCCATGGCCGTGTCGGTGAGCCGGGGAACGATGACGCCGACGGTGTTGGTCCGCCCCTGACGCAGACCAGAGGCGAAGACGTCACGGGTGTAGCCCAGTTCTTCCGCAATGCGTCTCACCTTCTGGGCATTCGGAGAGCCCGAATGGGGAAGCCGGTCGTCGAGTATGCGCGACACAGTCGACTTGCTGACCCCGGCGGCGCGCGCCACGTCCAAGATTGTGACCCTACGGCCTCTGCCGCTCTGCTGCTCCATGTGCTCGCCACCTCCCGCTGTCGACCACTCTAGAGGCAAGACGCCGAAGATTCTGCGACCGAGCCCCTTGACGCCAACTGTGACTCCCGTCATAGTGGGAACGTTCCCGCAATCGATTCTAGGAGTGACGCAATGATGGAGACGATGGATCTCAGGGGCCTCAACCCCGCACCCGTGACCGTGTTCGGCGAGGACGGCGACGTCGACCACGCGGCGAACGCCAAGTACGCCCAGTGGCTGGCCTCATTCGACGAGGTGAAGTCACTGGTGTGTCTCGGCCATGCAGGTGAGGGGACGTTCCTCACCGCCCAGGAGCAGACCGACCTGATCAGGACCCTGGTCGAAGCCGTTGACGGGCGTATCCCGATCATCGCCGGGATCACCGGCGAGGGGACCCAGGTCGCAGCCGAGGAGGCAGTCCGCGCCGCCGAAGCTGGAGCGACCGGCGCGCTCGTCTACCCCTCCCACGGGTGGCTGCGCTTCGGATATCAGGACGGTGCGCCGCAGGAGCGCTACCGTGCGATCTACGAGGCCTCCGGACTGCAGTCGATCCTCTTCCAGTACCCCGACGTCACCAAGGCCACCTACAATCTCGACACCCAGTTGGAGATCGCGGCTCAGCCCGGCGTCATCGCCACGAAGAACGGCGTCCGCAACATGCGCCGTTGGGACACCGAGATCCCGGTCCTTCGGGCGGAGAATCCTGACCTGCAGATCCTCACCTGCCACGATGAGTACCTGCTCCATACAATGTTCGACGTCGACGGCGCACTGGTGGGCTATGGAGGGCTCGCCCCGGAACCGTTGATCGAGCTCATCCGGGCGGGCAAGGCAAAGGACTACCCCGCAGCCCGCGCCATCCACGACAGGCTCCTCCCGGTGACGAAGAACGTGTACCACCGCGGCTCTCACATGGAGGGAACGGTGGCTCTGAAGCTCGGTCTCGTGGAACGGGGCATCATCCCCCGGGCCGCGGTCCGGAGTCCCCTGCTGGATCTCCCGGACCAGGCCCGCGCCGAGATCGCCGAGGCGTTGAGGGCCGCGGAGCTGACATGAGTGACAAGGCGGTGACCAGCGCTATGAGCCGCGGAACGTCTGAACGGCCAACATGGCCGCGGCGGGTCATCACGAGCCTGGCCATCATGGGACCGGCCTTCATCGCCGGGGCCTGGCAGTTCGGCCCCGGGGCCCTGACCACGGCGGTGCAGGCTGGGAACCAGTTCGGCTATCACCTGCTGTGGGTCATCGTCCTGTCCACCGTCCTCGCCATCGTGTTCACTGACATGAGCGCACGGATCGGGCTGCGGAGCGGGACCTCGATCATCCAGACAGCAAAGGACACCTTCGGCACTGCGTGGGGTGCCCTTTCCGGCGTCGGAGTCTTCCTCATCACCCTGATCTTCAGCGTCGGCAACGCCGTCGGCACCGGACTGGGCCTGGCAGGACTTTTCGGCGGTCCGCCGATGGTCTGGACGATCATCGCCTCGGCGGCGGTCGCGTTCGTGGTCTTCGCCAAGAACGTCTATCGCATCATCGAACGCCTGCTGATCGCCATGGTTGCGGTGATGGCACTCGGATTCGTCATCAGCGCATTGATGACCGACCCAGCCTGGAGCTCAGTCGCGACGGGCCTGGTCCTGCCGACAGTTCCAGCTGGAGCTGAGCTGCTGGTGGTCGCCCTGGTGGGGACTAACTTCTCCATCAATGCCGCGTTCTACGTCAGCTACGCGATCCGCGAGCGCAAGCTGACGGAACAGCAGTTCCGCGAGGTGCGCTGGCGGGACACCGTACCAGGCATCGCGGCACCAGGGCTGATGGCCGTATTCGTGATCGTCGCCGCCGTGGCCACGTCGCGCCATGGGTTGGAAGCCAACACCCTGCAGGAGCTGGGCCAGGCACTTGAGCCGGTGGCCGGGCCGATCGCCTCGACGCTGTTCTCCCTCGGGTTCTTCGCCGCGGCCTTCTCATCCATGACGGCGAATGCTGTGGCCAGCGGCACTGTGCTCTCTGACGCGTTGGGGCTGGGAGACAAACTCGCCTCGGCTCCGGTGAAGACCTTCATCCTGATCCCATTGATCTTCGGCGCGACAGTGATGATTGTGGCCGGCGGGAACCCCATCCAGCTGATTGTCACGGCGCAGGCCCTGATCGTTCTCGTGGCGCCCTATGTAGGGCTGGTCGTCGTGCTGCTCGCCAGTCGTCGGGCCCTGATGGGGAGGCTCGTCAATGGTGTCGCAATGAAGTCAGCCGGTGTGGTGGGGATTCTGGTGCTCCTCGCGATGAGCGGGCGGCTGGTCCTGTCCTGGTTCAGCTGACTCCGCTTCGCCGGAGGGGCGGGCGCCGTATTCGGCGTCCGCCCCTCCTGTCTCAGTTTCTCAGTCCACCGCCACGAACACGTCGTCGGCGAAGAATCCCGGTGACACCTTCAGCACGCCGTCCTCCACGCCGTCGGCCGGGACGTGGATCGCGATGTTGCCGGTGGTCGTGGCGCCCTCATACAGGGTGCTCATGGAGTCGAAGCTGTCCGGCGCGACCGTGAGCATGTCTGAGGCCCGGAAGGTGTTCCCCTCCGCGGAGACATAGTCGACGCTGACCATCGGGGTGTCCCCGGCGGGGTCATCACCGATGTACTGGACGCTGAGGTCCACCAGGATGTAGGCGTGGCCCTCCTCCGGGTCCTCGTTGAAAGGGTTCTCCGCCAGGACGGCGTCAGTGGCGTCCAGGTCCACGCTGTTGACCGTCACCGTCCAGTCAGAGGTGGTGATCTCCGAGCCCAGCGGGTAGGGGTTCGGGCGGGTGCCCTGCTCGGCGTCGGCGTCCGTCCCTTCAGCGGGGGCCTCGTCGTCATCAGACGACGCGGCGACGTCGGCCTCCTCCTCAGTGGCCGCCTCGTCCTCGGCCCCAGAGGCGTCCTCGTCGTCGCCGCCCTCATCCTCCTCAGGCGCGGAGACGGTGGTCTCGTCGCTGAAGGCGTCGTCGAAGGCGTCGGCCACCACGGCGAAGAACACGATGACGCCGATGACGGTGCCCACCACGGAGACGATCAGCCCGGCGATCCCGGCTCCGCGCTTCTTCCCCTTCAGGAACAGGGACACCAGCGCCAGGACGAAGGCGATGGGCAGCAGCACCCATCCCAGGATCAGCGCGCCCGGCACGCAGGCGAAGATCGTGCCGAGGATCGCGGTGATCAGGGCGATGATCCCGAGGACGTTCCGGCTCGGCGCCGCCTCGACGGCGACGGGCCCGGGATAGGTGGAAGTCATGGCTCAAACCTGCTTTCTTCATCAGTCTGCGAGTGCTGCACGATGTGCTGATTCGAGCCTGTCGAAATCCGCACCGCCTCGGCACCGCTGATCAGGCAGACCGCACTGCCCGATCGGGCACATCGGGGTGCCCGATCCGCCGTGTCCGCATGTCAGAGCGCCTCAGTACACTGACGGCATGTTCCCCCGATCGTGGCCCCGGGCCGTGCGCGTCATCCTCTCCGGCATCGTCGTGCTGGTGATGATGAGCACCGGGCTCCTGGTGACGGTGTCGACGGCGATGACGAACCCGGGGTACATCGACCCGGCGACGGACGAACCGACCACTCTCGGCGCCATCATGATCGGGGCGGCGATGCTGGCCCTGCTCACACTGCCTTTCTACCGGCGCGCTCCGCTGGTGCCGATGATCGCCGGCACCGTCGTCGCACTGCTGCTGCGCCTGGACCCCTTCGTCCTGGCCGTGGGGCTGACCGTGTGGGTGGTCCGGGCCGAGCGTCGCTGGCACTGGGCGGTCGCCGCCGCCGGATTCGCCGTCATCCTGATCTGCACGGGCCTGCATCTGTACGCCCTCACCGGCTGGCCGGATCCGGACTACCAGCGCACCGGGCAGATCCTGGTCGCGGTCGTCACGGTCCTGTGCCTGGGCCTGGTGCTGGGGATCTCCCTGGGCGTGCGGCAGCGCCGGTCCGCCCGCACCGCCGAGGCCCACGCCCGCGCCGCCGAGCACAGCAACGAGGCGCTCACCGAGCAGCTGACCCGTCAGCAGGAGCGGCAGATCCTGGCCCGGGAGGTCCACGACACGTTGGCCTCCGACCTCTCCGGGCTCTCCCTGCACGTGGGCGGGCTGGAGAAGGCCGCGCAGCACTCCGGTGACCCACGCCTCGGTGACGAGCTGCGCACCACCCGGCACTATGCGGACCGGGCACTGACCAATCTGCGCACCCTGCTGACCTCCCTGCGTGAAGGCGACGCCAGCGACGCCGCCCCGGCACCCTCCCCGCGCGGGGTCACCGACCTGCAGGCCCTGTTCGCCGAGGCCGCGGCCGGCGGCGTGGACGTGCGTCCCTTCGTGCTCGTCGACGGCTTCTCCTCAGCCCCTGACGCCCTGCAGCACGCGGTCCGCCGCATCCTCCAGGAAGCCCTGACCAACGTGCTGCGGCACAGCAGCGACCGCACCGCGGAGATCAGCCTGACCGGCGGCGAGGGCCAGGGGATCGATCTGCGGGTCACCAACCGGCTCCCCGAGCATCCCCGCTTCACCGCCGGCTCCGGCACGGGTCTGGTCGGCCTGGAGGAACGGGCCCGGGCGCTCGGCGGCACAGTGGAGACTCATCAGCACGAGGGCCGCTTCATCCTCACCGTCCGGCTGCCCTGGCCTCCGCCCGAGGCCGCCGAGCCGCCCGGCTGAGCCGCGGCCCGTCCCCCGCCTCTGACCTGGGGCTCCCCCGTCGCGTCAGCCCCCAGTTGGTAGACTTCCCGCGTGATGCTCTCTGTGGTGATGGTCGACGACGACGCCCTGGTCCTGGGCTCGTTGCAGAACATCCTGAGCGGCGAGGAGGACATCGCCGTCGTCGCCACCGCCCCGTCGGGTGCCGAGGCGATCGACGCCGTCCGCACCCACCGGCCCGACGTCGTCGTGATGGACCTGCACCTGGGTGCAGGCATGGACGGCGTCGAGGCCATCCGCCGGCTCCGCGAGCAGCTGGCCCCGCCCGCCGTCCTGGCGGTGACCGCCTTCGGCACGGACACCCACCTGCATGGCGCCCTCGACGCCGGGGCCACCGGCTTCCTCCTGAAGGAGGACGCTACCGAATTCCTCGCCACCGCCCTGCGCATGGCCCACGACGGCGACCCGATGATCTCACCGGCGATGACCTCCCGGCTGATCGCCAGCTACGTCGGCCCGCGGACGGAGCCGGTCTGCGAGTCGGCCCGTCGACGCGTGAGCCGACTCGCTGAGCGCGAGATCGCCGTGGCCCGGCTGATCGGTGACGGCAACACCTATGAAGACATCGCAAGTGAGCTGTTCATCTCGCCGAGCACCGTCAAGAGCACCCTGGCCAGCGCGCGGGCCAAGATCGGGGCGGACACCAGCGCCCAGCTGGCCGTCATCGTCGCCCAGGCCCGCCTGGATCTGAACGGCCGGGCCTGACGAGACAGCCGTGACACCGCCCTCTGGTTGAATGGTGCCCATGTCTGAGACCACCACGATTCCCGCTCCCCCGGAGGCGAAGAAGGTCCCCACCATCCGTGTCCACCACGGGGACACTGTCACCGATCCCTATGAGTGGCTGCGGGACAAGGAGTCCCAGGAGGTCCTGGAGCACCTGCACGCGGAGAACCGCTACACCGACGCCGTCACCGCGGACCAGGAGCCGCTGCGTGAGGCGATCTTCTCCGAGATCAAGCACCGCACCGTGGAGACCGACCTCACGGTGCCCTCCCGGCGCGGCGGGTTCTGGTACTTCACCCGCACCATCGAGGGCGAGCAGCACCCGATCTACTGCCGTGTGCCGGTGAGCGCCCCGGAGTCAGAAGCTCCCGAGTCCCGATCCCTGGACGCCTGGACCCCACCCGAGGTGCAGCCCGGGGAGCCGCTCGACGGTGAGGTCACCTACTTCGACACCAACGCCGAGGCGAAGCCCCACGCCTTCTACCAGCTCGGCGGGATGAGCATCGACGAGTCCGGCCGGCTGCTCGCCTACTGCGAGGACACCACCGGGGACGAACGGCACACCCTGCGCTTCCGGGACCTCACCACCGGGGAGAACCTGCCAGAGACCGTCGAGGACGTCCACGGCGCCGCCGTCCTGGACCCCACCGGGTCGCGCGCCTACTACATGGTGGCCGACGAGTCCTGGAGGCCCTGGCGTCTCTACGTCCATACTCTGGGCACCGACGCCTCCGAGGATCGGCTGCTGCTGGAGATCACCGACGAGCAGCTCTGGAGCGGGTTCGGGGTCTCCTCGGACAAGCGCGAGCTGATCATCCTCTCCGGCAATTCCGAGTATGACGAGTCCCGCCTGCTGGACCTCACCGACCCCGACGCCGAGCCGGTGCTGCTGATCTCCGCGGACCGCCGGCTGCTGCACAGCGTGGACCCGATCGAGCTCGACGGCGAGCGGAAGCTGCTGGTCACCCACAATGCCGGGGGCCCGAACAATGCGCTGAGCCTGACCACCGCAGAGGCGCTGGCCGCCCAGCGGTCCGAAGACCCCCTGGACCTGGGCACCACCGTGCTCCCTCACGAGGACACCGTCAAACTCGAAGGCGTCACCGTCACGGCCGCCCAGGTGCTGGTCAGCGCCCGGCGCGACACCGTGGAGTCCGTGCAGCTGCTCTCCCTGGACGCACTGCGCAACGTCCGCGACGGCGGCGCGGCGGTGCCGACGTCGTCGCTTCCCGGGCCGGGGTTCGAGGAGGAGCTGTTCACCTGCGCGGTGACCTCCGCCGAGCATGAGGCCCCCCTGTTCCGGGTGCTGTACACCTCCTGGTTCACGCCGCCGCGCATCTATGACATCCCGCATGCCGCCCCCTCCGACGACGGCGGGGACGCCGCTGCGCCCACCCCGATCCTGCGCCGCGAGACCCCGGTCCACGACGTCGACCTCTCTGCCTACCGCGCCACCCGGATCTGGGCACCCGGGGACGGCACCGCGCCGGACGGCTCCCCGGTGCAGGTCCCGGTCACCGTGATGCACCACCGCGACGTCGCCCCGGACGGCACCAACCCGACTCTGGTCTACGGCTACGGCTCCTATGAGATGAGCATGGACCCGTCCTTCGGGATCCCCCGCCTGTCCCTGCTGGACCGTGGGATCGTGTTCGCCATCGCCCATGTGCGCGGCGGCGGGGAGCTGGGACGCTGGTGGTACGAGGACGGCAAGAAGCTGACCAAGACCCACACGTTCAGTGACTTCCTCTCCGCCACCGACCAGCTGGTGGAGGCCGACTGGGCGGACCCGGCGCGCATCGCGGCCCTCGGCGGATCCGCCGGCGGACTGCTGATGGGCGCGATCGCGAACATGGCCCCGGAGAAGTACACCGCGATCGTCGCGCAGGTGCCGTTCGTGGACAACCTGACCTCCATCCTGGACCCGGACCTGCCGCTGTCCGCCCTGGAGTGGGAGGAATGGGGCAACCCGATCCAGGACGCCGAGGTCTACGCCTACATGAAGTCCTACTCCCCCTATGAGAACGTCCGGGACACCCGCTACCCGGCCATCGCCGCGGTCACCAGTCTGCATGACACCCGGGTGCTGTACGTGGAGCCCGCCAAATGGGTGCAGCGGCTGCGCGAGCATCAGCAGGGCGAGGCGCCGGTGGTGCTGAAGATCGAGATGGACGGCGGCCACGGCGGCGCCTCCGGCCGCTACGAGTCCTGGAAGGAGCGCGCCTGGGACTACGCCTTCCTGGCGCACCACCTGGGCGCGGCCGAGCGGCGGTTCTGATGGGCGAGACCGTCACCGTCGAGGGCCCGTGGACGGAACACCCGGAGATGGTGCGCGTCTACGACGTCGAGAACTCCGGCGGCTGGGACCACGAGTTCTACACCGCGCTGATCGAGCAGAAGGACGCTCGGCGGGTCACCGACATCGGCTGCGGCACCGGGGTGCTCGGAGTGGAGCTGGCTCGTCGAGGGTTGCAGGTCACCGGAGTGGACCCCTCGGAGGCGATGATCGAGGTCGCCCGCACCCGGCCGGGCGGCGATGCCGTCACCTGGATCCATGGCACCGCGGAGCAGCTGCCGACGGCGGCGGCCGACGTCGCCGTCATGGAGGGCCACGTAGCCCAGTACTTCCTACCCCGCGCGGCCTGGGACGAGGTGCTGGCCCACGCCCACCGGAACCTGGCCGACGGCGGCTGGCTGGCCTTCGAGTCCCGGAACCCGGAGGCCCTGGATCTGGACGCCTGGGACGCCGAGCACACCCGGGAGACCCAGCCGCATCCCGACGGCGGCGAGTTCACCTCCTGGGTGGAGCTCGCCGGGGTGGATGCGACCTCGGCTGACGCCGCCGACGACGGCCCGCTGATCACCCACCGCGGCCACACGGTGCTGCCCGACGGACGACACCTGGTGGTCCACGAGACCCTGCGCTACCGGAGCCTGGCCACGCTGGTGGAGTCCCTGGGGCAGGCCGGTTTCGTGGTCGCCGAGGTCTGGGGAGACTGGGACCGGGAGGAACTCGCCGAGGACTCCCCCGAGATCATCATCCTCGCGCAGAAGCTGCCGGACCCGCCGAGTGAGGAGCCGCAGGCAGCCGAATGACGAACCGGGTGCGGCCCGGCCGGGACTCACAGCGGATAGTCCCCCGGTGGGCGTGGACGATCGCCGCGCAGATCGCCATCCCCAGGCCGGTGTTGCCCTGACCGGCCTCGGCATCGCCGCGGCTGCGAGCGCCGTCGCCGCGCACGAACCGGTCGAAGATGCGGGGCTGCAGCTCCTCCGGGATGCCGGGGCCGTCGTCCTCGACGGTCACCTCCACGGCATCTGCACGGTCCGCACGCAGGCGCAGGATCACCGAGGTGCCCTCCGGGGTGTGGTCCTTCGCATTGTTGACCAGGTTGGACACCACCTGGTGCAGCCGGGCGGCGTCCCCGCGGACCGTCAGATCCGCAGCGCCCTCGGGCAGGTCGATGTGCCACTGATGCCCCGGAGCGGTCAGCTGGGCGTCCGCGGAGACGTCCACCAGGATGCGGGCCAGTTCCACGGGTTCCTCGGCCAGCGGCACCCCGGAGTCCAGGCGGGCCAGCAGCAGCAGGTCCTCCACCAGCAGCCCCATCCGCTGCGATTCGGAGCGGATCCGCTGGGAGGAATGCCCCAGCTCCTCCGGCATCTCCGTCCGGCGGCGCTCCATCAGCTGGGCGTGGGCGCTGATCGCCGCCAGTGGGGTGCGCAGCTCGTGGCCGGCGTCGGCGATGAACCGGCGCAGCTGGTCCTCGCTGCTCTGCCGCCGGCCGATGGCGTCTTCCACATGGTCCAGCATGCGATTCAGCGCCGCACCCACCTGCCCCACCTCGGTGCCCGGTGAGGTGTCCTGGTCCTGCACCCGGCTGGGCATGGAGACGGTGCCCTCGGCCAGCGGGGTCTGCGACACCTGGGAGGCCGTGCGGGCCAGCCGTTCCAGCGGGCGCAGCCCCAGCCGGATGATCCAGCGCCCGCCCAGGGCCGCCAGGGTGACCCCCAGCAGCCCCACCACGGTGAAGGACAGGGTCATGTCCCGGATGGTCTGGTCCACCTCGGACAGGGACTGCCCCACCACCACCTGTCCGCCGCCGTCGAGGGCGGCCGAGGTGACCCGGTAGGAGCCGTGATCGCTCAGCTGGACCGTCTCGGCGTAGGGCTCCCGGCCCGCACCGTCGAGCAGCTGATGCCGTTCCGCGTCCGAGAGCGGCGACACCACCCCGGACTCATCGGTGAGTTCGGCGACCTCTTCGACGCCGTCGGCCTCGATGACCACCACGGAGCGGGCCCGCATCCGGGGGATCTCCTGGGCCTCGTCCTCCACAGCGGAGCGTTGCGCCTCCAGCACGGTCTCGAGCTGGTCGTCCACCCGGTCCAGCACGGTGTGCCGCTGCACCGCCACCGTCACCACCCCGATCACGACGGTAGCCACCACCAGCAGCATCACGATCCCGGCCACCAGCTGGCGGCGCAACGGCCAGCGACTCAGCCGGGCCAGGGTCCGCTCACTCATCGGCGGCCCTGATCGAATAGCCGACCCCGCGCAGCGTGTGGATCATCGGCGGGCCGAGCGCGTCGATCTTGCGCCGCAGGTAGGAGATGTAGAGCTCCACCACCGAGGAGCGGCCCCCGACGTCGTACTGCCACACCGCGTCCAGGATCTGAGCCTTGGACAGCACCTTGCGCTGGTTCTCCATCAGGTACCGCAGCAGGGAGAACTCGGTGGCGGTGAGCTCCACCGGCGCCCCGGCCCGGGTGACCTCATAGGTGTCCTCGTCCAGGACGAGGTCTCCGACCACCAGCACCGAGGACTCCTCCGCCACATGCCGCACGTGCCGGCGCACCATGCCGCGCAGCCGCACCACCACTTCCTCCACGGAGAAGGGCTTGGTCACGTAGTCGTCCCCGCCGGAGGTCAGTCCGGCGATCCGATCGGCGACGTCGTCCTTGGCGGTGAGGAACAGCACCGGCACATCCTCTCCGGAGGCCCGCAACCGGCGGACCACCTCGAAGCCGTCGATGCCGGGCATCATCACGTCCAGCACGACGACGTCGGGGCGGAGCTCCCGCACCGCGGCCAGTGCGGCCTGGCCGTTGCCCACCCGGTGAGGCTCCCAGCCCTCGGCACTGAGCGCCATGGCCAGGACTTCGCTGAGCATCGGGTCGTCGTCCACCACCAGCGCCCGGATCGGACTGCCGTCCAGGCGGGTCAACGTATGCTCCTGACTCCCCATGGGAGCACCCTACCGGCTGGGCAGGCTCTCACCATGGTGGATCCCCGAGGCGAAGTGCCGGCGCAGCGTGCGCTTCCAGGGGGTCGCCGGAAGCTCCGGGCACAGCGCCGCCAGGCCGGTGCAGTACTTGGACAGCCGGGTCGGCCGCACGCCCAGCTGCCACAGGATCCGGTCCGCCTGGCCCGCGCCCGAGGCCGACTTCGTCTCGACGACGGCGAGGCCCGGGGTGGTCAGGGACTCGCTGCGTGCGGGTGTGGAGCCGGCCTCGGCGGTGCTGACATGCCGGGTCCACTGGAGGTCGGTGTCGATCGTCATCCGCGACGGCGGCTCCCCCGGCTCCGCGGCAGGAAGCAGCACCGTGGTGCGCCGGTAGGCGGTGCCCAGCGACGGCACCAGCTCCTCGATCCGCGCCGGGTCCACTCCGGTGGAGGACAGGGCGGCGGCGACGTCGTCGTCGGCGGTCCCGCGGAAGCGGTCCAGCTGGACATAGGGGTGGCTGGTGCGTTCCTTGACCGTCTCCCCGCGGGACCCTGAGCGTTTGATCTCCAGGTAGGCCTGGCCGGTGTCCACATACTGGCGGGTGCGCAGCTTGAAGCGACGCCGCCGGCGCAGCGTGGACTGCAGGTAGGAGACCCGGTCCGGGGTGTCGAAGTACAGGGACCGGTACCGCATGGCCCGTGCCCCGGAGATCTCCAGGACCCGGGCTGGGTCCTCCTGGAGGTGACGCAGCAGCGCCTCCACCTGGGGACCATGGACCACGTATTTGCGGTCCACGCGGGTCTGCAGCGCAGCCTGCGCGTTGAGCTGGTCCAGCGTGATGGGGGCGAATCCGGCCGCGAGGGACTCGACCATGCGCCCGGGCGGGGTCGCGTGGGGCAGGCTCATGCCCGACGCTCCAGCCCCTCGGCCACAGGATGCTCTGCCGCGGACGGACCCGCCAGGTCCGCCTCGGTGCGGAGGTCCTGGGGGCGCGCATCGGACCACCGCACGTTGACCGTCATGGTGTCGTCCACGAGGTCCACTCGGGTGATGCTCACGGAGCGCACCGGCGCGCCGATGAGGGGCTCGAGCCGGGCGCGCACCGTGTCCAGGTCGAGGTCCGCGCCGTCGAGGCGCAGGGTCTGCTGACGGGACCGGCCCAGCACCTTCCAGGAGTCCACCAGGGCCACGGCCAGCAGGATCAGGGCGATCAGGGCGACGCCCAGGGCGGGGTCGATCCCGTCGAAGCCGGCGATCAGGCCGATGGCCAGCGAGGCGAAGTAGTAGGCCACCTCATGCTGGGAGATCTCGGAGGAGCGCAGCCGGATGATGGACAGCACGCCGAAGAGGCCGAGGCCCACCCCGATGCCGATCTCCAGGGAGGACAGCACCGCGGCGACGGCGAAGACGCCGATGTTGACCACCACGAACGCGGTGACCAGGTCCCGGCGGTGGTGACGGCGGAAGTACAGGCCGAAGGTCAGCAGCAGGATCGCTGCGGCGTCGACCATGACCATCCAGAGGTGTTCCATGGGGTTCTCCTGGGGTTCTCGATGACGTGTCGAGTCCCCATGGAAGGGCACGATCTTATGAACGCCCTATGAATCGGCGATGTCTCGGTCAAGAATTCGTAGGGCGCTCGCCTGACCCCCTGCTACCGTGAGGCCATGCCGTGGTTCGCCTGGATCGTCCTCACCGCCATCATCGTCGGCGGGATCGTCGCCGTGGTCACGGCGCGGACAGAGCGCGGGATCGGGGCACCGGGCGACCGTGAGGAGCTCGAGCAGCTCAAGAGGCGCCTCTCCGAGCTGGAGAGGCGTCCTGCCGCTCCGGAGCTGGAGGAGCCGCACATCCCGACCCGGGCCGAGGAGAACCTCACCGCCGAGGACCGGTGGCGCCTGGACATGCTGGAGGCCCGGCTCGAGAGCCTCGAGCAGCAGTCCACCGACGAACCGGACAGCGACGAACCCGACCACGGCGACTCTGGCCACCCCGGCGACTCTGGCGATTCCGACGGCTTCAGCGGCACCACGCGCTGACGACGTCGTCGTCCAGAAGGGCCACATCCAGATCGGAGTCCTCGATGTCGACGCCGATGGGCAGCGTCCCGGCCAGCGCCCAGCCCTCGACGCCGGAGATGTCGTCAAGTCCGAGCCCGTCCAGCAGCCGCTGCGCCTCCGCCAGCCGAGCGCGGTCCCTGAGAGTCACAGTGCCTGGGCGTACTGCCCGTGGGGGCCGGTGCGGGCGATCGGCTCGCCGTCGAGGGCCAGCACGAAGTCCGGGGTGTCGCCACCCTGCGGCAGCTTCTCGGTGATCTCGGGCAGCACCCGGGAGCCCTCGTTGGAGATCCACCGGGCGTGGGAGGCCCGCACCTGGCGCGCGAAGGACTCGCGGTCCTCCAGCGGCAGGTAGGCGAGCACCGCCGAATGGAACACCACCGGGGTGACCCCGTAGGGCACCTGGTCCAGCAGCTGGGGCAGCATCCCGTTCAGGTCCCCGCGCACGATCGACGGCGGCTGGGCGGCCACCAGCTGGGCGCCGGCGTGGATGCGGTCCAGCCGATACTCCATGCCCGGCCACACCAGATGCTCCAGCCACTCCCGGTCCTCCTCCCGGCGAAGGTCCAGCGGGTTCAGGTCCACGCCGGCGCGCCAGGCGATCTCCGGCAGCGATGACGGCGGCTCGATGCCTTCCAGCCCGCAGTCCAGCTCCACCTCGGCGCGCACCGGGCCTGTCGGTTCCAGGGTGACGGGGCCCGCAGCCGTGCCGTAGCGGATCTCCCAGCAGTCGGGGTAGAGCAGCAGGCCGGCGGAGGCTCCCACTTCGATGAGGGCGACCGGGCCCTCGATCCGGGACAGGGCGAGGTTCAGCACCGCGCTGCGCCCGGGCTCATTGGTCTGGGTGCGCCGTTCCCGCATCGTAGTGGTGATGTCCTCCCAGTGGGCGAGGATCTGCGGGCGGGCGTCCGCCCAGGCCTTGAGCGGAGTGCCGTGCAGCCGCGCGGCGGCGAAGAGCAGGTTCGGCTGGCGCTTCTCCGGAGGCAGGGCCAGCAGGCGGTCGAGCACCTCGGTGTCCTCAGCGACCCCCAGGGCCCAGTCCTCGTAGAGCACCGACACCGGGGCCGCCTCGACGTGCCCGAAATGCCGGTAGAACTCGCGCAGGTGGTCCAGGTCGCCGTCGTGTGTGATCTCCCGCATACCCACACCCTACGGCCAGCTCAGCATCCGCGGAAGGACCCTCCGGTACGGTGAACCCATGGAGCGCATCCCGGAGTCCCCCGCCTCGGCGGACCTCGGCCGCCGCACCGGTTTCGATCCCCGGCGCCATGCCTTCCGGTTCCCGAACCGCTTCGTGGACGTGCTCTTCTCCGGCCGACTGCCCCCGGTGGTGGGCCGGAAGGTCACCTGGACCGGACGCGGGCGATGCGGCGGGATGGCGTTCTCCGCGCTGGACCACCTCCACGCCGAGGCGAAGGTGCCGCCGTCGACGTCTGAGGACTTCCGCACCGCAGACGGGACGTCTCCGGGCGTCCCGCCGGACGGGCATCCGCTGGCCGATCACATTCGGGCCCGCCAACGCCACAGCATGCTCAGCGGCTGGCACGGCGCCCTGAACGGACTTCGGTACCTGACGTGGAGCGCGATGCCCACCGGGTGGCTGATCGGGCTCACCCGGAGGGAGGTTCGGCGCGCCCTGGCCTCGCTCGACGACGGCGTCCCCGTGGTCCTCGGGCTGGTGAGCGTCCACTCGCTGCGCCCCTCGGCGCTGGGTCGCAACCACCAGGCGGTTTGCCACGGGTACCGGCGCTCCCCGGCGGGCGAGCTGGAACTGCTGCTCTACGACCCCAACCACCCCTACGATCCGGGCGCCCCGGCTCACAGCGCGGTGGTGCTCCGGCAGCGCGAGGGGGACGCGCCGTCGTCGCCGTATCAGTCCGGGGCTCCGGGTTCGGTGCCCCGGCTCTGGCGCGGCTTCTTCGTGGCGCGGTACCGGCCCCGTCCGCTGCCGCCCGCGCTGCGCTGACGGGCCGTCCGCGTGGTCAGTGTTCCGGGCCGCGGTCGTGTCCAGGGCAGCGTCATCAGCGCCCATACCGCAGCAACGAGCACGATCTCCCAGAGGATGTAGATCGGCCACGGGCCCAGCAGATCCAGGATCGAGTCGCCTGGGGGAAGCTCGTTGAGGAAGCCGTAGTTGGTGCCCAGCCAGGAGTTGAGGACCATGACGATCGCCGCCCACCCCAGCACGGCCGCGTAGGCGATGCGGAAGTCTCGCCATCCCGGCCGGTGGCCCAGTCCCCAGACGACGACGAGCGCCACCAGCAGCACCGCGATGTGCAGCCCCCAGTAGAAGGGAAACTCCACCGGTGAGAACCGCAGCTGACTGGGATGCGGGGTCAGCAGCGCCTGGGTGTTGAGCGTCAGGCCCCAGTACCAGGTGATGGCCACCGCCCAGCGGGAGCGCCGGATCAGCGCGACGGCCGCGATGATGCGCAGCACGTCCGAGTAATGCAGCGGCAGTGAGCGCCCGATGTCCCAGTTCTCCGGGAGCATCCACCAGCCCATCCAGGCCAACGACGCCGCCAGCAGCAGCCAGCCCGCCAGGCAGGTCACACGGTGCTCAGCCGGATGGCCTCGCAGCCGTCGGGCGCCCCAGACGACCACCACGCCCAGCACGGCCGCCAGTCCCAGCAGAGCCAGATGGCGCCCGCCGAAGACCTCAGGTGCGGCGGCGGCGATCACAGGGCTCACATCTCCACTGTACGTGTGAAGCGGTCTCGGCCCCACAGTCCGTCACGAAGACTCACCCCGAGAGAGGTGAACACTTGCCAGGAGATGTGACGTGCACTACATTTTCGTTCATCGGGAGAACAAAATGAGCTCACCCGCCGATCTCCCGCCGCACCCTCGGTGCCGCAACCCGGTACACAGCTCCGAACCGGCCACGGAAGCCTGATCACCTTCCTCGCCGGAACATGAACATTCCTACGAAAGGTGATGACATTCCCATGACCACCGCTCAGACGCCGCCCGCCCGGACGGCGACACGACCCCCGTCCACCGGCCGCATCCGCCGACTTCTGCACCGCCGCGCCGTCGCCGTCGCTGCTGCGCTGGCCATGCTGTGCGGGGCCGTTCTGGCCACCCCAGCCTCGGCCCAGCCCGTCTACGAGGACACCCAGGGATACCACGACGGCTACTTCTACACGTTCTGGACCGACGCCCCCGGGACCATCACCATGAACCTGGAACCGGGCGGCAGCTACTCCACGCAGTGGGGCGACACCGGGAACTTCGTCGTCGGAAAGGGCTGGTCCACCGGTACGTCCCGGACCGTGGACTACTCCGCGACGTTCAACCCGTCGGGCAACGGCTACCTGGCCCTCTACGGCTGGACCCGTGGCCCGCTCGTGGAGTACTACATCATCGAGGACTACGGCACCTACCGTCCCACCGGTGACTACAAGGGCACCTTCTGGTCGGACGGCAGCTACTACGACATCTACGAGACCACTCGGGTCGAGGAGCCGTCGATCGACGGCACCCAGACGTTCCAGCAGTACTGGAGCGTCCGGCATGACACGCGCACCAGCGGGTCGATCACCACGGCGAACCACTTCCACGCGTGGGAGCAGGCCGGCATGCCGCTGGGCAGCCACGACTACCAGGTCATGGCCACCGAGGGCTACCAGTCCTCCGGCAGCTCGTCCGTGACGGTCCACACCGCCCCGTGATGCGCAGGCCCTGACCCCAGGCCGAGACTCTGCACCCCGGAATCACGATCGCACCGCCATATCTGGTGAGGCAGACGTGATTTCGGGGTGCAGAACGGCCGGAACCCACGACGGCGGCGGTATCGTGAGCCGCATGACCAGTCACGCGGCCCGAGCGTCCGGGTGGCGCACACGCCCCGAATCGCCGACGGATCCCGCCGATGCGGCCGCCGTGCGCCGCATCACGCGCGCCGCCTTCGAGACCAGCGCCGAGGCAGATCTGGTGGACGCTCTCCGGCAGGACCCTGCCTGGATCCCCGGGCTCTCCATGCTGGCGCTGACACCGGAGGGTGAGCCGGTGGGCCACGCCTTGCTGACCCGCTGCCACATCGGTGAGATGCCGGCCCTGGCCCTGGCTCCCTGCTCGGTCGTCCCGGTTCACCAACGCACCGGAGCGGGATCGGCCGCCACCCGCGCCGGCCTCGACGCCGCCCGGGACTTGGGCGAGGACGCCGTCGTCGTGCTGGGCCACCCTGAGTACTACCCCCGGTTCGGCTTCGAACGAGCCTCCTCCCACGGGATCAGGGTCGGCTTCGACGTCCCTGACGAGGCTCTGATGGCACTCAGCCTCACCGGTTGCCCACTGCCGACGGGGACGATCCGGTACCCCGCACCGTTCGGCGTCTGAGACTGGTCCTCTGCACCCCGCGACGGCGGCGGTATCGTGACACCCATGACAGCGGATGAGCACTGGGAGCGGCTCCTCACCGCCCTGGAGCAGGACGACACGATCCTGGAGCAGACGATCCGTGACATCCGCGCCACCGTACCGGGCTACGACGACGTCCCCGACTCCGCCCTGGAGTCCTCCGTGCGGCGCAACATCGCCCTGAGCATCCGGACAGTGCGTGCCGGGTTCGAGCCCTCCCCGCAGGACGTCAGCGAGGCCGACGCGCTGGCCTCGGAGCGCTATGCCCAAGGCGTGCCCGTGGGCAGCGTGCTGGCGGGCTTCCGAGTGTGCATGTCCGTGATCCTGCACCGGCTGCTGGAGCACGCCCCGGCCCACCGCATTCCCGCCGACCAGGTGCTGGCCTCCTCCACCATCCTCTGGGCATTGGGAGACGCCTTCTCCTCCCGGGCGGTGCTCGTCTACCAGGACAAGGACCTCGCCCGAGCTCTGGCCGACTCCACACGCCGGGCGGCATGGATCGGCGACGCCGTCGCCACGTGGATGGAGCCCGCGGAGCTGGCCCGGGGCGCGGCCCTCTACGACGTCCCCACCTCCGCGCCGCTGCGCGCCCTGGCCGCCGACTCCCACCCGGAGGCCGACGTCGACCGCCAGCGCGCCCTCGACGACTGGGCAGAGCGGGCCGGAGTGAGGATCCTGACCGCAGTCCGCGCCTCCTCGCTGGTGGGGATCGTCATCGGAGAACCCACTCCCGGAATCCACCCGGCCCGGCTCACCGCGGCGCTGGGCCCCGCCGTCGCGCTGGACGAGCTGCCACGATCCTTCGAATCCGCCTCTGCGGCCCTGCGCGCCGCCGGGGCGGTGGGCCGCACCGGGCTGGTGGATCTGGAGAGCCTGTCCTGGCGGGCCGGGGTGCACGCCTCTCCGGAGGTCACCGCTCTGCTGAGGGAGCGCTACCTGGCGCCGCTGGAGGACACCGGCAGCTTCGGCGAGCATGTGCTCGAGGCCCTGGAGGCGTACCTGACCCACCGGCTGAGCATCCCCCTGGCAGCCCGCAGCATCCCCGTGCACGTCAACACGCTGCGCTACCGGCTCCAGCGCTTCGGCGAGATCGCCGGGGCAGATCTGGGCGACCTGGACACCCTGATCGAGATCTCATGGGCGCTGGCGTCCCGACGGTCCGGCCCACCTCGTGGCGGTGCTTCGTAGCTGGACACAAGATCCGCGCCCCAGCGTTGAACATGTCGATGTAGCCCAGATCACAGTCCGCGGAGCATGCTGGTCCACGGCGACGAGATCCCGTCGCCCGACCACCACCTCCGAAGAGGAGACCTCATGATCCTGGGCATCATCGGCATCATCGTGTCCCTGCTGCTGCTGATCACGCTCGCCTACCGGGGCGTGCCGGTCATCCTGGCCGCCCCCATCTCCGCCGTCGTCTGCCTGGTGTTCTCCGGGGCCCCGATCCTGGCCTCCTACACCGAGGTGTTCATGCCCGCGATGGCCGGGTTCGTGGGCAGCTGGTTCCCGATCTTCCTGGTCGGGGCCATCTTCGGGATCCTGATGACCGTCACCGGATACGCGGAGTCCATCGCCCGCACGGTGACCGGCTGGATCGGCAGCCGCAGCGCCATCGCCGCCACGGTGATCACCTCCGCCCTGATGACCTACGGCGGCATCAGCCTGTTCGTGGTCGCCTTCGTGATGTACCCGCTGGCCCGCGAGCTGTTCCGTGTGGCGGACATCCCCCGTCGGCTCATCCCGGGCACCATCGCGCTGGGCATCTTCACCTTCACCATGACGGCCCTGCCGGGCTCCCCGCAGGTGCAGAACATCATCCCCGGGCAGTTCTTCGACACCGGAGCCTATGCAGGCCCCGGCGTCGGCATCCTCGGCGGTGTGCTGATCTTCGGCCTCGGCCTGCTGTGGCTGGAGCACCGGCGTCGCAGCCTCATCACCAAGGGCGAGCATTTCGAGTCCCCGGAGTCCAAGAAGGTCATCGGAGGCTCCGCCGACGACGGCTCGCAGGTCACCATCACCCTGGCCCCGCCGAACCGGATCGTGCCGTTCCTGCCGCTGCTGATGGTCTTCGCCGTGAACTTCGCCTGCACCCTGGTCATCTTCCCCGCCCTGGACTGGTCCTACCTGCAGGAGGAGACCTTCGGGTCCATCGCCTACGACTCCCGGGCCGGCCTGTGGGCCGTGCTGGTCGCCATCGTGGCCGCGGTGCTGCTGATCGTGGCCATGAACTTCGGCCAGTGGAGCACTCTGAAGGTCGGGTTCAGCGACGGCGTCAAGCGCTCCATGCTGCCGATCTTCTCCACCGCCTCCGAGGTGGGCTACGGGGCCGTCGTCGCCTCCGTGGCCGCCTTCGCCGTGGTCCGCGACTCGGTGTTCGGCATGGGCGCCAACGCGCTGGTGACCTCGGTGGTCACCACCTCCATCACCGCCGGTCTCACCGGCTCTTCCTCGGGCGGCATGACGATCGCGCTCAACGCCCTCGGCGGGGACCTGCGCGCCATGGCTGAGGCGGAGGGGATGAGCCTGGAGATGATGCACCGTCTGACGGCCATGGCCGCCGGCGGACTCGACACCCTGCCGCACTCCGGCGCGGTGGTCACCCTGCTGATCGTGTGCGGGCTCACCCATCGCCAGTCGTACAAGGACATCGGTATGGTGACGCTTGTCATCCCGGTGCTGGTCGTGGCCGCGCTGATCGCCCTGGTCTCTGCCGTCGGCGGCTTCTGATCCGCACCTGCCAGTCCCGAGACCTGCCCGCCCCGACAGCTGATCGCCCCAACCTCACCCCCGTTCCCCAGGAGGAGATCCATGGACCCCCAGCCCACCCGGACCCCGCCGATCCCTGCCGACGCGCTGGCCGGTCGACGCGCCGTCGTCACCGGAGGGGCCTCCGGCATCGGGGCGGCCTGCGTGCGGGCCTTCGCCGCCGCCGGCGCGGAGGTCACGGTCTGCGACCGCGACGGCGACGCCGCCACGGCCCTGGCCTCCGAGGTGGGCGGCCGGGCATGGACCGTGGACCTGGCCGAGACCTCCGCGCTGGAGGAGCTGAGTGAGGAGACCGGCGTGCCTGACGCCGACATCCTGGTCAACAACGCCGGCGTCCAGCGGGTGTCCCCGCTGCATGAGTTCGACCCCGAGGCCTGGCGCTTCATGCACCGCCTCATGGTGGAGTCCCCGTTCCTGCTCATCCGCGCCGCGCTTCCCGGGATGTACCAGCGCGGCTTCGGCCGGATCCTCAACATCTCCTCGGTCCATGGGCTGCGCGCCAGCGCCTACAAATCCGCCTATGTGGCCGCCAAGCACGCGCTGGAGGGCCTGTCCAAGGTCACAGCCCTGGAGGGCGCCGACCACGGCGTGACCTCCAACTGTCTCAACCCGGCCTATGTGCGCACCCCGCTGGTGGAGAAGCAGATCGCCGACCAGGCCCGCCTCCACGGCATCGGTGAGGACGAGGTGGTGGAGCGCATCATGCTCACCGAGTCCGCGGTGAAGCGACTGGTTGAGCCCGAGGAGGTCGCCTCCCTGGCCACCTGGCTGGCCTCCGACGCCGCCGGCATGGTGACCGGCACGTCCTACGCCATCGACGGAGGGTGGACCGCGAGCTGACGGGCCGCTCCCACCGACGCCGGCCTCCCCACCAGAGATCCGCACCGACCACCACGACCCACACAGACCCACACAGACCTGCACCGATCCAGAGCCACCGAGTCCCCGAGGAGGACCCATGACCATCGACAAGTCCGTGGCGACCGCCGCCGAGGCCGTCGCCGACATCCCCGACGGCGCCTCGCTCGCCGTCGGCGGCTTCGGCCTCTCCGGCAACCCCATCCAGCTCATCGAGGCGCTGCTGGAGCAGGGGGCCTCCGGGCTCTCGGTGGCCTCCAACAACTGCGGCGTGGACGACTGGGGACTGGGCATCCTCCTGTCCGCCGGGCGCATCGCGAAGATGACGTCCTCGTACGTGGGCGAGAACAAGGAATTCGCCCGCCAGTACCTGGAGGGCGAGCTGGAGCTGGAGCTGGTCCCGCAGGGGACCCTGGCGGAGAAGATGCGCGCCGGCGGTGCCGGGATCCCGGCGTTCTACACCCGCTCCGGCGTCGGCACCCAGGTGGCCGAGGGCGGCATCCCGATGAAGTACGACGGCGCCGGCGGAGTCGCACAGGAATCTCCCCCGAAGGAGGTGCGTCCCTTCACCGTCCATGACGGACGCGAGCTGGAGTTCGTGCTGGAGGAGTCGATCGTCACCGACTTCTCCCTGGTGCACGCCGCGAAGGGCGACCGGCACGGCAACCTGGTGTTCAACAAGGCGGCCCGCCAGTTCAGCCCGGACGCGGCCATGGCCGGCCGCATCTGCATCGCCCAGGTGGAGGAGCTGGTGGAGCCGGGCGAGATCGACCCCGACACCGTCCACCTCCCCGGGGTCTTCGTGCACCGCGTCGTGGAGGTCGGCACGGAGATCGAGAAGCCCATCGAGAAGCGCACCGTCCGCAGCGACGAGAAGGAGTGACCCTGCCATGAGCAGCGACTTCAGCACCGAGACCCGCGCGGGCTGGACCCGTGACCAGATGGCCGCGCGCGCCGCCGACGAGCTGCCCGACGGCTCCTACGTGAACCTGGGCATCGGCATGCCCACCCTGATCCCGAACCACATCCCCGCCGAGCGCACCGTGGTGCTGCAGTCAGAGAACGGGATCCTCGGGGTGGGCCCCTACCCCACCGAGGATGCGGTGGACCCCGATCTGATCAACGCCGGCAAGGAGACCGTCACCGTCCTGCCGGGCGCGGCGTTCTTCGACTCCTCCACCAGCTTCGGGATGATCCGCGGCGGCAAGATCGACGTCGCCGTGCTGGGCGGGATGCAGGTGGCCGCCAACGGTGACCTCGCCAACTGGATGGTGCCGGGCAAGATGGTCAAGGGAATGGGCGGCGCCATGGATCTGGTGCACGGGGCCGAGCGGGTCATCTGCCTGATGGACCACGTGGCCAAGGACGGCTCCCCGAAGATCCTGCCCGCCTGCACCCTGCCGCTGACCGGCAAGGGCGTGGTGGACCGGATCATCACGGACCTGGCGGTGATCGACGTCGTCGGCACCGAGGCCGAGCCGCGCCTGCAGCTGGTGGAGACCGCACCGGGGGTGAGCGAGGAGCAGGTGCGCGAGGCCACCGGTGTGGAGCTGCACTGAGAGCTGCGCCGCGAGCTGGACTGATCGGCGCCGCGCGGGCCTCCCGCCTGTCGGTAGACTCTGGGCGTGACCGACGCACTGAACTCTGACGCACCCCTCGCTGACGCACCGCAGCTTCCCGAGAAGGTCTCCGACGTCTTCGACCCCTGGCAGTGGCGCCCGGTGGAGGGCTTCGAGCTGACCGACATCACCTACCACCGGCGCGTGGAGCGGGACGCGGACGGGCGGATCCTGCGTGATCTGCCCGCGGTGCGCATCGCCTTCGACCGGCCGGAGGTCCGCAACGCGTTCCGCCCCGGCACGGTGGACGAGCTCTACCGCACCCTGGACCATGCGCGCATGACGCCCGACGTCGGCGCGGTGATCCTCACCGGAAACGGCCCCTCCCCGAAGGACGGCGGGCACAGCTTCTGCTCCGGTGGGGACCAGCGCATCCGCGGTCGGGACGGCTACCGCTACGCCTCGGGCGAGACCGCCGAGACGGTGGACCTCGCCCAGGCCGGCCGGCTGCACATCCTGGAGGTGCAGCGGCTGATCCGCACCATGCCGAAGGTCGTCATCGCCGTGGTCAACGGCTGGGCCGCCGGCGGCGGGCACTCTCTGCACGTGGTCGCCGACCTCACCCTCGCGTCGAAGCAGCACGGGAGGTTCAAGCAGACCGATGCCACGGTGGGCTCCTTCGACGCCGGCTACGGCTCCGCCCTGCTGGCCCGTCAGGTGGGCCAGAAGAAGGCCCGAGAGATCTTCTTCCTGGCCCGTGAGCACTCGGCCGACGACATGGTCGCCGCCGGGGCCGTCAACGAGGCGGTGGACCATGAGCAGCTGGAGCAGGTGGCGCTCGAATGGTGCGCCGACATCGCCGCCCAGTCCCCGCAGGCGGTGCGGATGCTGAAGTTCGCCTTCAACGCGGTGGACGACGGCATGGCCGGTCAGCAGGTCTTCGCCGGGGAGGCGACCCGCATGGGGTACATGACCGACGAGGCGGTCGAAGGCCGAGACGCGTTCCTGCAGAAGCGGGACCCGGACTGGTCCAGCTACCCGTACTACTTCTGAGACCCTGACGTTGACTCCGGAGATATGGTCGCTCTGAGCGCACTGACGCGACGTTTAGCGACCACGCGTCCGGAGGCAACGTCAGCCGTCCCGTCTAAGGAGGACACACTGTGAGCACCCCAGACGCCCCCACTGGTTCCACGCCGTTCTACCGCCAGCTCTCCCCCACCTGCGGCCTCCGGGTCTCCCCCATCGCCCTCGGCACGCTGACCTTCGGCCGTGGTGAGGAGCTCACGCACATGGGCGACCTCGACGCCGACCGTGCCGCAGAGATGCTGTCCCGCGCGCACGAGGCCGGGATCAACCTGATCGACACCGCCAACCTCTACGGCCGCGGAGTGGCCGAGGAGGTCGTCGCCGCGGCGCTGAAGAAGCTCGACCATGCCGAGGACTTCCTGATCACCACCAAGGCCCGCATGGTCATCGGTGACGGTCCCAATGACGGCGGCGCCTCTCGCTGGCACCTGCTGCGAGAGGTCGACCGTTCCCTGGCCCGGCTGGACCGGGACCACATCGACCTGTTCTACCTGCACCAGTGGGACGGCCAGACTCCGCTGGAAGAGACGCTGGAGACCATGGACACTCTGGTCCGGTCGGGCAAGATCCGCTACTACGGGGTCTCCAACTACATGGGCTGGCAGCTGCAGAAGGCCCTGCGAGTCTGCGAGGCCCACGGCTTCGTCAAGCCGGTCGCCCAGCAGATCCTCTACTCCGCCTACACCCGCACCGCGGAGTACGAACAGATCCCCGCCGCCCTGGACGCGGGGATCTCCACTCAGCCGTGGAGTCCGCTGAACATGGGCCTGCTCACCGGAAAGTGGCGCCGGGGACAGCAGCCCGACGGCCCTGCCCGCCTCAAGGACGGCACCGGTCAGGAGATGCGCGTGCCGGACTGGGACCGCCTCTACGACGTCGTCGACGCCCTGAAGGAGGTGGCGGGCAGGCACGGCGCCACCATCCCGCAGGTGGCGCTGGCGTGGACGCTGACCCGTCCCGGAGTGCACAACACCGCCGTCGCGGCCCGGAACCTCGACCAGCTGGAGGACCTGCTGGGCTATGCCGCGCTCGAGCTCACCGAGGAGGACCGGACCACGATCGACCGCGTCGGCCGGCCGGAGATCATGTACCCGCACTGGCACCAGGCGGATATGGCCGGAGAACGACTGGGCGCGGCCGATCGGGACATCATCGGCACCATCGGCGAGCAGGTGGCGGAACAGTTCGGGGCCCGAGGCTGAGCGGGTCAGCGGATCATGCCCACAGTCGTCACAGCGACCCCCGACCCATCCACCGCCCGATGAGCCGCACCGGTCACTCCTGGATCGAGCCCGCCCTGGAGGCGCTCGACGCCGCCCTCCGTGGCGCGACGCCCCCGATCGAATTCCTTCCGGCCGACGACGACGCCCCCCGCTGGGTGCACCGCCCCGACGCGACGGACCATGGCCGCGACGGTGAGGCCCCCGCCGTCGTCGTGCGCACCTCCGGCTCCACCGGGACGGCGAAGCAGACCCTGCTCTCCGCCGCCGCGCTGCAGGCTTCCGCCGACGCGACGGCGGCGGCACTCGGCGGACACGGGCACTGGCTGCTGACCCTGCAGCCCAGCTATGTGGCGGGCCTGGCCGTGCTCTCCCGCAGCCTGGTGGCCGGCACCGTCCCGGTGCCGCTGCTGACAGGGACCACCGATCCCGCGGCGTTCGCGGGCGCCGCCGAGCAGCTGACCGCTGAGCCTCGCTTCGTCTCCCTGGTGCCCACCCAGCTGGGCAGGCTCCTGGAGGCCGGAGATCCCCGGACGCTGTCCGCGCTGCGGAGCATGGACACGATCCTGCTCGGAGGCGGCGCCTCCCCGGCGCCGCTGCTGCGCCGAGCCGATCAGGCCGGCCTGCATGTGGTCCGCACCTATGGCATGAGCGAGACCTGCGGGGGGTGCGTCTATGACGGCCATCCCCTTCCCGGCGTCACCGTGGACACCGACGACGCCGGCCGGGTCCGACTGGCCGGTCCCATGGTCGCCCTGGGCTATCTTGACGACCCGGAGCTCACCACCGAGCATTTCGACGTGGAGCCGCTCATGGGGCACCGCCGCTACCTCACCGACGATCTCGGGGAGCTGACGCCTGCCGAGACCCCAGGCGCCACGCCTGAGCTGAGCATCTCCGGCCGCGCCGACGACGTCATCAACACCGGCGGGGTCAAGGTCTCCGCGGAGCGGGTGCGCGCGGTGCTGCTGGACCATCCCGGAGTGCGCGACGCGTTCGTCGGCGCCGCCCCGGACCCGGACTGGGGGCAGCGAGTCTGCGCCGCCGTCGTGCTCTCCGCCGTCACCCGCACCGACGACACCCTGGGCGACCTGCGGGAGGCGGTGCGGGAGACGCTGGGCCCCGCGGCCGTGCCGAAGGACCTGCACGTGCTGGCCGCCCTGCCCCTGCTGACATCCGGGAAGCCGGATCGGCGAGAATTGCTCCAGATGTTCTCCGGCTGACCTGCTGACCGGACGCGCACCCGACCCACCCCCATCCGTCCCCCATCGAAGGAGTCCCGTGGCCACCACCGCAGAATGGATCGCAGGTTCCCGCCCCCGCACGCTCCCGATGGCGGTGGCCCCGGTGGTGATCGGCACCGCCGCGGCCGCCGGGCTGGGCTCCTTCGACCTGTTGATCGGCGCGCTGGCGATGATCGTGGCGCTGACCCTGCAGGTGGGCGTCAACTACGCCAACGACTACTCCGACGGTGTGCGCGGCACCGATGACTCCCGGGTGGGGCCCATGCGGCTGACCGCCTCGGGGGCTGCGTCCCCGGGTGCGGTGAAGGCCGCCGCGTTCATCTCCTTCGGCATCGCCGGTGCCTCCGGTGTAGTGATCGTGGCCCTGTCAGGGATGTGGTGGTTCCTCGCCGTCGGCGCGGTGTGCGTGCTGGCCGCCTGGTGGTACACCGGCGGCTCGCGCCCCTATGGGTACCTGGGGCTCGGTGAGGTGATGGTGTTCATCTTCTTCGGGCTGGTCGCCACCCTGGGGACCACCTGGGTCATGGCCGCCCAGCTGAGCCCCGCCGCCTGGGTGGGTGCGGTGGGCGCCGGGCTGATCGCCTCGGGGCTGCTGATGGCCAACAACGTGCGGGACATCCCCACGGACCGCGAGTCCGGGAAGATGACGCTGGCAGTGCGGCTCGGGGAGCGGAAGGCGCGGATCAGCTACGTGCTGATGATCGGGGTGGCGGTGCTGCTGCCGCTGGCGCTGGTGGCGCAGAACCTGTGGTTCCTGCTGGTGCTGTTGGTGTGGCCGCTGTGCGCCGGCCCCGTGCGGATCATGCTCTCGCGCCGGCACACCGGGCGTGCACTGATCACGGTGCTGCAGCTGACGGGCCAGGTGAGCCTGGCGTTCGCGGCCACGATGGCCGCGGCGATGCTGCTGGGCTGATCAGGTGCTGTGCTGATCCGGTACTGGGCTGATCAGGTACTGCGCGGGTCGTCGACGTCGGTGTCTTCGGCGGCGTCGCCGGCCGAGTCCTCGGGGCGCCGAGGCGGACGGCCGTTGCCGTTGCGGCTGCCGTCGCCGTCCTTGTCCGCGCCAGGGGCGCCGGAACCGTCGGACGGTGTGTCCGTCGCGGCGCCGTCGTCGGGCTTCTTCTGCGGGGTCTGACCCTTCTGCCGGGCCTCGAGCTCGGCCTCCTTGCGACGGAGCTCCTCCTCGCGCTGCTTCTGCATGCGCTGGATCTCCAGGTTCCGCAGGAAGTTGGGGTCATCATCGGGGGCGGACGGGCGCTTGGGCGCGGCTCCGGGAGCCGCCACCCGGCCGCGGCCGAACGCCAGCCACAGCCCGGCGCCGATGATCGGCACCAGCACGATCACCGCGAGCCAGGCACTCTTGCCGAGCACCCGCACGCGGTGGCGCGGGGTCTGGATGCATTCGATCAGGCTGTAGATCATCAGCCCGGCACCCACAATTCCCAGCGGGATGATCACCTTCAACATATCTTCCAGGGTAGTTCATAGGGCGCCGCGGGATCACGCCGAGACCTCCTGGTCAGCTCCGGGCGGACACCGCGCCGACACCGGGCCGGCACTGCCACCTCTACAGGACGTAGAATCGAGTGATGGCCGTTCTCAAGTACTCCCTGATCCGCCTGGCGACCTTCTTCATCCTCTTCGCCGCATGCCTGCTGCTGGACCTGGGCATGATCTTCGCGCTCATCGTGGGACTGCTGGGGTCCTGGGCGGTCGGCTACCTGTTCTTCAACAGCCTCCGCGTCGAGGCCGGCGAGGCACTGGCCCGCCGATTCGGGGGCGCCCGGCGACTGGGCGCCGGAGAACAGCAGGACAACGACGCCGAGGACGCGCTGGCCGAGGACTTCCACCGGCAGCAGGACGAACGGCGCCGGGACTCCTCGCCGGGCGAGGCTGAGCAGGACGGAGACTCGGGGACTGACCAGGACGGAGACCCAGGGACTCGCCAGGGAGACACACCTCGCTGATCCCCGCCTCATATCCAGTGGCCACGAATCCCGGCATCTCCCCGATGACGCGCCGCGACACGGCCTGAGAACCCGGGGTTCGTGACCAGTGGATGCACGGAGCTCAGCTGTCCACCCATCCACGCGCTCGCAGAGCACGGCGGATCTTGAGCAGACCCGGCCGCCACTGCTCCCGGCTGTGGTCCTTGGTGATCCTCAACTCCCACCATCCCATCGCCTCGGCCCGATCCGCGCGCCGGACGTCTCGGAGCACCTGGCCCGGCTCGGAGTGCACCTCGACGCCGTCGTACTCGATCGCGATCCGATACTCGTCGATCGCCAGGTCCGGCTCGAGCACCACACGCCCCGCCTCATCCAGGATCTGGGGATTCACCCGAGGCTCGGGCAGCCCATCCCTCCACATGGCGAGCCGCAGCCGCGTCTCCTGCGGCGAGTCGGCCCCCACCCGAGCCAGGTCGGCGGCCAGGCGCACCCTCCGGATGCCCCGACTCCCCCGGCGTCGCGCGACGGCGGCGCGCATCTCCTCGCACCGCATCACCGCGTCCCCGTGCTCGCCGAACTCGTGCCGCGGCGGACGCAGCATCCGGTCAGCCAGGATGACCGCGTCGGTCAGGGTGCGTCCGAGCGCCAGGTCCACCCAGGTCCGGCCGGGCCGGGTGAGCCGGACCCCGCCCAGCACGGTGATGTCCTCTTCAGGGACGTCAGAACGGTGCGCCCGCACCTGCCCGCGCCGGATCCGCCCGCCGGCAACGGGGCTGGTGATGTGCAGCGGCGGGACCAGTCGGAACCCCGGGACGCCGAGCAGTGCGGCGGCGGTGGTGTGGCTAGCCACCTGGTCGCCTGAGGCCGTGAGCGCCTGCAGCAGGGTGAGGGATCGTGCCTCCACCTCCGTCGTCAGGGCGCCATAGATCCCGTGGTCCACCCGTTGCAGGGTGCTGTAGTCGAGGGACCGGCGGACATCCGCCTCCTCCCACCCCAGGTCCAGCAGCTCATGCATGCGGTGGGCACCGGCAGGCGCGGGCCGGGGAATCCTCCGGCGGCGGTCGTGCTGAGGGAACTCCATGCGCCCATCCCAGCGGGACGGCGGACGAGTCCGCTGCGGCACCGGGTCACTTGGGGAGGGATGCGCGTGTCGGAGCCAGACGGCGTCGGGCTGTGGAGGAGTGCCCTCCTGGAACCACTGGCCACGAATCCCGGCATCTCAGCCCGTGTCGCGGCGTGTCATCAGGAAGATGCCGGGATTCGTGGCCACTCGAGGCAGTGGGGGTCAGCTGCAGCGGAGCCTCACTCCGGCAGGCCGGCGTAGGAGTGCAGACCCGGGAAGTACACGTTGACCACTGAGTAGTTGAAGATGATGCAGGCGAAGCCGATGATCGACAGCCACGCGGCCCGGTTCCCGGACCAGCCGCGGGTGGCACGGGCGTGCAGGTAGCCCGCGTAGACCACCCAGATCACGAAGCTCCAGACCTCCTTGACGTCCCAGCCCCAATAGCGGCCCCACGCCTCCTCTGCCCAGATGGCACCGGTGATCAGCGGGCCGAGGGTCCAGAGCACGAATCCGACGGCGTTCATCCGGTACGCCCAGTTCTCCAGCGACGTCGACGACGGCACCATCCGCATGAACTGCCAGCCGCCCGTGCCGCGCAGGTCCCCGGCGGCCACCTTCAGCTCGCGCCGGTGCTGGACCAGCTGCAGGATGTTCATCGCGAACGTCAGGGTGAACAGACCCATGGCCGTCACCGCGAGGGTCACGTGGACGGCCAGCCAGGGCGACTGCAGGGCGGGCTGCACGTTGCCCACCGGCGTCGGGAATCCGATCGTGGCCGCGGTCATCATGACCACCACCAGGCCGATGGCGAAGGTGCCGAGGAATCGGAGGTCCCGACGGACCAGCGCCAGAAGGAACACCACCGAGACGATCAGGGCCCCGGTGGTGAGGAACTCGTACATGTTCGCCCAAGGGGCCCGCCCGGCGGCCACCCCGCGCGCGATGACGGCGAAGGCGTGTGAGGCGGCGGCGAGGATGGTCAGCGCCACCGCGACGTTCGCGAACGGACGACGGGTGCCCACGTAGGCCATGTCGTCGTCGACGAGGTCCTCGGCCGCGGCGGCCGGCGCCGTGCCCTCGGAGGCACCATCGCCCTCGGAGGCACCATCGCCCTCGGCCTCGCCCCCGGTCTCGCCCCCGGTCTCGCCCCCAGCCTCGTCCCGCACTCCGGAGGCCGACACCAGCGCGCCCTTCCGCGCGCGGGCCAGCTCCTCCTGCGCCTCCTCAGCGAGTTCGGCCTCCAGGCGGCGGATGGTCGCCGAGCTGCGGACCATGTCCACCGCGAAGACGATGAACGCGGCGGTGTAGATCAGGGCCGCGATGAGCATGAACAGGTCGCTGTACTGCGCCAGCTCCTCATTGACCGGATTCATCAGTCCTCCTTCTCAGGCGCCCGCACCGGCCACCGGCTCTCCAGCTGGTCGCGCAGGGCGATGTTCTCATCCCGCAGGCGGAAGTCCTCGCCCCGGGACAGCAGGCCGTAGCGCACCAGAGTGCGTCCGGCCTCCGTGGTCTCCACGGTCACCCAGGCGCGACGGCGGCGCAGGAACAGGGACAGGATGAGTCCGCCCAGCGCGATCAGCGCGAAGACGAGCACCCCGCCCTGGGCGGGATTGTAGTGGATGTCGATCGCGATGTAGTCCTGGACCTCCTCGAAGGTGATGGACCCCATCCCCTCGGGGAGCTCCTGCGTCTCCCCCGGGTCGAGGACGATGCCACCGGCGTCGACCTCCCGGGAGTTCAGCACCTCGAGGCTGTCGGTGTCCAGGACGTAGACGTTCTGTGGGATGCCCTCATCCAGGCCGAGGTCCCCGTAGTAGGAGTTGAGCTGCAGCTGCGGGTTGTACAGCTCGGGGTCCACCGAGATCGCGGGTCCGCCGTCCTCCGCCTCATGGGCGGTCGGCAGGAAGAGCCCGACGAAGCCGAGCTGCTCGGGCTGGGCGTCCGGTGCCTTGATGACGGCCATGGAGGTGTAGACCTGGTCGTCCGGACGGGAGATCACCGGGCCGGAGAAGGCCACCTCCCCCTCGCCGTCGCGGATGGTCACCACCGGGGCGTAGCCGTTGCCCACCAGGAACACCCGGGCCCCGCCCAGGGTCAGCGGGTGGTTGACCTTCAGCTCATCGGACTGCGGCTCGCCGTCGGCACCCTCCTGGGTGGTGACGTCGGCGGTGAAGTCCAGGGCCTGGCCGTAGTGAGTGGCGGAGTCGCGGTCGAAGACCCGTTCGAAGCTGTCCAAGCGGATGGAGAACGGGTGCAGCCGAGACTCGTCGAACCACGTGCCCGGGTAGAAGTTGTCGTAGGCCACCAGCGAGTTCACGAAGGCTTCGTCCTCGATGATCACCTTCTGCCCGCGGTAGCTGAGCATCGACCCCAGCGCCACACAGATCAGCACACCCACCAGCGCCACGTGGAACAGGAGGTTCCCGATCTCCTTCAGGTACCCCTTCTCCGCGCCGATCGACGCCCGCCGAGGACGCCCGCGGGAGTCCTCACCGGCCTCCCGCACGTCTACGCGGTAGCGGCGCTTCCGCAGCACGTCCGCGGCGTCCTCCAGGGCCCGCTCCGGGGTGGGGCCGCCGTCGTCGAGCTCCAGGGCTCCGTACTCCGGCAGCCGCTCCAACCGGGCGGGGGTGCGCGGCGGGGCCGAGCGCATCTGCTGGATGTGCTTGCGGGCCCGCGGAATGATGCAGCCGATCAGGGAGATGAACAGCAGCAGGTAGATGGACGAGAACCAGACCGACGAGTAGACGTCGAAGACCTGGAACGTGTCCAGGATCGGACCCACAGTGGGGTTGTCGTCGATCCAGGTCTGCACGGCGAAGGCGTCCTGGACCCGCTGCGGGAAGAGCGAGCCGGGCACGGCCGCCACCGCGAGCAGGAGCAGCAGCATCAGCGCGGTGCGCATGCTGGTCAGCTGGGTCCAGGCCCAGCGCAGCATGCCGGTGAGCCCCAGGGCCGGCGGGGCGACCTCCTGGCGGGGCGCGTCCCCGGTGGCCTCGTGGAGTGCGTCCTCCCGGGCGTTGTCCCGGTGTGCGGACGGCTGAGGGGGCTGAGTCATCAGATCGGCATCCTCACCTCATTGGCGAACCAGTCCTGGAGCGCGTAGACCCACATGTTCCACACGCCGGAGAGCATCAGCAGCCCGACGACGATCAGCACACCGCCGCCGATGCGCATGACGGCCACCCGGTGCTTCCGGAAGAAGGACACCGCCTTCATGCCCCGTTGAATGCCGAAGCTGATGAGGATGAAGGGGATGCCCAGGCCGAGGGAGTAGACCAGCATCAGCAGGGCACCGCGGGCGGGGTCCCCGCCCACCGGGGTGGAGAGGGCGAGCACCGCGGCCAAGGTGGGACCGATGCAGGGAGCCCAGCCGATGCCGAAGGTCGCGCCCAGCAGCGGGGCGCCGAGCAGACCGTCGGGCGGGCGGCGCTCGATCTTCCGCTCCCGCTGGAAGATGCTGAACGCGCCCATGAAGATCAGGCCCATGAGCACGACGACGGCGCCGAGCAGCTGGGTCAGCCAGCCTCCCTCCACCCGCAGCCACACGGTGGCCTGGGTGAACAGGACGCCGATGAGCACGAAGATCACGGAGAAGCCGAGCACGAACAGGGTCGCGCCCAGCACCATGCGGGATCGACGCCGGGCGGCCAGGTCCACCCCGGAGAGCCCGGTGACGTAGCCCAGATAGCCGGGCACCAGGGGCAGCACGCAGGGCGAGAGGAAGGAGACCAGCCCGGCGAGCAGCGCCACCGGGGCAGAGATCAGCAGAGAGCCGTCGAAGACGATCTCCGCGAACCGGTTGTTGACCGCACCCAGAGGGTTGGCCGCGCTGAGGGTCGCGTGCCCGACGTCGGCGATCATGCCTCCGCGGACTCCTCCAGCGCGGTGGTGATCAGGGCGCGCAGGGTGCCCGGCTCGGCGATGCCGAGGATGCGTGCGGAGACCCGACCCTCGCGGTCCAGCACGAGGGTGGTGGGCACCGCCGACGGCGGGACATAGTCGGTCATGGCCAGCATGACCTGCCCGTCCCGGTCCTCCATGGACGGGTAGCCGATGCCGAAGCGTCGCTCGAAGGCCTCCGCGGTGGGCTGGGTGTCGCGGGTGTTGACGCCGTAGAACTGGACGCCGTCGTCGGCGAACTCCTCGTGGATCTCGGCGAGGTCGGGGGCCTCCACGCGGCAGGGTGCGCAGGCGGCGTACCAGAAGTTGATGACGGCCACCTCACCTTCCCAGCGGGAGGGCTCCACCGTGGAGCCGTCGAAGAGGGTGGACTCGAAGTGCACGGGTTCGCCGCGTTCCTCGGGGGCGAACTCCTGGACGGATCCGTCGCCGGCCACGTAGTTGCTGCCGTCGTTGGCGGCCTGCTCGGCGAGCCGGTCGTTCTCGGAGCTGCAGGCGGTCAGCGCGAGCAGCCCCGCCATCAGCCCGGAGGCACCGATCAGGGCACGGCGTCCCATCACCGGCCGGAGACGGTCCGGCTGATGCGCGGCGGAGTCAGGTGAACTCATGGGGCGGTCCTTACGGGGTGACGCGTGGTGGTGTCGCTTGTTCGGCGGCGCGCAGGGGCGCTGACGCGGACGTCGGCATAATTCTACAGCGTGTAGTAATCCTGGTCGCTGGCGGCGTCGTCATATGACCACGCCACCCGCACCGACCCTGCGGGCCGACGCCGGGAACGGTCCGGCGCCGTCGGGAAAGGTATCAGCCGAACCTGGGCGTCCGCCTGATCAGGCGCCGGGCAGGGCGATGGCGTCCTTGAGGAGCTCCTTGTTGGGCTCCGCGTAGCTGACCGACTCCACCCCGTCGGGACCGATGTGCAGGCTGGTGATGGAGGTCAGGGAGCATTCGCGGCGTCGCGGATCGTGCCACAGCGGGCGATCCTCAGCCCACAGACGGGTGACCCAGATGGGCAGCTGGTGGGAGATCACGACGACCTCAGCGCCGTCGCCATGCTCGGCGACGGCCAGCTCGGAGAGGTCCTTGGCCGCGGCGAGCATCCTGCTGACCTGCTGGGCGTACGGCTCGCCCCAGGAGGGGCGCAGGGGGTTGACCAGCAGGGGCCACCAGCGGGGACTGCGCAGCTGCTGCTTGACGCGGGAGAGTCCTTCGAAGGCGTTCTCGGCCTCCAGGACCCGCTCCTCGGTGAGCACCGGCATGTCCAGCCGTTCGGCCAGCGGGGCGACGGTCTCCTGCGCGCGCTGCAGCGGCGAGGCCGCGAGCAGGTGGACCGGATGCCCGGCCTCCGCCCGCGCGGCGAAATGGTCCGCGATGCCGGCGGCCATGCGATGGCCGAGCTCGGAGAGCCCGAACCCCGGCAGGCGGCCGTAGAGGACCTTCTCAGGATTGTGGACCTCCCCGTGACGGACGAGGTGGACGGTGGCCGTGGTCTGCGCGGTGGTGCTGGATGCCATGGGCACCAGTGTCGCAGAGTCACGGAGCCGCACCCTGCCTTTCCCCCGCTCAGAGCGATAGGGTTCTGTCAACGAGCGCTGAACGACCCCGACGGCGAGAGGTATCGACGACGATGAGCACCACCGGTGATGAGAACCAGGGCGGGCCGCAGGATCCTGACGGGGCGCAGCAGCCGCAGGGCCAGCCACCGCAGGAGCCCCAGCACGGGCAGCAGTACGGGCAGCAGCAGGGCCAGCAGCAGGGCCAGCACGGCTCGGCGCCCTCCGCCGGGTCTGCGCCCGGCGCTCCGGCCTATGGCGCCGGCTATGGACAGCCGCCCCAGTACGGCCAGCAGAGCCAGTACGGGCAGCAGAGCCAGTACGGGCAGCAGAGCCAGTACGGGCAGCAGAGCCAGTACGGGCAGCAGAGCCCCTATGAGCCGGCAGGTCAGAGCCCCTACGGGGCGCCCGGCCAGCCGCCTGCCGGGCCGGGCCCGACCGGTCAGCCGACGGTCACGACAGAGAAGCCGACCCGTCCACTGACGATGACGCTGTCCATGGTCTTCCAGCTGCTGGCCGGGCTCCTGCTGGCGGTCGCCGGGGTGATCTCCGGCGTGAGGATCATGGGAGCCCACCCCACCCAGCTGCTGCCTGAGCAGGAGTGGCAGGAGATTGCGGACGTCTCCATCGCTGAGGCGCAGGAGTTCATGGCGATCTTCGGCGTCGCCCTCATCATCGGTGCCGTGGTCCTGGCCCTCCCGTACTTCGCCCTGGCTTTCCTGAGCACCCGGGGCTCCCAGGTGGGCCGCATCCTGGCCACGATCTACCTGGCGCTGAGCATCTTCTCCGTGTTCTTCGGCCTGCTGAACCTGCTGCTGGTCGTCCTGCCCAGCCTGGTGGCCCTGGTGCTGCTGTGGCTGCCCGCCAGCAACACCTATGTGCAGCAGGTGCGCGGGGCGAAGCAGGGATCGGGCGCTCCGGGCCAGGGACCAGGGACGTATGGCACGGGCGGATACGGCACCGGCGGGTACGTCCAGCCCGGGCAGCAGCCGGGTCAGCCGGGTCAGCCGGGTCAGCCGGGTCAGCAGCCCGATCCCTACGGGCAGAATCCCTACGGTCAGCCTCCCCAGGGCGGTTACGGCCAGCAGCCCGGTCAGCACCCCGGACAGCCGGGTCAGCAGCCGGGTGGACCCTACTCCTCCTGAGCCGGGAGAACCACCTGTCACGACGGCCGGCCGGGCGCCTGTTCGAAGGCGCCGGGCCGGCCGTCGTCGTCCCTGTGGACGCGCTCGGCGTCGGCCTATGTGCGGTCGCATCGCGCCGCGGCACGTGGCGACCGGAGCCCGGCCCACGCGATGTCCAATCCCCGGGTGCCGTCCAGCAACCTGGGTCAGACCATCCAGCAGCCTCCCGGCCTCTGAACGGTCAGCGGCTTCCCGGGAGTCCGGGGATGGTGGTCAGCATGTCGTCCTCGTAATCGAGGTAGCACTGCGTCATGGAGCGCTCCGTGAGCGCGTGGGTGCGGCACTGGTCGAACTCGACGGTGGCACCCCAGAACAGCGCCTGGGCGGTGGCTGTGACCGCGAAGAGACCGCAGCACACGATCGCCGCCGCCGCACTGACATGCATGAGGGCCGGCAGCTTCTTCCGGATGGCCTGCACCAGAAGGATCACCCCGCCCGTCGTCCCGACGAGTCCAGCCACCACGGCCAGCAGCCGGTAGGGCAGCGGCGTCTGCAGTCCGATATAGGACACGATCAGCGCGAGCACCAGCCACCCGGTGAAGCGGGCGTACCGACGGAAGGTCTCCGGCTCCAGATCCACGGCCCGACGGCGGCCCGGCTTGCCGCCGTCGGGCCCGCCGCTCGCGGACCCGTTCTGCGGGGGCTGCTGCTGAGGTGGAGTGACGCTCATAGCCCACCAGCCTACGCGGCGCGGGCCCCGCCCGGGGAAGTAGGGTGGAGTCCATGCGCATCGTGGTTCTGGTCTCCGGCTCGGGGACGAATCTCCAAGCCGTCATCGACGCCGTCTCCGCCGGCTCCCTGCCCGTGGAGATCGCCGCCGTCGGTTCCGACGTCCCCGGCTGCGGCGGCCTGGAACGGGCCGAGCGGGCCGGGATCCCGACCTTCGCGGTGCCGCTGGCGCGCGGGGGCGATCGTGCCGCATGGAACTCCCGGCTGCGGGACGAGGTCCGCGGCTTCAGCCCGGCCCTGGTGGTCTCCAGCGGTTTCATGCGGATCCTCGGCGCGGAGTTCCTCGACGGCGTCGGGGTCCCGATCATCAACACCCACCCGGCGCTGCTGCCCAGCTTCCCCGGGGCTCACGCGGTCCGTGACGCCGTCGAGCACGGGGTGAAGATCACCGGCTGCACTGTGCACCAGGTGGACGCCGGGGTGGACACCGGTCCGATCCTCGCGCAGGAGGCGGTGCGGGTGCTGCCGGATGACGACGTCGACACGCTGCACGAGCGGATCAAGGTCGAGGAGCGCCGACTGCTCGTGGAGACCATCGCCGGCATCGCCGACGGCCGGATCGGACTGCCGAGCTCGTGAACGCCGCCTCGTGACCATCTACATCGACCCGCCCGTGTGGCCCGCCCATGGGACGGTGTTCGCGCACCTGATCTCCGACTCCTCCTTGGAAGAGCTGCATACTTTCGCCGCGCGGACCGGCATCCGGCGCCAGGCCTTCGACGAGGACCACTACGACGTCCCGGAGCACCGGCACCGTGACCTCATCGCCGCCGGCGCCACACCGGTCAGCGGCACCGAGCTGGCCAGGATCCTGGCCTCCTGCGGGCTGAGGGTGCGCAGCGTCGAGCGCCCGACGAAGGTCCGTGCCCGGCTGCTGCGCGCCTGGGAGCGGCTGCTGGACACATCCGACGCCGCCGTGCTGGGCGAGGAACTGTTGGATCGCTGGGCGGAGCCGCACCGCCACTACCACTCGCCCGCCCATCTGGCCGCGGTGCTCAACGCCGTGGGCGTGCTGGAACGCGCCGGAGAGCTGCCGGCCGAGCGGCGCCGCCCGGCCCGCTTGGCCGCCTGGTTCCACGACGCCGTCTACGCCGGGGCCGCGGGCCAGGACGAGGAGGACAGCGCCCGACTGGCGGAGGAGCGACTGGCTGGCCTGCTCCCCGCCGAGGAGGTCACCGAGGTGGCCCGCCTGGTGCGCCTGACCGCCACCCATGCCCCGGAGCCCGGGGATGCCGCAGGCGCCGTCCTGGTGGACGCCGATCTGGAGGTGCTGGGGCGTGCCCCGGCGGCCTACCGGCGCTATACCGCCCAGGTGCGCAGGGACTTCGACCACGTGCCCGAGCCCCTGTTTCGCGAGGGCCGGGCCCGCGTGCTGGCCACCCTCTTGGAACGGCCCCGCCTGTTCCACACCCCCGCGGGGCAGCAGCTCTGGGAGAGCGCCGCCCGGGCGAACCTCACCGCCGAGCTGGCGGAGCTGCGGTCCGCCTGAGCGGCTGCCCCAGGCGTCGGCACCCGCTCCCTGGAACCCCGCATCGAGGAGTCATTCTCCGGCACATCTCTCCTCGGGTGATGCGCTTCAGCTCGGGATGATGCACGGGACAATGACTCCTCGACGCGCGACGCGAAGTGCTGAACGGCACCCCGGGGCGCGGAGAGCGGAAGTCCCGCCACGGCCCTCACTCCTCGGTACCGTCCGGCCCCTCCCCCGGCTCCGCAGGGTCCTCCGCGGACCGTCGGCGGCGCGCCGAATGCGCCGCCGGGGCGATCAGATAGCCGAGGATCGTCCCGACGCACACCCACGCGCCCAGCAGCCCGGCCGCCAGCAGCGCATGCGGGCCGATGTCGGTGAGCCGGCCGATGCCCAGGGAGATGTGCGAGAGCCACAGCGGCAGCACGGCGACGCCGGCAGCCACCACTCCGGTGAGCAGCCCGAGGACCAGGGTGGAGAGCGTCAGGGAGATCGGGCGCCAGGAGATGCGCAGGACGAACCAATCGTCCAGGTGGTTCTCCCCTTCCCGCATGAGCCACCAGCCGGCGATGATCCCGGCCAGCAGCGGCACGGCCAGCACCGCGAGGAAGGCCTCCCCGGCGCCGCTCGGCAGCGCGCCGAGCACGGGCAGGGCCGGCACCGGTCCGAGCTCCACGGCCTGCGGGGCCACGGTGGTGCCGGTGCCCAGTGCGAACCCGGCACCGGTGGTGTAGGACAGCGTCCACAGCACCATGTTGGGCAGCAGCCCCAAGTGAAGCAGCGTCAGGCCGACCACTCCCCACACCCCGGGGTCCAGCTGCTGGTACGTGTTGGCGATCTCCATCCAGGAGACCCCCAGCTGAACAGCCAGCAGCACGGCGGAGAGGCCCACGGCGGCGACGACGGCGATCAGCCCGCCACGCAGCACACCCCACAGGTAGCTTCCCGCCCATTTCAGCCGCTGGGAGAGCCGCTCCACCCGGTCCTCCAGGTCCACCCCGATGAGCCGGGCCCACGAGCGGGCCTCCGCATAGCTGCCGGCCAGCGCCCCGACCGCCATGACCCCGGCGGCGCACAGCCCCGCCCAGTGCAGCTGCGCGGTGAAACCCTCCGCCTGCCCCAGGTGCGCGATCCCGACGCCGGCGCCCGCGTAGACCACCATGAGGGCGAGCAGTCCCTGCCAGAGCTGATCGGACCAGGCGCCGCGGGCAAGCCGCCCTCCGGCCCGCCACCCCAAGGCCAGGGGCACCAGAGTCAGCCCCATGGGCAGCAGGTGGAGCCAGCCCTCCGCCAGCGTCACGCCCTCGCCGAGCACGTCCCCGGGCACCGGCACCGCGAGCTCCGCCGGGGTTCCATGCAGGATGAGCCACACCTGGGCGGAGAACCTCGCCACGAACTCCAGGTCGATCCGGGTGAACCCTCCGGCCAGCCCCACGGCGAGCACCGGCAGCGCCACCAGCAGCACGGTGGCCAGCAGCGCCTGCACCGCCTCCAGCAGGCCCAGCAGCCACAGGGGCGGAGCGGGCAGGCGGAACCGGCGACGAGGGCGGTCGCCGCCGTCGTCGGCGCTTCCGGGGTCGCCGGGGGTGCGGGTGTCGGCTTCGGAGGGGGTCATCGGGTCCATCGTGCCAGCCGGGGGCACGGATCAGCGCCGCAACAGACCGGCGTCCACGGAACTCTCAGGTTCCGATCAGCAGCCGGATGCCGGTGCCCAGCGCCAGCAGGGATCCCAGGATGGCCAGCGCGATCACGAACTTCCGGACGGTGGCGTCGTCCACCCGGCGCTGGATCCACTCGCCGACCCAGATGCCCAGCACGATGGAGACCACGCACCCGGCCCAGGCCCACCAGGGCATGTCCGGCATCTGACCGTCGTCGAAGGCCCATTTGATGCCGAAGGAGAAGGCGGAGATGAGGATCCACAGCGGCTGCAGGGTGGCGACCATGCGCATCACGGGCCACCGGGAGACCACCGCGTAGATGGTCATCGCCGGTCCCCCGACCCCGCCGAGCACAGTGCCCACTCCGGAGCCGAGGCCGGTGAGGATCTGGGCTGTGCGGCCGTCGCCGTCGACGGCGGAGCTGATCCGGCTCAGCAGCATGGAGGTGATCAGCCCGAAGAGCACCAGGGCGGCCACCACCACGTACAGCGGGCCCGCCGGGGAGACGACGGACACCCAGGCGGCGGCCGGCATCACCAGCACCGCAGGGATGCCCAGCCACAGGACCTTGCGCCATTCGATGTCGTCCCAGATGCGCGGCAGCACCAGCACCGGGGCGATGATGGAGAGGAAGTTGACCAGCATGACGCCCTCGTGGGCACCGATGAGCACCACGAGGAACGGCGCCAGGATCATGCCGAAGCCGAGCCCGGCGATCCGCTGGATGGTGGCAGCCAGCAGCACGAATGCCACCACGCCGACGGCCATCGCGATGCCCATGCTGCTCCTCCCCTCCGCTCAGCCGCGCGCGCGGCTGCCAGGACCACCAGCAGACTCTACGCCGCGGTCCACAGTCCTGCAGAATGCAGTGACTGCCGTCTCACCCCGCGGATGACCCGCTCCGGCAGGGTTCTTCGGGGGTTCACCTGCCCTCCATGACCACGACGGCGCCAGGGCACCTTCAGCCGCCACGCTGGTGCCGTGAAGGTCGTGGTGGTCGCAGAATCATTCCTCCCGCACATGAACGGGGTGACGAACTCCGTGCTGCATGTGCTCGCCCACCTGCGCCGGCGCGGAGACGAGGTGACGGTGATCGCCCCGTCCTCCTCCCTGCTGGACGCCGGGCAGGACGCCGAGCTGTGCGAGGGCTTCCCGGTGGTGCGGGTGCCCTCCCTGCCGTTCCCGGACTACCCGAAGGTGCGGGTGGCGGCAGGCTTCGTGCCGCGCATCCGGCACCTGCTGGCGGAGCTCCGGCCCGACGTCGTCCACGTGGCCTCTCCGTTCGTGCTGGGCTGGCGGGCCATCCAGGCGGCCCGGTCGCTGGGCCTGCCGACCGTCTCCGTCTACCAGACCGAGGTGCCCACCTATGCGTCCCGCTACCGCCTGCCCTGGGCGGAGGAGCTGCTGTGGCAGCACGTGGACCGCATGCACACCTCCTCCACCCTGACCCTGGTGCCGTCCCGCTTCTGCAAGGACCAGCTGAGCCGCCGGGGCATCCGGCGGCTGAAGACCTGGCGGCGCGGCGTCGACCTCCGGCGCTTCTCCCCTGCGCGCCGGGACGAGACGCTGCGCCATGAGCTGGCCCCGGGCGGGCAGAGGCTGATCGGTTTCGTCGGCCGGCTGGCCGCGGAGAAGCAGGTGGAGGACCTGGCCGCGCTGAACAGCCTGCCGGACAGTCGGCTGGTGATCATCGGCTCCGGGCCGGCGGAGGAGCAGCTGCGCCGCCGCCTGCCGGGCGCCCACTTCGCCGGGTTCCGCAGCGGCGACGACCTCGGCCGGCACGTGGCCAGCCTGGACGTCTTCGTCCACCCGGGCGAGGCGGAGACCTTCTGCCAGACCATCCAGGAGGCGATGGCCGCCGCCGTGCCGGTGGTCGCCGTCGGGCGGGGCGGCCCGTTGGACCTGGTGGACGAGGGCCGCACCGGGTGGCTTTACCGCCCCGGGGACCTGGCCCGTATGCGTTCGGCGGTCGCGCACCTGGTGTCCGACGACGACGCCCGCGCCCGGTTCGCCCGGGACGCGGCCGCCTCGGTGCAGGGCCGCACGTGGGAGGCGATCTGCAATCAGCTGATCGGCCACTATGCCCGAGCGATCGACGTCACCGAGCGCCTCCAGCGCCAGCAGGCCAAGGATTTCATCCGGCAGCAGGCGTGGCTCGCGGGAGGATTACGCTGACAGCCGATCCGGAGCTGATGCTTGCCTGAGGCAACCTCCCTAGGGTGGAGTCATGACCTCCATCACTCCATATCTGCGGCACCCCCACCTGCAGGGTGACCTCATCACGTTCACGGCCGCCGACGACGTCTGGCTCGCCCCCGCGGACGGCGGCCGGGCCTGGCGGCTCACCCGCGACGGCACACCGGTGCGCACCCCGCGCCTCTCCCCCGACGGCACTCAGGTGGCGTTCATCTCCACCCGCGACGGGCACCCCGAGGTGTACGCCGCCACGATCGACTCCGGTGAGGTCCGGCGGCTCACCTGGTGGGGCGCCTCCAAGGCGGCCGTCCTCGGCTGGGCCCCGGACGGCCGGCTGCTGGTGGCCACGCACGCCGTGGAGGCGAGCATCCGCGAGCAGGTGGTCCACGCGGTCTCCCTCGACGGCGGCACCGAACGGCTGCGCTACGGATCCGCCGGCGGGCTGGCGATCAGCGCCACCGGTGCGGTGGCGCTGGCGACTCCACCCACCCGCCCGGCCGGGCACTGGAAGCGGTACCGCGGAGGAGTCGCCGGGATGCTGTGGCTCGGCACCGAGAGCGTCGACGGCCCGGGGACCGCCGGCGACTGGCAGCGCCTCCTGCCCGACGACGACGCGGGCCTGCTGGACCCGATGTGGGTGGACGGGAAACTCGTGTTCTCCTCGGACCGGGCGGCGTCGTTCCCGGACCGCACCCGGGAGCAGGCCAACCTGTGGATCTACGACGACGCCCCCACCGGCGAGGCTGAGCCCCGGCAGCTCACATTCCAGGGCGAGGGCGCCGGCTACGTCCGCGACGCCACCACGGACGGCACCCGCATCACCTGGCACTCGCGTGGGGAGATCCATGTGCTCAACTCCCTCGACGCCGAGCCGCGCCGCCTGGAGGTCACCCTGCCGGGTGCCTCCGCGGCGCCGCTGACCGTCTCACCGACGCAGAATCTGGACGCCGTCGTCCCGGACCACACCGGCGACGCCTCGGTGGTCTCCTGGCGGGGCGCGACGTTCTGGCTCACCCACCGGGAGGGCCCGGCCCGCGCGCTGGCCGCCGTCTCCGGTGTGCGTACCCGGGAGCCGGTGCTGCTGGGCCGCACCGGGCGGGTGGCTGTGGCCACCGATGCCGAGGGCGAGGATGCACTGGAGATCATCCCGATCGACGGCGGGCCCCGGCGGGTGCTGGGCGGGCAGCTGGGGCGAGTGCTCCACCTGGCCTCGGACCCGGCCGGCGAGCGCCTGGCCGTGATCTCCCATGACGGTTCGCTGCGGCTGGTCACCTGGGGCGGGGACGGCGCGGCAGGCGACGCCTCGCCGCAGGTGCGGCAGATCCACCGCTCCGAGCACGGGGAGATGCTTTCGCCGTCATTCTCCCCGGACGGCCGCTACCTGCTGTGGACGTCCCCGACGGTGGTGGAGTCGCAGGTCCATCAGCTGATGGTGCTTGACACGTCCCGAGAGTCCGAGCCGGTGGCCCTGACCGGAGGGGTCTTCCATGACTCCTCCCCGGCGTTCACCGCGGACGGGAAGCACATCGCGTTCCTGTCCACCCGGACGCTGGATCCGCACTATGACGACCACGAGTTCAACCTGTCCTTCGCCGGGTCGGTGCGGCCCTGGCTGCTGCCGCTCTCGGCCGCGGAGCCGGCGCCGTTCGGCCCCAGCGCTGAGGGCTGGCCGGTCTCCGGAGGACGCACCGGCGACGCCGCAGACTCAGCCACGGCGGGCACCGGCGGCACGGACGCCCCGGCCAGCCCGGATCTGGACGCCGAGCACGCCGAACAGCGCATCGTGCCGTTCCCCGTGCCGTCAGCCTCATACCGCGACCTGCGGACAGCCCAAGGCGGCGTGCTGTGGATCAGATCAGCCCAGGAGACCGGCGAGCTGGGCACCCGGCGGGCCGGGGTCTCCGGGGAGGCCGCCGGGGACGAGCTGATCCGGTGGGACGTCGCCGCCCGGAAGGCCACCACCCTGGTGGACAAGGTGGACTCCTATGCGGTCTCCGGCGACGGATCCCGGCTGGTGGTCCGCGCCGGGGAGAAGGTGACCGCGGTGCCGTCCACCCGGAAGGTGGAGAAGGACGACGACGCCGAGAGCGTCACCGTCGACCTGGAGCGACTGCGGCTCACCGTGGACCGCTCCGCCGAATGGGCCCAGATGTTCGAGGAGACCTGCCGGCTGATGAGTCAGCAGTTCTGGCGCGAGGACATGGACGGCGTCGACTGGGATGCCGTGGTGGACCGCTGGCGCCCCGTGGTGGCGAAGGTCCGCACGGACGACGACCTGCACGACGTCCTCTGGGAGACCGTGGGAGAGCTGAACACCTCCCACGCCTATGTGATGCCGGCCGAGGGCGACGCCCCCGGCTCCGCACGGAAGCTGGGACTGCTGGGGGCGGACCTCGAGCCCGCCGGAGCGCAGGGCTGGCGCATCACCCGCATCCTGCCCTCGGAGTCCAGCGAGCCCGAGGCGCGCTGCCCGCTGCGCGCCCCCGGCGTGGACGCCCGCGAAGGGGACCTGATCACCGCGGTGGACGGCCGCCCGGTGGACCCGGTGGCCGGGCCGAACGCGCAGCTGGCCGGGGCCGCGGGCAAGCCGGTGCTGCTGGACCTGCGACGCGGCTCGGGCGAGGACGGTGCGGTCGGAGCCGCCGGCGGGGTGACCCGCCGCGTCGTCGTCGTGCCGCTGGCCAGCGAGGAGGAGCTGCGCTACCAGGACTGGGTGCGCTCCCGCCGGGAGTATGTGGCGCAGGCGTCCCAGGGGCGGCTGGGCTATGTGCATGTGCCGGACATGTCCTCCCCCGGGTGGGCGCAGCTTCACCGGGACCTGCGTCTGGCCGCGGAGCATGAGGGCATCGTGGTGGATGTGCGCTACAACCGCGGCGGCCACACCTCGCAGATGGTGCTGCAGCGGCTCTCCAAACAGCTGGTGGCCTGGGCCACCGCCCGCTGGGAGACCGGCGTGGAGCCCTACCCGTCCTCGGCGCCGCGCGGCCCCGTGGTGTTCGTGGCCAACCGATGGTCGGGCTCCGACGGGGACATCGTCAACGCCGCCGCCCAGGCCATGGACCTCGGTCCGGTGATCGGCGAGCGCACCTGGGGCGGGGTGATCGGGATCGACGGCCGGTTCACCCTGGTGGACGGCACCACGGTCACCCAGCCGAAGTACTCGTTCTGGATCGACGGCTACGGCTGGGGCGTGGAGAACCACGGCGTGGACCCGGACATCGAAGTCGTCCACGACCCGAGCGTCTGGTTCTCCGAGGACGATCCGCAGCTGGACCGTGCGGTGGCCGAGGCGTTGGAGCGGCTGCGGCAGACCCCGGCCGCGACCCCGCCGTCGCTGGGAGCGCCGAAGAACCGGGGCTGATCAGTCCATCAGCCCGTGGGCCTGCAGCTTGGCGACGATGTCCTTGCCGTCAGGGCCGTAGATCCACGGGATGCTGCGCCCCTCCACCTCCTGGTAGCCGGTCGGCGGGTGGGTTCCGCCGGCCCCGAGCAGCGTCTCACTGTCCGGGTCGTTGGCGCGTCCACCGGCCAGCAGAGCCTCCGAGTAGGTGAGCTGCCGGATGATCACCGCGGTGACCGCCTGCGGGTGGCGACGGGCGAAGTCGGCGTAGATGGTGGGGTCGTGCTGGCCGTCGTCGCCGATCAGGACCCAGGAGACGTCGGGGAAGTCCTGGGCGAGGCGCTCGAGCTGCTCCTCCTTGTGCTGCTTGCCGGACCGGAACCAGCGGTCCTCGGTGGGGCCCCAGTCGGTGAGCAGCAGCGGCCCGTGCGGGTACAGATTGCGGGTGAGGAACCGGGTGAGCGTCTGGGCGACGTTCCAGGCACCGGTGGAGATGTAGATGACCGGCGCCCCCGGGTGCCGGTGGAGCAGCCGCTCCATCATCACCGCCATGCCGGGGGTCGGGGTGCGTGCGTGCTCATCGAGCACGAAGGAGTTCCAGGCGGCGAGCACCGGACGGGGCAGTTTGGTGACCACCACGGTGTCGTCGATGTCGCACACCACCCCGGTGCGGGCGGTCTCGGCGATGATCTGCACCTCGGCGCGGGTGGGCTGGGCGCCGTGGGCCCGCAGCGTGACAGGCTGCCAGCCGGGCTCGAGGTCGACGTCGATGACGGCGTCGACGATCCCGCCTCGGTCGGCGACGACGTCGACCGTCTGGCCTCCCACGGTGATGCTGACCTCGGCGAAGGGCACCGGGGCGGAGATGAAGTTCCGCCAGCCGCGCACGCCGTCGGCGATCACCTTGGCCACGCGGCGGCCGTTCTCGAAGTGCGAGTCCGGGGCCATCACGACGCGCGAGAAGACCCGCACCCAGCGCTGGGTGCCGTACCCGGTCAGGGAGAGGACCGTGACGTGCTGCCGACGGCGCTGGGCCATCCGGAGGCGGAACCGATGCCACCGGTCCTCGGCCTTCATGGCCGGGTTCCGGTGCGGGTCGGAGTATTGACGGCGCACGGCATCGTCGTTCTGGGCCACCTCGGTCACACTCCCATCCTGCCATGGTCGGCGCGGGCCCCCGAACCAACGCGCACCAGTGCCGCAGGAGGCCCACCCCTCCCCGGCACAGCGCTCCGTCCACCACGCCCCGGGCGCTGCAGGCAGCCCTGCCCGACCAGCGCGGTGCACTGGCGGCCCCTCCTCCTCAGATGGTGGTCCGCAGCGGCGTCTCGCGGATCAGCAGGTTCGCGACCACGGCCGGCAGGGTCATACAGGCGGCCACGAGGAACATCGTCCCGGACCCGTCGGCGAACTCAGGGGTGGCGGTGCCCGCCGCTTCGTTGACCTGCCCCACCGAGATGCCGGCCACCTGCAGGGCCATCACCGAGCCCAGGATGGCGGTCCCGGCGGCGCCGCCGAAGACTCGGAAGAACGCCACCAGGGCGCTGGCCTGACCGACACGGGTGACCGCCACGGTGTTCTGCACCGCCAGCATGAGGTTCTGCATCTGCGCCCCGAAGCCCAGCCCGACGATGAAGATGATCCCCATGACGAGGCGCAGATCGGTGTGCGAGTCCACCGTGGAGAGCCCGAACATGGCCGAGGAGAGCAGCAGCGAGCCGATGACGAGGTAGATCTTCCAGCGCCCGTAGCGAGTGATGAGTCGCCCGGAGGTCAGCGAGCCGATGAGGTTGCCGACCACCAGGGGCAGGATCATCATCCCGGAGGCGGTGGGGCTCAGCCCGCGGCCGATCTGGAAGTACTGCCCCAGGAAGGCCGGCATGCCGAACAGGCACACCGCAATGGAGGCCGAGGAGATCACCGCCAGCAGCGTGGTGCGGCTGATGAGCATGCGCAGGGCCACCACGGGTTCGCCGCTGCGCCGCTCCACCAGGACGAAGGCCGTGAGAATGACCGCGACGCCGGCCAGCAGCAGCCCGGACTCCCAGGACACCCAGTCGAAGAACTCCGGGGTCCCGGCGAAGGAGAGCCACATCAGCAGCAGCGAGGACGCAGTGACCAGAAGCAGCGCCCCGACGTAGTCCATGCGCACCTTCCGGCGCACATGGGGCAGCTTCAGCGTCCGGTGCACCAGCACCAGGGCCACCAGGGAGAGCGGGACGCCGACGAAGAAGCACCAGCGCCAGCCGATGGTGTCCACGGTCAGGCCGCCGATGAGCGGCCCTGCCGCCGTGGCGGTGGTGAGCACCGCACCGATGTATCCGGCGTAGCGGCCCCGCTCCCGCGGCGAGACGATCGAGGCCATGATGGCCATGGCGAGCGCTCCGAGGCCGCCGAGACCGATGCCCTGGACGAAGCGTGCCGCGATGAGCATCTCCATGGAGACGGCGAACCCTGCGGCCAGCGAGCTGAGCACGAAGATGATGTTGCTCAGCTGGAAGAGCCGCTTCTTGGAGACCATGTCGGCGAGCTTCCCCCACACCGGGGTGGAGGAGGCGTTGGCCAGCAGGGTCGCGGCGACCACCCAGCTGTACTGGATCTGGGTGCCGTCGAGGTCCCCGACGATCACCGGCAGCGCCGTGACCACGATGTTCATCGCCAGCATCGCGGCGAAGAACACGATCAGGATCCCCGCGATCGCCCAGCCGACATCGCGCCGCGACATGCCCTCTGGCGTGGTCTGCGGCGGGCGCCGTCGGGGACGGGAACTCGCTGACTTTAGTTGCATCCGTCAACGAGCTTAGTCGCCGCGGGGCGGAAGCGCCAATATCAGAAGTTCAGATCTGCGCAGGCGGCTCAGGTCCGGCCACGCAGCTCCCGGACCACCGGCGCCACCGAGCGGGGCAGCAGCAACGCCCGATCTGCGGGCCACGTGATCTCGCAGGGCACTGCCAGTCGATAGGGCCGGGAGAGCACCAGCGGTCCCAGCACCCGACGGAGCCGGGACATCTCGGCCCGCACGGTCACGCGCGATGAGGGCTCGTCGAAGACCGCGCAGGACAGCTCCTCCGCTGTACACCCTTCGGGGCCGGACTGAGCCAGAGCCAACAGAAGCTCCGCGTGCCGAGGGGTCAGGTCGTGCTCCCACGGAGCCTCTCCGTCACGCACGCACAGTCGCGGCGCACCCCGCAGATCCAGCACCACAGCTGAGGGCGCGGCAGGAGCGGAGCCATCGGCGTCGAGACGGATCAGCCACCCTCCCGGCACCGGCTCCAGTGCAGCGAGCCCGTGGCCGGGCAGCTGCGCCACTCCATGAGCCGGCACCGAAGGCAGCGACACAGCGGCGGGGGCGGGCATCCCGACGACTGCGGCCACCCGGCCGTCCGGATCGGTGACAAGCGCACGTCCACCCACTCGCGCCAACAGCGGCGAAGCCTGAGCGCGGAGTCTCTCGAGGCGATGGCTGCGGGCCTGAGCGAGCTCCATGGTGACCATCCGAGCGGCAGCCTGGACCAGAGAGGCCTCCGCCGGATGGACGGCATGGCGGCCTGGGCTGTGCGCACTGACGTCCAGGACTCCGAGCGTCTGACCGGTGTCGGGATCACAGACGGGAGCGGCAGTGCAGTCCCAGGCGGCGTGCGCGGCGACGAAATGCTCGCCGCCGCGGATGGTGACCGGCCGGCCCAGCTGCAGGGCAGTACCGATGGCATTGGTCCCCACACTGGTCTCGGTCCAGTCGGCACCACCCACGAATCCCAGCCTGTCTGCCCGGCTGCGCACACCGGAATGCCCGTACTGCCACAGGACGCGCCCCTCCGCGTCGGAGAGGACGACGAGATGACCACAGTCCACCACCGGCCGGAACAGCTCGGCGAACTGCTCCAGACAGGAGGCGAAAGGGTGACGGGAACGCCGCTCCGCCACCTCTTCCTGAGAGAGGTGCCGCAGCACGGCAGGACCGTCACGGTCGAGACCGAGGTGCTGAAGCCGGCGCCATGAGGCAGCGATCTCCGGCCGAAGGTCCGACATGTGCAACCTCCTGCAACGGTAGTGCACCCCCACGGCGCGCGGTGTGATGGTCACCACAATCCTATCGGCAGCAACCTGCAGATCCTGAGAATCAGCCCAGGAGGACACCATGACCGAGACGATCAACCGCCCGGACGTCGCCGCACCGTCCGGGACCAGCGACCCCAGCGGACGCGCCCAGCGTTGGTTCGACCAGCTCAACGCCGCCCTGCGGGCCAGAGACGCCGAGACCGCCGCAGGTCTCTTCGAGACTCGCAGCTTCTGGCGTGACCTGGTCTCCCTCACCTGGAACATGGCCACGGTGGAGAACCCCGACGGAGTGGCCGACATGCTCCGTCACGCGGTGTCCACCACAGCACCGGGCGGCTTCAGGCTCGCCGAACCGGCCGAGGACGACGGCGACGTCGTCACCGCCTGGTTCACCTTCGAGACCGCGGCGGGTCGCGGCAAGGGCCTGGCCCGGCTGCGCGGCCAGGGGGACGAGCTGCGGTGCTGGACGATGATGACCGCGCTGCAGGAGCTCCGGGGTCATGAGGAGCCGCGCGGGACACGTCGGCCGAAGGGAGCGGAGCACGGGATCAATCCGGATCGGCAGACCTGGTCGGAGCGGCGCGAGCAGGAGCGGCGTGAGCTGGGCGAGTCGCAGCAGCCCTACGTGCTGGTGGTCGGCGGAGGGCAGGGCGGCATCGCGCTGGGAGCCCGGCTCCGGCAGCTGGGCGTGCCGAGCCTGGTGGTCGACAAGCATGCCCGGCCCGGCGACCAGTGGCGCAGCAGGTACAAGTCGCTGTGCCTCCACGATCCCGTCTGGTACGACCACCTGCCCTACCTGAAGTTCCCGGACAACTGGCCGGTCTTCGCCCCGAAGGACAAGATCGCCGACTGGCTGGAGGCCTACACCTCCATCATGGAGGTGCCCTGGTGGGGCGGAACCGAGGTGCGCGACGCGGCCTTCGACGAGGCCGAGGGTCGGTGGACGGTGCAGGCGGTCCGTGACGGGCGAGCAGTCACGTTGAGGCCCACCCAGCTGGTGCTGGCCACCGGGATGTCGGGGAAGCCCAACGTCCCCGAGATCCCAGGGATGGAGGTCTTCGCTGGCGAGCAGCAGCATTCGTCCGAGCACCCTGGCCCGGACGCCTATGCGGGCAAGCGCGTGGTGGTCATCGGGTCCAACAACTCCGCCTTCGACATCTGCGGGGCCCTCTGGGAGACCGGCGCTGACGTCACCATGGTGCAGCGCTCCTCGACCCACATCGTGAAGTCGGACAGCCTGATGGAGATCGGACTCGGCGACCTGTACTCAGAGCGGGCCCTGGCCGCCGGGGTCACCACGGAGAAGGCGGATCTGATCTTCGCCTCCATCCCGTACCGCATCATGCACGAGTTCCAGATCCCCCTCTACGACCGGATCCGCGAGAAGGACCGGGACTTCTACCAGCGGCTGGAGGCTGCCGGGTTCCAGCTGGACTTCGGAGAGGACGGCTCCGGACTGTTCATGAAGTACCTGCGCCGGGCCTCCGGCTATTACATCGACGTCGGCGCCGCCGAGCTGGTGGCCGACGGGAAGGTGGGCCTCGCCCACGGGGAGGTCAGTCACCTCACCGAGGACTCGGTGGTGCTGGCCGACGGAACCGCTCTGCCGGCGGATCTGATCGTCTACGCGACCGGGTACGGCTCCATGAACGGGTGGGCAGCGGACCTGATCTCCCCAGAGGTGGCCGATCGAGTCGGGAAATGCTGGGGCCTGGGCTCGGACACCGCCAAGGATCCGGGGCCCTGGGAGGGCGAGCAGCGGAACATGTGGAAGCCGACCGCGCAGGAGGCCCTGTGGTTCCACGGCGGAAACCTGCACCAGTCCCGGCACTACTCCCTGTACCTGGCGCTGCAGCTCAAGGCCAGGTACGAGCAGATCGACACCCCGGTGTACGGGCAGGCGGAGGTGCACCACACCGGCTGATCTGCCGCCCCGGACACGTCGGACGAACAGGCGCGGCGGGGAGAGCTAGGCTGAACGCCGTGACGCACTCCTCCCCCCGCCCTGATTCCTCTGCCGATGCGACCGCCGCGCACCGCGACGGCGACTCGCGCCTGACCCCCGCGCTGCTGCGCCATGCGGCGATGCGCGCCGCCGACGACGTCGGCCCGGCCCTGGCCGCGGCCTTCCGCACGGCCGTGGAGACCCAGGAGAAGACCAGCGCCCACGACCTGGTCACCCACTACGACTCCGCCACGGAGGTCCGGCTGGTGGAGCTGCTGACAGCAGCCGTGCCGGATTCGCGGATCACCGGCGAGGAGGGCGGCTCCCAGGGCTCCGGCGCGGTGGAGTGGATCGTGGACCCGATCGACGGCACCTCGAACTTCGCCCATGGATTCGCGATGTTCTCCGTGTCCATCGCAGCGGCCGTCGACGGCGTCGTGGTCGCCGGAGTGGTCCATGATCCGGTCAATCAGGTGACCTTCTCCGCCGACGACGACGGCGCCTGGCTGCGTGAGGGCGGCCCGGCCGGCGTCGAACGCGCCCTCACCGGCCGGCAGAGCACCCAGGGAGCTCTCGGCCCCGACGACCGTCGGCTGAACCTGGTGACCAGCTACCCCTCCGCCGAGGCGCTGCAGCGTGACGGCCAGGCGGCCCTGGTGACCTTCGCCGAAGCGGTGACGACCTTCGCGACGGTGCGCCGGCTGGTGTCCGGGGCATTGGAGCTCTGCCATGCGGCCGCCGGCTGGGCCGACGTCGTCCTCGGCGTGGACACCTGCCCCTGGGACGTGGCGGCGGGGATGCACATCCTCCGCCGCGCCGGCGGCACCTACGTGGGACTGCCCGACGGGGCCGACGACGCCTCCGGCGACGGCGGAACCTCAGATCACCTGGCGCCGCACTATCTGGGCCTCGCCCCCGGCGTGGACTCCCCCACCGCCCGGCGCCTCCTGGCGGGCGTGGCGGCCCGCCGCGGGGACTGAGCACGCCGAGCTGTCCGGCAAGTTCGGCGGGAGCCCTGTGGCACGATGTCACCATGCCGAAGAAGGTCGACCACCACCAGCGCCGGGAGGTGCTGGCACACGCCGTGAGACGAGTGGTGGCCGACCACGGCCTCGGAGCGGTGAGCCTCCGCAGCGTCGCCGCGGAAGCGGGAGTCACCGGCGGCATGGTCCAGCACTACTTCCCCACCAAGGAGGCCATGCTGGACTTCGCCATGCGCTCCGCCAGCGCTCAGTACGGGGAGCGGATGCAGAAGGCGCTCTCCACCCTCGGCGAGGCCCCGGAGCCCACCGCCGCCCTGGAAGCCGTCCTCACCGCGCTTCTCCCCCGGTCAGAGCAGGAACGGGCGGACGGCCGGGTGGCGCTGGCCTTCATGTCTCATGCCTCGCTCGACTCCTCCGCCGCTGAATATCTGCGAGAGGGCAACGACGGCATGCGCATGCTCCTGGCCGACTGGATTCGGAGCGCTCGGGATGCGTCCGGCCCTGCGGCGACCGCAGAGTCCGAGAGCGATGCCCCCTCCGCCGCAGCCGCCCTGTTGGCCCTCACCGACGGCCTGGCGATCCAGGTGCTCAGCTCCGGCCTCGACGTCGACGATGCCGAGAGCATCCTCCGCCTCCACATCGCGGCCGTCCTGGCCTGACGCCGCTGTCTGACCGCTGTCGCCACTCGTCGACGCCCCTGTTTTACATTGCATCTGCATTGCACCTAGAATGCAATGCAGATGCAATGTACAAGATGTTGCCTCGGAGAGGGGAGCACCCCATGACCACATCACGACCCACCACCATCGAGCCCGTCCCTCTGCTGCGCGCCGCCTTCGACGCGCTGGAACGACAGGACTTCGACGCCGTCGTGGACATGATGGTCGACGACTTCCGCATCAACATCGCCGGCATGCCCACGCAGAAGCGAGGCATTCCCGCATGGAGGAGGAACATCCAGATGATGTTCTCCGCCTTTCCAGACCTGAGAGTCCACATCCAGGACATCTTCGCCGAGGGCAACCTCGTCGCGATGCGCGTGAGATTCACAGGGACCCATCGCGGGGAGTTCCTCGGGATCCAGCCCACCGGCAAGCGCATCGACTACCTCAGCCATGAGATCTACCGCGTGGAGAACGGCAGGATCGCTGAGGAATGGATCTGCTCGGACCTGATGACCCTGCTCACACAGATCGGCGGCATCTCCTCCACCCGGCTGATCTCCATGTGGCTGGCCGGGCACCGAACATGGTTCGCCCTGGCCGGAGGACTGCTGGGCGGGGCGGCGGCCGGAATGGCTCTCAGCCGACTCCTGCGGTGAGAGCAGGCCGGCGCGGACCGGGGAGATTTAGGGATCCCGAAGAATCGTCACAGTGTCCCACCCACTGTCGGCGCGTGCTCAAGCTGGGAACAATGGTGGTGTGACCACCGACGACGGCGCCCCGCCCGCGCCCACCAGCCGACAGATCCGCCGATGGCGGCGCTACCTGGCCGACGAGATCGCCGAGGGGAAGCTCTACGCGGACCTCGCCGAACGCAAGCAGGGCGAGGAACGCCTGATCCTGCGGGGGCTCGCCGAGGCGGAGCAACGGCATGCCGACCACTGGCGGCAGCTGCTGGGCCCCCAGGCGGAGAAGCTGCCCTCCCCCTCGGCCCACCGGGTGCTGCTGGGCTGGATGGCGCGGATCTTCGGCTCCGTGTTCATCCTTGCCCTGGCCCAGCGGGCCGAATCTGACTCCCCCTACGCGAAGGACTCGGATGCGACCGCCGGCATGGCGGCCGACGAGGCCATCCACGAGGAGGTCGTCCGAGGGCTGGCCACTCGGGGCCGGGAGAAGCTCTCCGGTGGGTTCCGCGCGGCCGTGTTCGGCGCCAATGACGGCCTGGTCTCCAACCTGGCTCTCATCATGGGCATGGGCGGCACCGGCGTGGGGGCCTCGATCATCCTGGCCACCGGCATCGCCGGACTCCTCGCCGGGGCGCTGTCCATGGCCGCCGGGGAGTACGTCTCGGTACGCAGCCAGCGGGAGCTGTTGGCCGCCACCCGCCCCACTCAGGTCACCCTGAAGGCCGCCCCGGATCTGGACTTCGATCAGAACGAGCTGGTGCTGGTGTACCGGGCTCGAGGACTCAGCCGTGAGGACGCCGAACATCGAGCCATGGAACGCCTGGGAGTCTTCGACTGCGACTGCAACCCGTCGAAGTCCTGGCAGCCCGTGGAGGAGGGTGACCAGGACGACCATGACGTGGTCGGCAGCGCCTGGACGGCCGCATTCTCCAGCTTCGGCTGCTTCGCCGCCGGGGCGCTGATCCCGGTGCTGCCCTATCTGTTCGGCATGGCCGGGCTCTCCGCCGTCGTGCTCTCCCTCTCGCTGGTGGGGGTGGCACTGCTGTGCACCGGTGCGATCGTGGGCCTGCTCTCCGGCGCCTCCCCGCTGCTGCGCGGCCTGCGCCAGCTGGGCATCGGCATGGGGGCTGCGGCCATCACCTACGCGCTGGGCTCAGCGTTCGGCGTCGTGCTCGACTGATGGCCTGAGCGTTCCTGCCGCAGCCGGGCGAACCTTCTGCGTCGACCGGCTCAGGCAGCCCCCGTGCCGTCGCCGAGCTGCTGCTCAGGCTGCTCACCGAGCCGAAAGTGCCGACCGCTGATCTCCGTGGGAGCGATCCGCACGAAGTGCTCCTTCGGCGTGGGGGTCCACGGGTGCAGGTCCAGCTCACGCGCTGCGGTCAGCTCTGCATCGGTGCGCAGCTCCCGGGCCGTCCCCCGCACCACCACAGACCATGCCTCATCGTCGAGGATGCCATCGGCTTCGAACACGACGTCGTCGTTGATGGTGGCCTCTGCCAGCTTGGACCCCTCCCCCGTGCGGAACACCAGGGTGCGGTCGTCGGCGACGACGTTGACCGGGAAGATGTCGACCCGGCCCGCCACCACGGTGACGAGCCGACCGTGCCGCACCCCCTCGAGGAGCTGCCAGCTCTCGTCAGAGGAGAGGGTGAGGATCGGAGTGTCTTCGGGATGATCGAACATCATGGGATGGTCCTCTCTCCCGCCGCGCAGGAGGTGCGCGGGGCTCGCAGTCTACTCCGCCTCCCACCGTTCTTCTACATCTCGTAGAACACACGTCGAACGCGCCTCCATGCTGCGCCGTCAGGCTGACTGCTCACCCGAGTGGCCGACCCCTCGGGGGACGGCACCACCGCCTGCGTCCTCACCGTCGGCCCGCGACTCTTGACGCCCCGATGCCGCGCAGGATCAGCATGAGGCCATGCCCACCGATCACGCTGCCGATGACCCTGCCGATCGCGTTTCCGGCCCGCCGACCGGCCAACCCGCCGAAGCCGATTCCCTTCCCTCCGGAGCTCCCACCGCACCGCGTCGACGGGTGCTGCAGTGCCGTACCTGCGGGGTGGAGCGCCCACCTCACGATCGCCCCGACCGCTGCCCGATCTGCGCCGACGAGCGACAGCACGTGCCGCCCCAGGGCCAGGCGTGGACCTCCCCGCAGGAGGCCGCGCAGGCCGGGGCGCACCTGGAGCTGATCACTCGGGAGCCCGGGGTGCACGGTCTGGTCCTGCACGACGGCCCGGGCATCGGGCAGGTGACCAGCCTGGTGCGCACGAGCATCGGGAACGTGATGATCGAGCCCCCGGCCTACATCGACGACGACGCCGTCGCCGTCGTCGCATCGGTGGGCGGGGTGGCGGCGATCCTGGCCTCGCATCCTCATATGTACGGGGTGCAGTCGCTGTGGGCTGAGGCGTTCAGCGACGCGGGCGTGTACGTCTCCGCCGCGGATGAGCACTGGCTGGCTCTGCGCCCTGCCCGCACCGTGGTCTGGGACGATCGGGTGCAGATCGCCGAAGACCTGGTGGCCACCCAGATCGGCGGACACTTCCCCGGCTCCATGGTGGCCCGCTGGAGGGCTCCAGATGGGCGCGGCGTGCTGTTCAGCGGTGACGCCATCTTCCCCGTGGCGGACCAGGGGTGGGTCACGTTCATGCGCTCCTACCCGAACATGATCCCGCTCTCCCCTGCTGTGGTGCGTCGCCTCGCCGATCATGCCGCGCAGCATGACTACGACAGGCTCTACGGCAATTTCGCCCGGCACATCTCCGCCGACGCCGCTGCGGCCGTCGAACGGTCCGCCCGGCGCTACATCGACTGGGTCAGCGGAGCGCGCGACGACGAGACCTGACACCGCCCGTGGGCCCCGCTCATCCAGGAGTCAGAATCCCGGACATTCCGCAGGACTAGAAGCGCTTCAGCAGCGCGAGATCCACGGGGAAATGACTCCTCGACCGCAGAGGCCGTCAGGGCGGGGCAATGGACCCGCACGCCCGCAGACAGCACGCCCCACAGACAGCTGAGGCCCGCACCCTGGAGCGAACTCCGTGGGTGCGAGCCTCAGCTGCGTGCGGGAAGCGTCAGAGCGCGGAGGGCTCCACCGCGACCGGGTAGACCTCACGCAGCAGGTGCGCGGTCTCGGACGGGGTCTTGCCGACCTTCACGCCCGCGGCCTCGAGGGCCTCCTTCTTGGCCTCCGCAGTGCCGGAGGAACCGGAGACGATGGCGCCGGCGTGGCCCATGGTCTTGCCCTCCGGGGCGGTGAAGCCAGCCACGTAGCCGACCACCGGCTTGGTGACGTTGGCCTTGATGTACTCGGCCGCACGCTCCTCGGCGTCACCGCCGATCTCACCGATCATCACGATCGCCTTGGTCTCCGGGTCGTTCTCGAAGGCCTCCAGCGCGTCGATGTGCGTGGTGCCGATCACCGGGTCACCACCGATGCCGATGGAGGTGGAGAAGCCGAGATCACGCAGCTCGTACATCATCTGGTAGGTCAGGGTCCCGGACTTGGAGACCAGCCCGACGCCACCCTTGCCGGTGATGTTGGCCGGGGTGATGCCGGCCAGCGATTCGCCCGGGGTGATGATGCCGGGGCAGTTCGGGCCCAGGATCCGGGTGACGGGCTTGCCGTCGGCGCCGGTCTTGGTCAGCGAGTAGTTGTAGAACTCGGCGGAGTCCTGCACCGGGATGCCCTCGGTGATGACCACCAGCAGGCCGATGCCGGCGTCGATGGCCTCGACGGCGGCGTCCTTGGCGAACTTCGGCGGCACGAAGACCACCGAGACGTCGGCGCCGGTCTTCTCCATCGCCTCGGAGACGGAGCCGAACACGGGCAGCTCGACCTCGTCACCGTGCTGATCGGTGTGGGTGACGGTGGTGCCGGCCTTGCGGGCGTTGACGCCGCCGACGATGTTCGTCCCGGCCAGCAGCATGCGGGCCGTGTGCTTGGAGCCCTCGCCGCCGGTGATGCCCTGGACGATGACCTTGGAGTCCTTGTTCAGAAAGATAGCCATGCTCGATCCTCAGTCCTTACTTGTTCGCCAGTTCGGCGGCCTTGTCGGCGCCTTCGTCCATGGAGGTGGCCAGGGTGACCAGCGGGTGGTCGGCCTCCCGCAGGATGCGGCGGCCCTCCTCCACGCTGTTGCCGTCCAGGCGGACCACCAGCGGCTTGGTGGCGGCCTCGCCCAGGATCTCCAGGGCCTTGACGATGCCGTTGGCCACGGCGTCGCAGGCGGTGATGCCGCCGAAGACGTTGACGAACACGGACTTGACCTGGTCGTCACCGAGGATGACGTCGAGGCCGTTGGCCATCACCTCGGCCGAGGCGCCGCCTCCGATGTCCAGGAAGTTGGCGGGCTTCACACCGTTGTGGGCCTCGCCCGCGTAGGCGACGACGTCGAGGGTGGACATGACCAGACCGGCCCCGTTGCCGATGATCCCCACCTCGCCGTCGAGCTTGACGTAGTTGAGGTCGTTGGCCTTGGCCTTGGCCTCCAGCGGGTCCTCGGCCTGCTCGTCGACGAGCTCGGCGTGGCCCGGCTGACGGAAGTCGGCGTTCTCGTCCACGGTGACCTTGCCGTCGAGGGCGATGATCGTGCCCTCACCGGTCTTGACCAGCGGGTTGACCTCCACGAGGGTGGCGTCCTCCTGGGAGAACGCGGTCCACAGCTGCTGGAACACCTCGGCCAGGGCGGGGACCTCGTCGGCGGAGAAGCCGGCCTGCTCGGCGATCTCGGCGGCCTTGCCGGCGTCGATGCCGGTGTTGGGGTCGAAGTTCACCCGCGCCAGCGCCTCGGGGCGCTCCTCGGCGAGCTGCTCGATCTCGACGCCGCCCTCCTTGGAGCACATGGCCAGGTAGTCGCGGTTGGCGCGGTCCAGAAGGATCGAGAAGTAGTACTCCTCCGCGATGTCCGCGCCCTGCGCGATCATCACCCGGTGCACGGTGTGCCCCTTGATGTCCATGCCCAGGATCGCCTTGGCGTGCTCATAGGCCTCGTCGGCGGTCTTGGCCAGCTTCACGCCGCCGGCCTTGCCTCGCCCTCCGACCTTGACCTGAGCCTTGACGACGACGACGCCGCCGATCTGCTCAGCAGCTGCCTTCGCTTCTTCCGGGGTCTGCGCCACGATTCCGGCCAGCACGGGAACTCCGTGTGCCTCGAACAGATCGCGCGCCTGGTACTCATACAGGTCCACGGGTGGTGTCCTTCTGCGTCGAAGTCGTTTCTGACAACCTCAGCCCGACGTCGACGGCGGGACCCGCCGGCACGGGCTGAGCGGCCACGCTGCACGCTGGGCGCAACGCTGAGCCTGAAGGCTCAGTCGGCCTTCTCCAGGGGAGCATATCGCAGGAGCAGACGCTTCTCGGTCCCTGCGAAGCTGACCTTCGCCACAGTCTTGTCCCCCGTGCCTTCCACAGCCAGGACCTCGCCACGACCGAACTTCTGGTGAGAGACCTTGTCACCGGGGGCCAGGGTGGGGATCGTCCGGCTGGGGTCCACCTGACGGGGCGCGACGCCGCCGGTCGCCCCGGGCAGCGAAGATGACGTCTTCTCGCTGTTCGCCGCCCCGTAGACGGTGGGCTCGGAGCGCCCTGCCCGGCCGGTTCCGCCGGAGCGACCCCCGCCGGAGCCGCCGCTGAAGGACCAGCCGGAGCCGCCCACGGATCCGCGTGAGGACGGGCCACCACCGAAGCTGGGTGTCCCGTAGTGATGGCCGCCCAGACCCCCGGAGAACCCTCCGCCGAGGCCTGATGACGATGCCGCATCGACATGGAGCAGGTCCTCGGGGATCTCGCCGAGGAACTGGCTGGGCGGGTTGTACTGGTGCTGGCCCCACAGGTGGCGAGACTCCGCGCGGCTCAGGTACAGCCGCTGCCGGGCCCGGGTGAGCCCCACATAGGCCAGGCGACGCTCCTCGGCCAGCTGTTCGCCGTCGGACATGGAGCGGGCATGCGGGAAGATCCCGTGCTCCATGCCCGTGAGGAAGACCACAGGAAATTCGAGTCCCTTGGCGGTGTGCAGCGTCATGAGCGTGACCTGACCCTGCTCCTGGGCGAGCTTCTCGGACTCGGCGTCTCCGGCGGACGGGACGGCGTCGGCGTCGGCGATGAGAGAGACCTGCTCCAGGAAGTCCGCGAGCGTGCCGCCTTCGGTGGAGGCCTCATATTCCTTGACCACGGCCACCAGCTCACCGAGGTTGTCCGCCCGGGACTCGTCCTGCAGATCCTTGGACTGCCGCAGCGCCTCGAGCATCCCAGTCTGTTCGAGCACCGCCTCCAGCACCACCGAGGGCTTCTCGGACTCCAGCAGGGAGGCGAGGTCGTCCATCATCCGGACGAAGGAGTCCACGGCCTTCAGCGAGCGGGTCGCCATGGCCGGGGCCTCCTCGGCCCGGCGCAGCGCCTCGAAGAACGTGGTCCGGTCCCGCTGGGCCAGCGCGGCGACCGCACCTTCGGCCCGGTCTCCGATGCCGCGCTTGGGCTCGTTGAGGATGCGGCGGAGGTTGACGTCGTCGTCGGGATTGTTCAGCGCGTGCAGGTACGCCAGGGCGTCCTTGATCTCCTTGCGGTCATAGAACCGCGTGCCGCCGACCACCCGGTACGGGATGCCGCGGCTGACCAGGCGCTCCTCCAGGGAGCGGGACTGCGCGTTGGTCCGGTAGAACACGGCGACGTCGGCCGGCCGGATGCCCTCCCGGTCCCCGAGGTCATCGATGGTGCGGGCGATCCATTCGGCCTCGTCAGACTCGGAGGGCGCCACATGCAACGTGATGGGTTCGCCGGAACCTTCGTCGGTCCACAGCTTCTTCTCGGTGCGTCCCGGGTTCTGGGAGATCACGGCGTTGGCTGCGTCGAGGATCGTCTGGGTGGAGCGGTAGTTCTGCTCCAGCTTGATGGTGGTGGCGTCCGGGTAGTCCCGCTCGAAACCGGTGATGTTGCGGATGTCCGCACCGCGGAAGGCATAGATGGACTGGTCCGAGTCGCCGACGACGGTCAGCTCGGCCCCCGGGGTCTGCACGCCGTCGCCGGGGCCTCCGGTCAGCTGGCGGACCAGGCGATACTGGGCGTGGTTGGTGTCCTGGTACTCGTCCACCAGCACATGGCGGAAGCGCCGCCGGTAGCCGTCCAGGATGCCGGGGAAGGCGTCGAACATGTAGACGGTCTCGGCGAGCAGGTCGTCGAAGTCATAGGCGTTGGCCCGACGCAGCCGCTGGGCGTACTCCCGATACACGGCGGCCACGGCCTCGGAGAAGGGCTCGTTCGGCGCGGTGGCCGTGAACTCCTCGGCGTCGACCAGCTCATTCTTCAGCGTGGAGATCCGGTTCTTGATGGCCCGCGGGGCGAACCGCTTGGGGTCCAGGTCATGGAGCTTGGCGATGGTGGTGATCAGCCGCAGGGAGTCGGCGGCGTCGTAGATGGTGAAGGCGGACTTCCGGCCCAGGTTCGCCGCCTCGGCACGCAGGATCCGCACGCAGGAGGAATGGAAGGTGGAGATCCACATGCGCTCCGCCGCAGGGCCCACCAGGCTCACCACGCGTTCCTTCATCTCCCGGGCGGCCTTGTTGGTGAAGGTGATCGCCAGGATCTCGTGCGGGCGGGCCGCTCCGGTCTGGAGCATATGGGCGATGCGCCGGGTGAGCACGCTCGTCTTGCCGGAGCCAGCGCCGGCGACGATCAGCAGCGGGGACCCGGTGTGCAGCACCGCCTCCTTCTGCTGAGGGTTCAGGCCACGGGTGGGGTCGGCCGGGGTGACCGCACCGGTCGCGGATCCCGGGGACCCGCCGAGGGCGGCGGGATCCTGCAGGACGGCCGGGGCGCCGTCGTCGGCGGCCTTGGCGGCGCGGGCGGTCTCGGAGGGACGCTCTGAGGGCGGGGTGAAGAGGAACTCCATGGTCCCTCAAGTCTAAGGGCGGGCTGTGACGGACGCCCGCGGGCCGCATCCCGCGCTCTGCAACAATGGAGCCCGGACCCGCCACCTCTCACGGCAGGGCCGCAGCGCCTGCGCTGATCATCAGGAAGGAACAGGATGTCCAGACGACGGAAGGCCACCCGCGGCAACCCAGCCGCGGACTCCGGGGCGACGTCGGGCCGCAGACCCTCCTCCGGGAGACGGCCCTCCGCGGGGCCCAGGTTCCTCTCCGGCGCCGACCAGCGGGCCGCCGACGAGGCACAGTCCAATCCACGGATGCTGGTCTACGCGCTGCTGGGCACCACCGTCTTCCTGTTCATCTATCTGCACCTGATCGCCCTGCCGCAGATGACGCAGTTCACCGGCGGCTTCTCCATGCCGGATGCGCTGCTGACCGGCTATGACGCCTCCGACATCGAGCGGCTGCGCAACGTGATGGACGACGCCGCGATCGGCCAGCTGAACTTCGTGCACAAGACCGCCGGGATCCTGTTCCCCGTCTCCTTCTTCCTCACCGCCTGGGCGGTGGTGGGGCTGATGATGCGCGAATCCGTGGTGCGCTGGCTGCTGTTGGCCGCCGCGGGCCTGTTCAGCGCCATGGACATCGCCGAGAACTTCCTGATCGACGAGATCCTCACCGCCGAGAGCGTGGACTCCTCCCTGGTGCACACCGCCTCCGCCCTCACCGTGAGCAGCTGGCTGCTCTTCGCGGTGGTGGGCTCGCTGCTGATCATCGCGGTGATCATGGCGATGGTGCGACGCTCCGTGGAACGGACCGCGCGCCCGCTGGGCAACCGGTAGGATGGTCGGGTCCCAGCCTCCGTAGCTCAGGGGATAGAGCACCGCTCTCCTAAAGCGGGTGTCGCAGGTTCGAATCCTGCCGGGGGCACCAGTTGGTCCTTGTTCAAACCTGCGACGTTCGCGGTTTGATCTCCACTCTGGTCTCGACCACTCTGCTTGCGGCGCAGCGCGGTGGACTGGACCTCGGGGTTGAACAAGATGTCGAAGGGTTCACCGGCCTCACCGTCCACCGCGTCGGCCTCTGTGATGTAGAGCTTGTCGAAAAACGCCTGGTTCGCTGTGCGGCGCAGCGAGTCATCGATGCTGGTGTAGATCGCGTGGCAGTCACCAGCCAGGGCCAGGCAGTCCTCCAGATGGGCTTGGGCCTGCTCGTACTCCAGAGTGCCGGCCTCGACCTGTGCTTCCAGGAACGCCAGGCGCTTAGCGATCCTCTCCTGCTCAGTCTTCAGCAGCTCCAGCGGCACAGCTCCGGCGTAGTGAGCTTGGAGTAGCTTGGTCCGCTCCGCGATCAGGTCCTCCCGTTCTCGGGTGTAGGCCTCCTGCTGCTGCTTGGTGGTGGCCTGCAACCGGTCGAACTCGGGTCTGCTGAAGGTTCGGTTGACTCCATGCTTCACGCCGCCAACGCGACGTCTTGAGTGTAGACGGTCTCGTACTC
>NZ_JBQYEY010000020.1:0-63378 GCF_052656005.1 Nesterenkonia sp. K-15-9-6
TTTCTTGTATTCCATCGGTGTTCTCTACACAGCCCGCCGACCCGGTCTCCGGGTCGGCGGCCTCCGTCGTTCAGCGGCGATCTGTCCCCGTGGCGCGTCCGAGGCCGGCCCGGCGGCTCGGACGCGGTAACGTCAGGGGAGGAAAAGTCGGTGTCCGCCGGCCCTCCCCCGGGTTCCCGGGATCGGATGGCCACACAGAGGAAGGGACGACGTGGAACGCAGCATCAGAATCGTCGCCGTCGGCAATGAGCTGCTCACCGGAACTGGTGATCCCCGCGCACTGGGATGGCTGGGACGGGTGCTGGCGAAGACGCCCACCGAGGCGGTGCACCTGGAACACTATGTCCTCGCCATGCCCGGCGAGGGGACGGAGGCGCTGTCCCACCGCTGGCAGGCCGAGGCCGCACCACGCTTCTCGGAGGGCGCGGAGAACCATCTGATCGTCGCACTCAACGACATCGACCTGGACAGCACCTCCTCGTCGGCCCGTTCCCGACTCAACCTGGCCAACATCCTGGACCGGGCCAGTCAGGAGGGGATCCGGTGCCTGGTCGTGGGACCCGTCCCGGGGCTGGACCCCGAACGGAACCAGCGACTGGCGGAGCTCAACGTCGCGTACCAGGACGTGGCGTCGCGCCGCTCCCACGTCTACGTCGACACGTTCTCGCCGCTGGTCCAGCATGACCAGTGGCGCCATGATCTCGCAGCCAACGACGGCGCCCCCGGCCAGGCCGGCTACGGGCTGATCGCCTGGCTGGTCCTCCACCGGGGGTGGTTCCAGTGGCTGGGCCTGCGCGAGCCCTCTGCGTGAGACCTGCCGGCGCGGAGCACCACCTCCCCGGGCACCGCACCGATGGCCCCAGCACCACCGTCCGGTAGGATGTGGCGAAGCCGACGAAAGGAGTTCACCATGAGCAAGCGTGGACGCAAGCGCAAGGACCGCCGCAAGAACAAGGCCAACCACGGCAAGCGCCCCAACTCCTGACCCGTTCAGGTCCCTCACGGGCCCCTGACGCTCAGCAGCGGGCCGCCGTCGAGCGGCCGCGGCGCGCGCCGTGCGTGCTCCGGCGACGGAGCGCCACGGACAGCAAGCGCACACAGAAAGGCAGAGCCCCCGCGGGATCATCCCGTCGGGGGCTCTGTCATGTCGGACCTGTCATGCCGGAGGCGAGAGGGACGTGCGCGCTCCGGACCGGCAGACCCCTGGTGCGCGCTCCGGGTCGGACTCCCGGTGCGCCCCGGCTCAGCGGCTCTCGTGGCCAGCTTCCACGCGGATCTCGCTGATGCGCTCCATGATGGTGACCTTCAGAGTGTCGGGGGCACGTTCCACGCAGGACCGCCGGACCACGGAACGGATGATGCACTCGAGGTCGTACTCGGAGGCGCAGTCCGGGCAGTCGTGGAGATGGCCCCGGACCTCCGCGAGGTCGTCCCGGCTCAGCGCACCGTCGAGGTACTCGTAGATGCGCTCCATCCGCTCCTCGGCCTCCCGGCAGTCACCGCCGGGGCACTCATCCGTGGTGCGGTCTTCGCTCATTTTCGAGCCTCCTGCTTCTTGAAGCCTCGCTCGCGGGCGTAGTCGGTCAACAGTTCACGCAGCAGCTTGCGGCCGCGGTGCAGCCGCGACATCACCGTGCCGATGGGAATGTTGAGGATCTCGGCGATCTCCTTGTAGGCGAATCCCTCGACATCGGAGAAGTAGACCGCCAGGCGGAACTCCTCCGGGATCTGCTGCAGGGCGTCTTTGACGTCCGAGTCCGGCAGATGGTCCAGGGCCTCCGCCTCGGCCGAGCGCAGTCCGGTGGAGGTGTGCTCCGCCGCCTGGGCCATCTGCCAGTCCTCCACGGTGTCCGTGTTGGCCTGCTGCGGCTGCCGCTGCTTCTTCCGGTAGATGTTGATGTACGTGTTGGTCAGGATGCGGTACAGCCAGGCCTTCAGGTTGGTCCCCGGCTTGTACTGGTGGAACGCGGAGTAGGCCTTCGTGTAGGCCTCCTGCACCAGGTCCTCGGCGTCCTGCGGGTTGCGCGTCATCCGCATCGCCGCGGAATAGAGCTGGTCGACGTACTGCAGCGCATCGGACTCGAAGCGGGCGCGACGCTGTGCGTCGGTCTCCTCGGCCACATTCACGTTCTCGTCACGGTCTTCCATCACAGACGAGTCTACGCGCACCCGGCGGATCGGGGCCTGCGTGCGCGGCTGAAGCGTGGCTGTGGTCATGGACAGGACAACGACCACGCGTGCTCTGCAATTCCCCGACAGGGGCTGATTGGGTAGATTGTCTTCTGGACGATGCCGAACGCCGCATGTTCCGGCACGCACAGCTCAACCGAGTTCACCGCACGTGGAGCCGGGGACGACCCCGACGCCGCGCCGCCACAGGAGGATTCCATGTCCCTGATCCGCAAAGTCGCCCGCCCGCTGCTCGGTGCCGGCTTCATCGCCGACGGCATCGACCGCCTCCGCAACACGGAGGAGGCCGCCGACAGGCTGGAGCCCACCCTGGAGGAGCTCGGCTCCCTGGTCCCCCAGGCGGAGGTCATCACCTCGGACCCCCGCCGCACCGTCCAGGTGCTCGGCGGCATCGAAGTCGTCGCCGGGGTCGCACTGGCGATCGGCAAGTGCCCCCGCATCGCCGCATTCACCCTGATGGGGGTGCACAAGGTCAACTCCTATGTGGAGATGCGCGCCGCAGGCCTCGATTCGGTGGAGGACCTGACCGCCCAGCGGGACACTCTGCTGAAGAACCTCGCCATCCTCGGCGGCCTCGGGCTTGCCGTCGCCGATCTCGCCGGCAAGCCCTCGCTGAGCTGGCGTGCTGAGCACCTGGCGAAGCAGTCGAAGAAGAAGGGCGCCCAGTTCCGGGACAAGACCTACAAGTGGGCCGAGGAGTTCGGCGACGACGCGGTCAAGACCGCCAAGGCCTTCGAACGGGACGCGGCGAAGAGCTTCAAGCGTGCGGAGAAGGAGGCCGTCAAGGCCATCTCCGCAGCCGCCAAGGAGGGGAAGAAGAAGGCTGAGGACGCGCTCTGAGCACCGCCATGTCATCTGACGCTCTCCGGGTGCCCCCGACACCGTGGCCTGCGCCGCGAGCGGGGGCACCGGTGCGTGGAGAGGTCGTCGTCCCCGCTTCGAAGTCCCTGACCAACCGGCTGCTGCTGCTCGCAGCTCTGGCCGACGGCCCCTCCGTGGTCGTCAACGCGCTGGAGTCCCGCGACTCCTCCCTCATGCTCGCCGGACTGCAGCGGCTCGGGGCGCGCGTCGAGCACCTCGCAGACGGCGGGGGCACCGGTGAACCGGCCGTGCGGATCACTCCGCTGCCGCTGGCCGCGCCCTCCGCCGCACAGGCACACGACGCCTCAGACGTGCAGGTGGACTGCGGGCTCGCCGGCACTGTCATGCGTTTTCTGCCGGCGGTCGCCGCCCTGACGGGACACGCCGTGCACTTCGACGGCGATCCCGAAGCGCGGGTCCGGCCCATGGGCGCCGTGCTCGAAGGGCTGGCTGAGCTCGGTGTGGACGTCCGCGACCCCTCGGCCCCGGAGGGCGCCGCACCGACCACCCTGCCCTTCACCGTCAGCAGCCCTGCTGGGCTGACCGGCGGCGAGATCTCCATCGACGCCTCCGGCTCCTCCCAGTTCGTCTCCGGGCTCCTGCTGGCGGCCCCCCGGATGACGGAGGGCCTCACGCTGCGCCACAGCGGCACCTCGGTGCCGTCTCTGGAGCACGTGGAGATGACGTTGACGGTGCTCGAGCAGCTCGGCGTCTCCGTCAGCTCTCCGGCCCCCTACACCTGGCGGGTGGAACCAGGCGCCATTCCGGCGTTCACCGCGCGGGTGGAGCCGGACCTGTCGAATGCGGGACCGTTCCTCTGCGCGGCCGCAGTGACCGGCGGAGAGGTGGTCATGCGAGGCTGGCCGAAGGACTCCACACAGATCGGACGGCGCTGGACGCAGCTGCTGACCGCCTTCGGGGCCGAAGTGGACTCCGTCGAAGAGCCCGGCGGGGAGACCGTCACGCTCACCGTGCGCGGCCCCGAACGCCTGGTGACCCCGGGCACCGTGGACGGCACTGCGGAGCTCACCCCCACCGTGGCAGCGCTGGCCGCACTGTGCGACGGTGAGACGACGTTCACCTCGGTGGCCCATCTGCGCGGCCACGAGACCGACCGCATCGCCGCACTGGTGGCGGAGATCCGCCGTCTGGGCGGAGCGGCGGAGGAGACCGATGACGGCTTCCGCGTCCTGTCCCCCATCTCCCACGGCGGCCTGGTGCACAGCTACGCCGACCACCGCATGGCGACCTTCGGCGCCGTCCTCGGACTGGCCGTGGACGGCGTGGAGGTCGAGGACATCGGCTGCACCGCCAAGACGATGCCCACCTTCCCTCAGCTGTGGGAGCGGCTGGTCCCGTGAGCCGCTGGGACAGCTGGGACGAGTCACGTGCCCGGGTCCGGCCGAACAAGAAGGGTTCGCGCCCCCGGACGAAGGAGAAGCCCGAGCACGCCGACGCGGAGCTGGGCCGGATCGTGCAGGTCGACCGCGGGCGCTACACCGCTGCCCTGGTGGACTCGGGGCAGGTGGTCACCGCCGTGCGGGCCAAAGCCCTGCGGCGCACCCCGGTGGTTCCCGGCGACGTCGTCGCACTCGTGGGCGACACCTCGGGCGAGGAGGGGACGCTGGCCCGGCTGGTGCGCATCGAGGAACGCTCCACCCTGCTGCGTCGCAGCGCCGACGACTCCGACGACGCTGAGCGCGTGGTGGTCGCGAACACGGATCAGCTGCTCATCGTGGTCGCCGCGGCGGATCCGGCCCCGCGCACCGGCTTCATCGATCGGGCCCTGGTCGCCGCCTACGACGCCGACATCGTTCCCATCCTCCTGATCACCAAGGCGGACCTGGCCGAGGATCCTGAGGATCCTGCAGGGCTGGTGAGCCACTATGCAGAGCTGAGCCTGACCACGGTGATCTCCGGCCATGCCGGTACCGAGGTCGGCGGAGGCGCCGACGCAGAGCGCACGCCGGGCTCCGCCCCGGGATCCACACGGGATCCGGCTCTGGACCCGGCGGCCGTGGCCCGTCTGCGGTCCCTGCTGGCCGGGCACGTGACCGCGATGATCGGCCACTCCGGCGTGGGCAAGTCCACCATGGTCAACGCTCTGACCGGGGCGGATCGCGCCACCGGAGGCGTCAACGCCGTGACCGGCCGCGGCCGCCACACCTCGTCCTCCGCCGTCGCGCTGACCCTCGAGCCGTCGGAGGATCCGACATCTCCGCTGGGTGACCAGGACGCCCAAGAGTCCTGGATCGTCGACACCCCGGGGATCCGGTCCTTCGGCCTGGCCCATGTCGACCCCGATGACGTGCTCGCCGCCTTCGAGGATCTGGTGGAGGGCTCGGTCGACTGCGAGCCGGGATGCGCCCACGCATCGCCCGAGGGCGGCTGCGCATTGGACGCCTGGGTGCAGGCAGGACATGCCGGCGCCCACGGACCGGCACGCCTGGCCTCACTGCGCGGGCTGCTCGCCTCGCTGGCCGGGTCTGCGGAGGAACAGGAGGAGAAGCGACTAGGGTTGAGCCCATGAACCATCGCACGAGCGCCTATACCGAGGACCTCCGCCTGGCCCACATGATCGCCGACTCGGTGGACGCCCAGACGATGTCCTTCTTCCAGTCGATGGACTTCGAGGTGGAGACCAAACCCGACCTCACCCCCGTCACCGAGGCCGACCGGAAGGCCGAGGAGACCATCCGTGCCCAGCTGAGCCGGGTCCGGGGGCGGGATGCCGTCTACGGCGAGGAGTTCGGCTCCTCGGGATCCGGACCTCGGCGCTGGGTCATCGACCCGATCGACGGGACCAAGAACTTCGTGCGCGGGGTCCCTGTGTGGGCCACCCTCATCGCACTCGTGGACCACGGCGAGCCGGTGGTCGGCGTCGTGAGCGCCCCCGCCCTGAACCGCCGGTGGTGGGCCGCCGCCGGCGGCGGGGCCTACACAGGCAAGTCGCTGGCCTCGGCCCGTCAGCTGGGTGTCTCCAAGGTCTCCACCTTGCAGGACGCCTCCTTCTCCTATTCGTCGCTGACCGGCTGGCGGGAGATCGGCCGGATCCACAACTTCCTCGAGATGACGGATTCGGTCTGGCGCACCCGGGCCTACGGCGACTTCTGGTCCTACTGCATGGTGGCCGAGGGATCTGTGGACGTGGCCGCTGAGCCCGAGCTGGAGCTCTATGACATGGCGGCCCTGGTCCCGATCGTCACCGAGGCCGGTGGCAGGTTCACCTCGCTGGACGGCGAGCCGGGCTGCTCCGGCGGGAATGCCCTGGCCACCAACGGACTGCTCCACGAGGCCGCGCTCGGTGCCCTGGCCCCGGACAGCCCCACCCCCTGGTCCGACGCCGGTTCGCGGTCCGAGGAGTCGGCTGATCCAGAGTCCTCACCCGACACGGCGGGCTCGCCCGCACTCTGACGCTCTCTCCGCCGCGCCCAGGGGCCGGGTCCGGTCCTCCAATCGGGAGGCCCGGACCCGGCCCCTGCTGCGTCCAGGCGGCGCGCCGGTTGCAGTTTTAGGTATGCCTAAACCATACTGGGGGCATGCCGCACACCACGACGACGACGTCCGCCGCTCTCCTGGCTCTCAGCACCCTGCTCGTGACCTCGTGTGCGAGCGCCGACGGCTCCGGCGACCCTTCCGAACGCCAGGGAGGCGTCGAGGAGCGACCTGTGGTGCTGACCACCTTCACCGTGCTCCAGGACATCGCGTCCGAGGTGGCCGGGGACCGCGCAGACGTCCGCTCCATCACGCCGCACGGTGCGGAGATCCACGAGTACGATCCCACTCCCGGAGACGTGCGCGACGCGGCCGAGGCCGACCTCATCCTGGCCAACGGCCTGGGTCTGGAGGCCTGGCTGGAGCAGTTCCTCGACCAGTCCGATGCTCCGACCGTCACGGTGACCGGGGACATCGAGCCGTTGCCGGTGACCCGGCTGCCCGGCCACCCCGATGATGCCGCGGAGATGCCCGTCAACCCGCACGCCTGGATGTCTCCCCGTCAGGGCATGAGCTACGTGGACGGCGTCGAGGACGCCCTGTCCGAACTCTCTCCCGAGGATGCCGACGTCTTCGCCGAGAACGCCGCGGCGCTGCGCGACGAGCTGGCGGCCCTCGACGTTGAGGCCCGCGAGCGCGCCGAGGAGCTGGAGGAGGTGCATCTGGTGACCTGCGAAGGCGCTTTCAGCTATCTGGCCGACGATCTGGACCTGGGCGAGCATTACCTGTGGCCCGTCAACGCCGATGACGAGGGCTCGCCCCAGCAGGTCGAGGCGCAGATCCGCTACGTCCGCGACCATGAGGTCCCCACCGTGTTCTGCGAATCCACCGTCAACGATGTGGCCCAGCAGCAGGTCGTCCAGGAGACCGGTGCGGAGCTGGGCGAGCCGCTCTACGTGGACTCTCTGACCGAGGCGGACGGCCCGGTGCCCACCTACGTGGACCTGCTGCGCCACGATCTGGAGCTGATCCTCGCCGGCGCTGAGGACGACGGCCGATGATCCCCACCGAGACCACCACTGCCATCTCGGTGGAAGGGCTCAGCGCCGGATATCCCGGGGTCCTGGCCCTGCAGGAGGTCAACCTGACCGTCCGGTCGGGGCGCATCTGCGCCCTGGTCGGGGCCAACGGCTCCGGGAAGTCGACGCTGTTCGCGGCCCTGCTGGGGCTGCGCTCCCCGGCCCAGGGTCGAGTCCGACTCTTCGGCCGCAGCCCCCATGCGGCGCGACGGAGGAACCTGGTCAGCTACGTCCCGCAGCACGACCAGGTGGATCCGAGCTTCCCGGTGACGGTGGAGCAGACCGTGATGATGGGACGGTACGGGCATCTGGGGTTCACCCGTCGCCCGCGGGCGGCGGACCGGGAACACGTCGAGTCCGCCCTGGAACAGGTCGGCCTGGCGGGCCTCCGCTCGCGGACCATCGGGGAGCTCTCGGGCGGGCAGCGACGGCGAACCTTTCTGGCGCGGTCGATCGCGCAGCGGGCGCCGCTGATGCTGCTGGATGAGCCGTTCGCCGGAGTGGACCGCGTCTCCGAGGAGCTGATCGTCCAAGTGCTGCATCAGCTGCGTGATGCCGGCACCACGCTGCTGGTCTCCACCCACCACCTGGAGGGGATCCCCGACCTCGCCGAGGAGGTCGTGCTGCTGCACCGCACGGTGCTGGCCGCCGGTCCTCCAGGGGAGGTCCTCACCGAGGAGCGGATGGCGGACGCCTTCGGCACCGTACTGGGACTCGGTGCGGCATCGGCCGAGCGGAGGCAGCCATGATGGACCTGCTGCGTGAGCTTCTTCTGGCCCCCCTCGAGTTCGGCTTCATGCAGAATGCGCTGCTGGTCTCCGTGGTGGCCGCCGCGGTATGCGGTCTGCTGTCCTGCTGGCTGGTGCTGATGGGCTGGTCGCTGATGGGCGAGGCGGTGGCCCATTCGATCCTGCCGGGGATCGTGCTGGCCTACCTCTTCGGCGTCCCGATGGCGGTGGGAGCCTTCGTGTTCGGCATGCTGGCGGTCGCCCTGATCGGCGGCATCAGCACCTCCTCCACGGTGAAGCATGACACGGCGATCGGCGTGGTGTTCACCTCGCTGTTCGCTCTGGGCCTGGTGCTGATCTCCCGGACGCCCAGCGAGACGCATCTGCAGCACATCCTCTTCGGCAACGTGCTGGGCACCTCCCGGACGGATCTGATCCAGGTGCTGTGCCTGGGTGCCCTGACGGCCGCAGTTCTGCTGATCAAGCGGCGGGACTTCACGCTGCTGGCGTTCGACCGCACCTTCGCCCACACCATCGGACTCTCTGCCACGGGTCTGTCCGCCGTGCTGCTGATGCTGCTGGCGCTGACCACGGTCACGGCCCTGCAGACCCTGGGGATCATCCTGGTGGTGGCCATGCTGGTCATCCCGGGAGCCACCGCGATGCTGCTCACCCGGACCTTCGGTCGGATGCTCATCGTGGCCTCGGCCTCGGCCGTGCTCTCCGCTCTGGTCGGCGTCTACCTCAGCTACTGGGGTGACGTCGCCACGGGCGGCACCATCGTCCTGGTCCAGTCCGCGCAGTTCGCCATGGCCTACCTGTTCGCCCCACGCAAGGGCGTCTTGGGGCGACTGGCGCACCGTCGTCGTCGACCGGTGGCCCATAGACTGGATCAGTCAGCCGCGACCATCGAGAGGATCCCATGACCCCGCGCACCTCCGCCCAGGGCCGGTCCACCCGCACGGACTCCGCGACGACGTCGGTGGAGGACTACGCCAAGACCATCTACGGCCTGGCGGAATGGGATGACACGGCGGTCTCCGCCTCGGCGCTGGCCAAGACGCTGGGGGTCTCCAACCCGTCGGTGACCCTCATGGTGCGCAAGATGGCGGATCTCGGCCTCGTGGACCACCAGCCGTATGCGCCGATCCGACTCACCGAACAGGGGCGGCAGCTCGCACTGGCGATGGTGCGGCGGCATCGGCTCCTCGAGACGTGGCTCGTCCGGGAGCTCGGGTACGGCTGGGACGAAGTGCATGACGAGGCCGAGCGCCTGGAGCATGCGGTCTCAGAGACGTTCGTGGATCGCTTGGACGCCCGGCTCGGCCACCCACGGGTGGACCCTCACGGCGACCCGATCCCCGGGCCGGACCTGTCCATGGACCACCCGGACACGGAGCTGCTGTGCCGGGTGCCGACCTCTTCCGCGGTGCGTCTCGAGCAGGTGGACGACTCGGTGCCGGACGCGCTGCGGGTGCTGGCCGAGCAGCAGGTGGAGATCGGTGCCCAGGTGCATGTCACCGCCTCGGAGTCCGGCGACGTCGTGGTGGCTCGCACCGACGCCGGAGAGGGAATCCGCCTGGCTCACGAGCTGGCCCATGCGATGCGGGTCTCCGTAGTGCGCTCTGACGGCTCCGGGGCCTCCGGTCCGGGGGACCTCGAGAACTGACGGCCTCCCCCGGGGTGCCCTGACCTGCCGGGCGCGACCGGCGTATTAGGCTTGGACGGTGCCTACGCGAGTCAATCCCGCCCCCGCCTCTGCGGCGCCGACGGCTCCCCCGCTGCCGGCGCTGATCCTGCTGGTCGCCTGCGCGGGTGCGGCAGGTGCACTGCTGCGGCTGACGATCGGGCAGATCATCCCGGAGCACGGGATGAAGGTCCCCTGGACCACGCTGGCCATCAACATCTCCGGATCCGGCATGCTGGGCCTGCTCACCGGCGTCGCCGCGGCCAGGCCGTGGCTGCGGCGCTGGGTGGTGCCGGGGCTGGGTACCGGCCTCCTGGGCTCTTACACGACCTTCTCCCTGGTGATCGTGGCGACCATGCCGTCTCTGCCCGGAGGCACGTTCGAGGGCCTGAGCGCCGTCACCTATGTCAGCCCCGGCACCCTGGAGATGCTGTTCTACCTGCTGATCAGCGTCATCGCCTCCACCGGGGCGGCCGCGGCGGGCGTCACTATCGGCCGTGCGCTGTTCGGCTGCGTGGAGGACCCCTACGGCCTCGGCGCGGTGGCTGCGCCGCCCGCCCGCGAGGCCGGGGACGGATCCGCCGACGCCGGAGGCGGGGCCCGATGACCACCACGCTCTCTCTGGCCGTGGTGCTCGGTGTGGCCCTCGGCGGCGCCGCCGGTGCCGTGCTGCGACTCCTGCTGGACCGGTACGCACGCTTCGGCATCCTCGTGGCCAACACGCTGGGCTGCCTGCTGCTGGGCTTCCTCTACGGCGAGTTCTCCGCGCTGACCTCGGCGGACGCCGTGCCGGACAACGGCCTCTTCTCCCCCGGCGTGGTCACCGTGATCAGCTATGGGCTCATCGGTGCGCTGAGCACCTTCGCCACCGTCTCGCTGCGCGCGGCTCAGCGCTGGGTGGACGGCCATCGGATGCAGGCCGCCTGGATCTGGCTGGTCAACGTGGTGTGCGGATTCGTCGCCGCGGGGATCGGCATGGGGCTCTCCGGACTCGTGGAGCTCTGAGCGGCACCTGCGCGAGCAGCGCCCCTGTGCCTCCCCTGACCATCAGGGTCACCAATCTCGGGGATCGTTCACCGACCCCGGAGATCCGCGAGTCGACGCACCACCGGGATGAGGTCCATCAGCGGCGATGACAGCCGCCGAGCCCCGAGGTTCAGCTCCGCACACAACCGGAACGCAAGCGCCCGACCCAGCATCTCGGCGGAGGCGCCGACCTGCACCGCCGCGCCTCCGTGTCCGGTTTCCCAGCCCATGACGTCGAGGGCGAGGACCGCCTCCGCCCAGGCGACCGGACGCCGATAGAGGCTGAGGTCGAGCACGCCGAGCCCGTGGACCGGATGGTCGATGATGTTGCCCGCCAGGTCCCCGTGCACGATCTGGAGGGGCTGCTCAGTCACGGGCAGCTGGTCCAGCAGCTCAGCCAGCGCCCCCGGTGCCTCCGGTGGCAGATCCTCCTGACCCCAGGCCTGCCGGTCGGCCCGGGCCCAGGGGTCCTGTCGAGTCGGCAGGTCCGCCGGTGCGGCCCCCGTCGCCCGGTGAAAGGCCCGGGCGGCCTCCGCGCGACGCCGCAGACTCAGCCCGGCCCCGGAGCCGGGCATCCAGCGGTTCGCGCCCCAGCCGTCCACCAGCAGGGACCCGTCGGATCCCGCCACGGGCAGCGCGATCCTCAGTGCCGTCTCACGCGGCAGTGACGGAGCCAGCCGGTGGTGCAGCCACGACCAGGTCTCCTGGCCCTGGACGGGCACCGGCTTCAGCACGATGTCTCCGGCCCGCCATGAGGTGCCCTGTCCCCCGCTCAGCGGCACCGCGGATCCGTGCTGCCCGAAGGCTCGCAACACGTGGTCCGGGACGGAGAGGCGCATCCATCCATCACATCATGGGGTTGACCATCGACCACGAAAGGACGTGACGCCCGCCACGTCCGACCCTCGGGGTGTATGATGGACAGTCGGCTCTCCGGCCGGCCATGCGGCCGTGAGCACAGACCGACCCTGCTGCGAGGAGGTGGCACCATGGCGAAGAAGAACGCCCGGAAAGGTCAGAAGGACCCGAACAACCACGTGGTCGCCACCAACCGGCGGGCTCGGCACGACTACACGATCCTGGACCGCTACGAGGCCGGGATGGTGCTCACCGGCACCGAGGTCAAGTCTCTGCGGGAGGGCCAGGCGTCCCTCACCGACGGGTTCGCCGCCTTCTCCGACGCCGGCGAGCTGTGGCTGGAGCAGGTGCACATCCCGGAGTACCTCAACGGCACCTGGACCAATCACAGCGCCCGCAGGAAGCGGAAACTGCTGCTGAACCACAAGGAACTGGTGAAGATCACCCGGCAGATCGAGTCTCCGGGGCACACGATCGTGCCGCTGCAGCTCTATTTCAAGGACGGCCGGGTCAAGGTCGAGATCGGCATCGCCCAGGGCAAGCGCGAGTTCGACAAGCGGGAGACCCTGCGACGCAAGCAGGACGAGCGGGACGCCCAGCGAGCCATGCGCTACCGCAACCGCGGCGCCGCCTGAGCAGCCCGGGAGCTCCCCCAGACACGACGAAGGGCCGCCGGCCGATGAGGAGATCCTCATCGGCCGGCGGCCCGTCTGGTGTGGTGGAGACGGCGGGAATCGAACCCGCGTCCGATCTGGCATCACATGGACTTCTCCGGGCGCAGTCTGCGCATCGGGCGTTGCTCGGCCCCAGCCATCTTGCAGACAAGTGGCTGACCCGGGCCCAGTCGTGTGATCGTCGAGCGACGCCCCCACGACGAAGGCGGCGCTCCAGTGGCTATCTAGCTGATGCCAGCTGCTGAGCCGATAGCAAGCTCAGGCTGACAGACTCGCGGTCGCTGCTATCAGGCAGCGAGGGCGAAGTCAGTGCGCTTAGAATCGGCACTTATTGGTGTGCAGAGGGGTTTTAGCGAGGGCACTCTACATCCTCGGCCCGCTTCCCCATGCTCAACTCAGATCGTCGAAACCGATCGTCCCCGTATGCGGTTGTCAAGAACCGTACCTGCTGGCCCACAGGCCGTCAGCAGGCCTTTCAGTATAGGACAACCGGCGTCCCGGTCACAATATTCCTGTCGGGCTCCGTCCTGCCGCCTGGTCCGCAGCCGATGTGGCAGCCCACTGGCTCGGGTGTGGCCAGTCGCCGTCGTGCTGGCTCAGACACGCAGGTAGCGACGCACCGTCAGCCACGAGGACAGGACCGCCAGCAGCACGCCGACCAGCACCAGGCCCGGCATGATGATCCAGGACGCGGAGGAGTCGATGAAGGGGATCCCCGGCACCTGACGGGTCAGCCATTGACCCAGTAGGAACTCAGCCATGACCCAGGTGGCCGCGCAGGCCAGCAGCGAGCCGACGAGGGCGGCGATCACGCCCTCGAAGACGAACGGCAATCGGATCATCGACTTCGAGGCGCCCACCAGTCGCATGATGCCGGTCTCTCGGCGTCTGCTGAAGGCGGACAGGCGGATCGTGGTGGAGACCAGCAGCACCGCGCAGACGATCATCACCGCCGCGATGATCAGCGCCACAATGGTCAGGCCGTTGAGAATGGCGAAGACCTGATCCATGACCTCCTGCTGATCGGCGACCGTCTCCACGCCTGGAGCGGACGAGAACAGCTCCGTGACGATCGGGTACTGCTCCGGCTCGTGGAGCAGCACACGGAAGGACTCCGGCATGTCCTCGGCCTCCAGAGAGGCGGTCCGCGCGGTCTCGCCACGGGACTCCAGGAAGTTCTCCAGCGCCTGCTCCTGTGATTCGTGCCGGAAGCTGGACACGTACTGGCTGGCCGCCCCCTCCTCGAGTGAGTGCTCCAGTGCGTCGCGCTGGTCAGCACTGATCGCACCGGTCGGGCAGGCGGTCTGGGTGGAGTTGTCCGTGCAGAGGAAGACCGAGACCTCCAGCCGGTCATAGAAGTCATCGGTCATCCGGTCGACCTGGGTCTGCATGAGGGCGGCCGCCCCCACGAAGGTCAGGGAGATGAAGGTGACCAGCACGACCGAAGCCACCATGGCGACGTTGCGACGCAGCGAGGTGAACGTCTCGCGCAGCATGTGCAGCAGGCGATTCATCGTCTCCTCCTCAGCCGCCGCCAGAACGAGCGGCGCTCTCCGGTGACGCCGAGCTGTTCGGCGGTGCGACGGGTGTCGGCGTAGGTGGACTGGGACGCCGAGGACCGGGGCCGCGGCACCTGGGGCGATGCCTCGCCGGCCTCAACAGAGTCGGCATCGACGGTCTCGACGCTGGACGACGCCGACCTGCCGGATGCTGCTGATTCGCCTGCGGAGTCCTGGTCTGGGCTGTCCGGGTCTACGCTGTCCGGGGCGCCGGGGTGAACCTGCGTCGGTACCCCCTCCGTGAGATCCTCCACCTCCTCACCGTCGACGTCCACCGGCCGCGGCGGACGGTCGTCGAGGATCGGCGGCTCACCCTCCTCCGCCTCGAGCGGGGCGGACCGCGCAGAAGAGTGCTCGGACTCCGCCTCGGAGTCCAACTCCCGGACCTGCTCCGACGGCGGTTCCGGCTGCGGTTCCGGCTGCGGTGCGTCGGAGCTCTCAGACTCTCGATCAGGTTCGGCCAGGTCCTCCAGCACTTCCGGAACGTCTGCCGCACCGGGCTCGGCCGGGGTGGCCGCCGTGACGGCGGGCAAGGGCCTCGCCAGGCCGCCGTCGTCCCGGTCCGCCGGCGCCTCAGCCTCGGCGGGCGAGGCCGGAACCGGTGCGCGACGCCGCGGACCCTGCCCTCGGGTCAGAGGCAGGTCAGGATCGTGCACCGGGGGCTCGTCGTCGCCGCTCTGTGTGCGCAGCCGCTCGTCTTCGATCTCGTCCCCCCGGGCCTTGGCCGAGCCCGGTGCAGCCGGAGTGGCCGCGCTGCCGGGCCGATCCACCAGGCCCGGGGCCGCGTGGGTGAACCATGACTCGTGAGGATGCTCCGCCACGCCGTCCGGGCCCGCAGACATCTGGACGTGCGAGGACACTGCCTGACGCAGGGCATCGCGCAGCCGTTCGGGATCGGCGCCCTCTCCCTCGGGCTCCGTGTAGCCGTCACGCGCGAGGTTCGGCATCTCCGACCCGTCGAATCCGCCGACAGGCTCCGGAACGTCGGGGCCGTGCTGCTGGGGTCGCAGATGCTCCGGCCAGCGTACGCGCACCGGCTCGGCGAGGGACTGTGGTGAGGCGGTGTCGGCCGCGGTGCCGTCCGGCGCGGAATGCTCGGCCGTCGGTCCCTCCTCGGCGGAGGCACTCCCCTGGGCTCGGGCAGCGTGCTCCACAGCCTCGGCGGCGACCGGTACGTCTCGCCCGGCCGCTCGGGCGGCGTCGGCGGTGAGGGCTTCCGGTCCCGGCGCGGTGGCGCCGCCGTCGCCCTGCTCGCCGAGATCATGGGCGCGGGGGTCCTGGACACGGAGCGCCCCGCTGGACTCCCGCTCACGCAGAACGGTCCAGGCCTGCGAGCCCCGCGGCGGATCGTAGGTGCCGCGCTCGTCGTCGCGGACCAGTGCGCCGTCGTGGAGCTGGACCACCCGCCGGCGCATCCGGTCGACGATCACCCGGTCGTGGGTTGCCATGATGACCGTGGTGCCGGAGGCGTTGATCCAGCGCAGGATCTTCATGACCTCGTCCGAGGCACGAGGGTCCAGGTTGCCGGTCGGTTCGTCGGCCAGCACGATGGCTGGCTCGTTGACGATGGCGCGGGCGATGGCGGCGCGCTGCTGCTCGCCGCCGGAGATCTCGTGCGGGTACCGGCGGGCGAGGTCCTCCAGTCCGACTCTCTCCAGGACCTCGGTGACACGCTCGCGGATCTGGGTGCGCCTGGCCCCGATCACACGCATGGCGAAGGCGACGTTGTCGAACACGGTCTTGTCCGGCAGCAGCCGGAAGTCCTGGAAGACCATGCCGATGCTGCGCCGATAGTCCGGCACGCGGCGTTCGAGCATGAGGCCCAGGTTCTGCCCGGCCACGGTGACCTTGCCGCGCTGGGGCAGACCCTCGCGCAGGATCATCCGCAGCAGCGTGGACTTGCCGGAGCCGGACGCCCCGATCAGGAAGACGAAGTCCCCACGGTTGAACTCCACCGTGACGTCGTCGAGGGCCGGTCGGCCGTCGGGCTCATAGCGCCGTGTGACGTGTTCGAAGCGGATCATCTCTCACCAGCTGCCCCGACACGCACCGGCCGTTCGGGGCACAGGTCGGGGAAGACGGGCCGGTACGCTCTGAGCCTAGTTCAGCCGCGAGGTCTTCGGGACGATCAGGGGCGGCGTGCCGGAGACTTCTGTGCGCGTGGTCCCCCGGCACGGGCGATCAGTTCTCCAGCAGAGACTGCGCGCGCCACCGGATGCCCGCGTCGATGAAGCCGTCCAGGTCACCGTCGAGCACAGCCGAGGTGTTGCCGACCTCATGCTCAGTGCGCAGGTCCTTGACCATCTGGTACGGGTGCAGCACGTACGACCGGATCTGATCGCCCCAGGAGGCCTTGATGTCACCGGCGAGCTCCTTCTTCTCGGCGGCCTCCTCCTGCTGCTTGAGCAGCAGCAGACGGGACTCCAGGACCCGCATGGCGGCCGCACGGTTCTGGATCTGCGACTTCTCGTTCTGCATGGAGACCACCGTGCCGGTGGGCAGGTGGGTGATGCGCACCGCCGAGTCAGTGGTGTTGACCGACTGCCCTCCCGGCCCCGACGAGCGGTAGACGTCGATCTTCAGGTCGTTCTCGTCGATCTCCACGCTGTCCGTGCCCTCGATGAGCGGGATGACCTCGACGGCGGCGAAGGAGGTCTGGCGTCGGCCCTGGTTGTCGAACGGACTGATGCGCACCAGACGGTGCGTGCCCGCCTCCACGGAGAGCGTGCCGAAGGCGTAGGGAGCCTTGACCTCAAAGGTGGCGGACTTCAGTCCGGCCTCCTCCGCGTAGGAGGTGTCCAGGACCTTCACCGTCCAGTCGCGGCGCTCCGCCCAGCGGGTGTACATGCGCAGCAGCATCTCCGCGAAGTCAGCCGCATCCACACCGCCGGCTCCCGACCGGATGGTCACCACGGCGTCACGCTCGTCGTACTCCCCGGCGAGCAGGGTGACGATCTCCAGCGACTCCAGGGCCTTGCGGATGGAGTCGATCTCCTGGACGGCCTCGGTGAGGACATCGTCATCGCCCTCGTCCTGGGCCATCTCCACCATGAGCTCGACGTCGTCGATGCGCCCGGAGAGCTTGGTGAGCCGCTCCAGCTCGGACTGCTTGTGGCTCAGCTGGGAGGTGACCTTCTGGGCGTTGGCCTGGTCGTCCCACAGGTCCGGAGCCGCGGCCTTCTCGCTGAGCTCGGCCACCTCGGCCCGGAGCTTGTCCACGTCGGTGACGTCGGTGATGCGGGTCAGGGTGGAGCGCAGGGAGCGCAGCTCAGTGGGGAAATCAGTCTCTGCCATAACGACACCACCCTACCGGCTGGCGCGACGATTCGCCGCTCCGGCGCCGCCCGTCTCGGCGTCGGATCCTCGGCAGACTCCGCGTCCGGTCGGTCACCGGTTGAGGCTCACTCTCGCATGGGACTCCGCGCTGATGGGCACCTCCGCGGGGAGGAACCAGCTGAGCAGCGGAAGCTCGGCAGAGGCGCCGAGCCGCACGTGTGCGGTCTCGCCGCCGTCAGCCACCCAGGCGTCGACAACCTCCACGCCGCCGAGCCTCCCGTGCGCGCCGGAGTCATCCAGGTAGCCCTGCGCCCTGGCCCGGACCTGGGAGGCCGTCAACGACGGCGCGGTCCCACCTGCCGCGGCACCCTGCGTGGCTGCCGAGGCCGCACCGTCGGCCACCGAGAGCAGCCGACGGGCTTCCAGGTTGACGGCCGTGGCTCCGGCCACCACGGAGACGAGCATGAGCACCACCAGGACCATGCCCAGGATCAGCACCGTCGACTGTCCGGCGTCCTCACGATGGGAGGCCTCGATGCGGGCACGGAGACGGCGCCACGCCGCGCGCAGGGGGGAACAGCTCAGCCCGATCATGACGCCATCAGCCTCCTTGGACCTGGACGGACGTGGACGAGACCGTGACCAGCGTGGGCTGCCAGTCGCCGAATCCCGGGAGCAGCGGCACCGGCACCCGGACCTCCACGGTGAAAGCCACGAGGTCACCGTCGGTGGTGCAGGTGCCCTGCGGGCAGGTCCGAGAGACGTCGGCACGATCCGGGTCGATGGAGAAGTCCTGCAGGGCGGCGAGCACGGCGGCCTCGCTGCGCGCGTCCGCCTCGGGGTCGCCGGCTTCGGCGGACACGTACATCTTCGCGGCCTGGTCGGCGGCTCCCGTCGTCGCATAGGCCGCGCCCTGCACCGCCGAGAGTCCCAGCACGAAGTACACGATCGGGATCAGCAGCAGGGTCGCCAGCATGATGAACTCCACGATCGACGAGCCTCCCTCGTCATCGGCGGAGCCGAGTCGTTGGGACAGCATCGCGCGAAGGCGCGCAGACGGACCAACGCGAAGGCGCGGAGACGGACCGCTCCGACCTTCCGGGGTTCTCCGGTCACTCGAAGTCATAGGCCCGCCCCTGCACCTCCAGCGTCCCGACGCCCGGACCGAGCCCGACCAGCGGGACTCCGGAGCGGACCGTGATCCGCAGCGTGCGCCCCTCCGCGGTGTCGACATAGGCATAGCTCACGTCCTGGGCGTGGTCCGCCGCGGCGGATGACGCGATCAGAGACCGCGTGCGTTCCACGCCGTCCTCAGCGGTGCGGTCGTGGAGGGCGCCGAATCGCGCACCGGCAGAGGCGGCGTCGATCAGAGTGTTGCGCACATGGACGTACGTGGTCAGCTGCATGACTGCCAGCGTCAGCAGGACCAGGAGCGTCGCGACCATCGTGAACTCGGCCGTTGCCGCACCCTCTTCTTCCCGGAGCCGCGCGCGGACCCAGGACCGACAGCCCCCGTCCTCCGTGTTCGCCGTGGCCACGCCTGGGTCAGCGGGAGACCTGGTCGATCGCATCGCTGAACAGGCCCTGCAGGGCAGGCTGGGCCACGGCCAGCAGACCTGCGACCAGCACCGCGCTCATCAAGGTGACTAGTTGCTCGACTCACCCAGGGTGGGTGGATCCTGCCATAGGCCCGCGACGGCGACCTCTGACCGGGGCCGGGCGGGGCGTACGACCACTGGGTGGATGAGGCGGGTCAGCATGTCTCGCCGGACCTCTACGGAGAGCTGATCCCAGTCTCGCAGAAGATCCGGCACCAGGGACCGGGCGGGCCGGACCTCTTCGACGGTGGCGGCCCTGACTGCTGCCTCTACTCGGCCCATCTCGTCCTCTGTCTGCTGGCGGATCCGCTCGTAGGTCCCCCGGGTGACCTCTTCGTCGAGGTACCGGACGGTGAGAGCGTCGAGACGGGATTGGAGCTTGACGAGTCGTCGGCGGAGCTTCGCCACCTCTCCCCCGGTGCGCTTCGGCTTCGGGGGCTCGACCTTCCCGGCTTCGGCGGTGATGTCTTCGGCGACCTGCTGCAGCCAGGTGAGCACGGCGCCTTCGACGACGGTGGCGGTGACGTACCCGCCCGTGTGGGCGCGCTTGTCCCCGGCGGCCTTGCACCGGTACTTGGGGGTCTTCGCGTGGCCGAACAGGCCGGCGTTCATGGTGGATCCGCAGGCGCACCGGATGAGCCCGGAGAGCAGATATTGGGAGCGTTCGGAGCGGCGCCGGACTCGGCGGGTGGCGCGGCGGGCCTGGTACTCGGCCCATTCGTCCTCGGTGATGACCGGCTCATGCGCACCTTTGATGAGCTCGCCTCGGTGGGTGAAGTAGCCGGCGCCGAATCCCGAGTCGAGGACCCGCCGGAGGGTCCGATCCGACCACAGCCCGTCGGATGAGGGTCCGTACCCGGAGACCGGCTGGGTGGGTCCGTCGTTGGCCCACCGGACGAGACTGTAGAACGACTCTCCGGCGAGATACCGGCGGTACATCTCGGCCAAGACTGGGCCGGTCACGGGGTCGGGTGTGAATCCGTCGTCGGGGTCGTAGTTGTAGCCGAAGCGGGGCTTCCCGTTCGCGGGCCGTCCTGCCCTGACCCGTCGCTCGTGGGCTTCCCGCCAGACGTCCCCGATCCGTTCGGACTCGAACGCGGCGAACTCGGTCAGCATGCCGCGGGCGAGCCTGCCGGTGCTGGTGGACACGTCGATGGGTTCGGTGGCGGACTCGATGCGGCCGCCAGCCTGTTCGACCCGGTCGGCAGCGACGGCCCAGTCCAGACGGGACCGGGACCACCGGCTCCATTTCCACAGGATGATGACCTCGGCCTGCCCGTCTTCCACCAGGGACATGACCCTTTGCACTGCGGGGCGCTTCCAGGTGCGGCCGCTGATGCCGGGGTCAGATTCGACGGCGACGACCTTGTACCCCTGCTGGCGGGCGTAGTCCCGACCGGCGGTCTCCTGCAGCTCGAGGCTGATGGACTCTTCCCGGTAGGTGGACTGGCGCAGGTAGAGCACGGCTCGGGGAGGCGTGGCGGTGTCAGGCATGGCTCTCCTGGGGGCTGTAGATCTGTGCGGCGACCCGGACCAGGTTCGGCAGGACCAGAAGCTCCTGGGAGAGAGCTTCCACTGTGTCAGCCTCGGTGGTGGCAGCCTCCCAGCGTGTGGGCGGGATGAGGAGGCGGGCGGCGTACTCGTCGGCCTGCCTTTCAGTTTTGGGGCAGGTCATCGTGTGTCCCCAGTGGGCGTGGCCGAGCTCGTGGGCGAGTGTGGTCCGCCATTGCACCGTCCCCATTCCTGACCGCAGGTGGATGGTGTGGGTCTGGGCGCAGTACAGGCCCCACGTGTCGAGGTCGTCGATGTGGCGGACGGTCACCCTCATGGCGTCCGCGTGTGCGAGTAGATCCATGCCAGCACCCTAGGGGTGTGCGCTGACATGGGCGGTGGTGTCAGTCGTGCTCGTCCAGGGGCGCGTCGTGTGTGGTGCCGGGGTCGCCTTGGAAGGCGGCGGCGCTGTGCTGGCCTGGATGGTCGGCGCGTGTGCGGCGGCGGGTGAGCTCGTCGGTCATGGGGGCGGAGTCGTGTTCATCCTCCACCACCTCCTCGTCGTCTGCCTCTGCGAGGGCGTTGATCAGCTGGTCAACGAGACGACGATTCCGGAAGCTCAGCTTATGAGCTGTCTCAGGCGGCTGATACGGCGTAGCGCCCTGGCCAGACATGAGTTCGTCCATCTCGGCGACGTCGAAGCCCAGGGCCTCCGCGACCGCCTGCCGGGTCTCGATCTTCATCCGTGACTGCTGGAAGAAGTACCGGCTGACTGTGGCGTTGTTGAGGCCGAGTTCCGTGGTGAGCGAGCGCACCGAGGGCTCTCCGTTGCGGGGGTTGATGTACCCCGCCTGGATGAACGCCTGCCGCACTCGCTGCGGGAGCTTGTCTGTCACGGGTCAACTCTCTGTCCAATATCGGGGGCTAGCAAGGCCCTATCCTACGCAAGCGTCCAAGAATTACACGCGTGTAACTGACCTGTACCGCATGATTTCGGCACTTTTCTGACAGAGAGGTTGGACAACCGTGTCCAATGTGTGTAGTGTTTAGGTACACGGCCAGACAGGGAGGTGAACATGGTCAAGAACGAACAGGATCGCATCGTCCGACTGCGGGACGCCGAGATCTTCCGGACGATGATCGATGACCGCGGCTACACAGTCCGCACGCTCAGCGAGGAAGTGCAGCGTGACCTGCGCCGTCGGCGGCAGAAGACGATCGGCGCCAAGCGGTCCACCATCGGCAACCTTCATTCGGGAGAGCGAGACGTGGTCCGCGCCCAGGTTGCCGTCTCCATCGCGAACGTCCTCAAGCTGAAGTGGTCCAGCCTCTTCTCTGACGAAGTGTGTACCGTCGCCCGCGAGACGTACACAGGTAGCCGCACGGCGGCATAAGAAAGGCCCCCAGCTGCGGCAACAGCTGAGGGCCCCACACAGATCGGAGCGATCCATGACCACCATCGTAACCACCAGGAGGCGGCACCCATGAGCACCACCATGGTCCACAGTCTCGACAACCTGGAGGACTGGACAGCCGCCGCTGAGACCGAGGTCTATCGGCGTCTGGAGCTGGGCCTCACCGTCACCGCCGACGACATCCATGAGGCAGTGGATGACTCGGCACTGACCCCGGCTCAGAAGTCAGCCTGGCCCGGCTCCCTGTTCAAGCGTCTCGCGAAGGCCGGCGTCATCGAGAAGGCCTCCTACGGAGCCTCAGGCATCCGCTCCCGCCGAGGCGGCGCACGGTACGAGTGGAAGGCCAAGGGCCGATGAGCGACCGCCCCTCCCCCGCTCAGCACCCGCAGGGTCGCAGGCCGACCCGCGAGGAGTGCATCCGTGATGCAGCCCGGGTCTACGCCACAGCGCTGGCGACGATGACTCGCCCCGACCAGGTGCGCGACAACCGCGCCGCCTGACCCACCCCACCACCCCTGCACTGCCCTGCCCCTTGTGTTCGTCCCTGGGGAGAAAGCGTGGATACCCCATGCCCACGATCAGCCTTGCCGTCATGGAGAACCGAGTCCGTGAAGCCCGCCCCGATCTGGAACGCGGCACGGTCCGCCGGGTCGCGAAGCTCGCGAAACGCCGGTGGGAGGCCTTCACCTACATCCCTTCCCACGAGGAGGCGCTGCAGCTGATCGAGGCGCTGGTCTACGCGGACCCCACCGGGAATAGGGCGGTGCACCACTCCTGAGAGGAGACACCACATGTCCGCCATCACCATCGATGCCGTCGAGACCCTGAACCGGCGCCTGTCGGTCCAGCTGCAGGAAGCCGAGGACGCACTGGCCGGTGTCCGCGCCCTGTGCGAGGAGGGCCGCCGAGGCGACATCCAGGACGCGGCGGCGAAGGCCATCGCCGCGGCCACCTTCGCTGAGGGCCTGCACCACACGCTGACGGCCCTGTCCGAGCAGATCGGAGCCCAGCCATGAGCAACGTGACCTTCGAGTGCGAGATCTGCGGCGCCACCTTCAACACCGACGTCAGCGTGCTTCGCCGCACCGAGAACAAGTACGGCCGACTGGTCTGCTTCCCGTGCATCGCGGCAGGTGAGCCCTCATGAGACTCACCACCCCGATCTGGTGCACCGAACCCTGCTGGTGGGACGGCTGCCCTGACCGGTCCGACCGGGACGGGCTCTGCGAGAACCACGCCCGCAGGTACGACGAGGGCGAACGCCCCGAAGACGAGGCGGCGTGATGGGTGTCCCTCACTCCGACCTGGTCGCCGCCTACGTCCCGGAGTACGCCCGGCGCCGCCGGCGCCTGTGGACACCTCTGCTGATCCTCGGGGCGATGCTCTTCGCTTCGACCACTGACACGACACATCTGGCGGTCATCGGCCTACTCGTCGCCCACCTGGGCGTCACGGGGCTGATCTTCGACCGCCCCACCATCCAAGGAGCCTGACATGACCCCGAACAACAACGACTACTACCCCACCCCGCCGACCCCGCCTGGGAAGCCCAAGCGCCCGGGGCGGGGGCTCAAGATCGCGGCCATCGTCACCGCGCCGGCCGCGCTGCTGGCCGGGTGCATCGGAGGCGTCGCCATCGGCGCGAGCACGGATGGCGCCCCGGCGGAGCCGTCCGCCACTGAGACGGTCACCCACACCCCGGAGCCCGAGATCATCACCGAGACCATCGAGGTCGAGGCTGAGCCCGAGGTCATCACCGAGACGATCACCGAGGAGGTCGAGGTGGAGGTGACACCCGAGGCGTGCACCGACGCCCTCACGGAGGCTGACGAGCTGATCGACGTCTACTCGGAGTCGCTGTCCATCGGGGGTGACGCGATCATCGCCGCCTACGAGTGGGACTCGGCCCGGCTGGACGAGCTGACGGAGGACCTGAACACGCTCCGTGAGGACCGCCTCGAGCCGGCCCTGACCCGCTACTACCTGAACCAGATCGCCTGCGAGGAGGGCTGAGACATGACGGACCTAACACAGTCCGGCACCACGGACCTGACCATCCAGGACGGACAGACGAACTTCACCCAGGCGCAGGCCACCGCCCTGCAACACATGGGGGTGCGCGGGGCCACCCAGGCTGACGCGCAGGTTTTCTTCCACGTGTGCAAGCGGACCGGCCTCGACCCGTTCGCGAAGCAGATCTACATGATCGAGCGGCAGGGCAAGCAGACCATCCAGACCGGCATTGACGGATTCCGACTCATCGCTGACCGGACCACCCGATCCACCCGGGAGACCCTCGGATATGAGGACACCCAGTGGTGTGGCCCGGACGGCCAGTGGCGGGACGTGTGGCTGTCCGAGGATCCCCCGGCGGCTGCCCGTGTGGTGGTCCGCCGTGGCGGTGAGCGGTTCCCCGGGATCGCGCTGTTCAGCGAGTACGCGGCCCGGAAGCGCAACGGCGACCTGACGCAGATGTGGAAGGACCGCCCCGCCGGTCAGCTGGCGAAGTGCGCTGAGGCGCTGGCCCTGCGCAGGGCGTTCCCGCAGGACCTGTCTGGTCTGTACACCTCGGATGAGATGCAGCAGGCCGACAACGTGCGGGGCTCGTCCCCGGTCGGCTCCGCGCAGAACGCCCAGCCCGCCCCGTCGGCCGCCTCGCCGGTCGAGCATCAGGGTCACCCACCTGCTGCTGGTGGTGGCACCGACAGCGCCGAGGACGCGCCCGTCAAGGAGCCGCCGCGTGAGGACCCGGTAGAGGCCCGGATGCGGGAGGCATGGAACGACGTCGACCAGCTGCGGAAGCTCCACAAGTGGATGTCATCGGCCCACCCGGACGATGCCCGCCTAGCCATGATCCGCCAGCGCGGCATCGAGCTCACCCAGACACAGCCGGATGACGACGGCGTGGTCGACGCCGAGGTCGTCGAGGAACCCCAGCAGGCAGAGAGCCTGCCCATCGAGACTGAGGAGACAGCAGCATGAGCACCGAGAACACCACCCCCATGACCAAGGAGGACCGGCTCGCGTTCATCCTGCGCAAGACGATCTCTGACCTAGTCACCGCCGAGGTCAAGACCGAGCGGGAGCACGTCGTGGCCGACCTGCTGGCCCGGTTCGAGGAAGACGGCATCAAGCAGCTCTCCGTGAACCTGCCCGACGGGGAGGCCATCGCCACCCTGACGATCACCCAGCCGAAGCCGAAGACCACCATCCGGGACGAGGACAAGCTGCTCGCCTGGGCGGAGGAGAACCGGCCGGACCTGGTCGAGGAGGTGCCCGCCCACCGGGTGCTGTCCGCGACGGCGCTGGCGGAGCTGGCAAAGTCCACCACGGTGGTGGATGGGGAGCACGTCACCGAGGACGGGGAGACCGTCCCCGGCCTGCGCACCACCACCGCCGCACCGTCGTCGTTCATGGTGAAGTACGCGCAGGGTGATGAGTCTCGTGCCCGGCTGATCGAGGCGTGGAAGGACGGCGAGCTGGCCGAGATCGACACCGGCGAGACCGTCCCCCAGCTGGACTGGACCGGCGTCAAGACCGAGGAGGCGGCATGAGAGCCCCCACTCTGCCCCCGGTGCGGGGCGCCCGCGTGGACCTCTCCGAGGTGCCAGTCATCACCGTCACCGTCCCCCGCAGGGCGGGAGGGTCCCGCCGGCGGCTGATGCTCGCACTGCTGGATGACATGGAGGACACCGGCAGGGCCGAAGGCGCCCCGCTAGTGGGCTCATCCCGGGAAACCATCGACGCACTGCGGCTCACCCTCGACGGCATGTCGGACGCCGAGTTGGAGGCGGCGTGATGGAGAGACCCATCTCGCAGACACAGGAGCGGATCCGTGAGCGGATCCTCGACGTGATGGCGGTCCACGGGGCGACCCGGTCAGAGATCGCCCGCCGGGCCGGGGTCATGGAGGACACGATCCGGTCGATCCTGACCGGTGAGCACCGGTCTCGCATGGACACCCTGGCCGATGTGGAAGCGGCCCTGGATCAGATCAGCGCCCGGCGCCGCCCGGATTCCGGGTCGGTGCAGGACGAGTACAACCGGCGGGCACTGGAGGCTTACATGGCCCGCCGCAGGCACAGAGCCGCCCGGTCCCGGGTCGGCACCATCAAATAGGAGGGGCGTGACGATATGGCAGTGATCGTTCCGACTCGTCGCCGCACCAGCGCGGACCCCTTCCCAGAGTTGTCTGACGCCGTCTCTGTGACCCGGTTCTGGCAACTGGTGTCCATACGAGGGGCAGACGAATGCTGGCCGTGGAACGGATACCGCGACGAAAACGGATACGGGATCTTCAACTGGCGCGGCCGGAGGCATGGGGCACACGAGCTGGCCCTGTCGTTCAGCACGGGAGAGAGTCGGCATCCCGATCTGGATACGTGCCACGCCTGTGACTCCCCTCCATGCTGCAACCCCAACCACCTGCGCTTCGACACCCGAAAGAGCAACGTGGCGGACATGGTGGCCAGGGATAGAGCCAACAACACAGCCAAGCTCACGGACGATCAGATTCGTCTTATCCGAGAGCGACGTGCGTTAGGAGCGCGTCAGACAGATCTCGCGGAGCAGTTCAACTGCTCACCAGCGTATGTCTCAGCAATCGTACGAGGCCGTGTCCGGATCAATGCCGGAGGGCCAATCGAGAAGACAAGGAAGTACGTCAATGGCAAATGAACCAGTAATCACCGTCTGCGGCAATCTCGTGGAAGCGCCGGAGCTGCGGTTCACCCCCTCGGGGGCGGCGGTCAGCAACTTCACGATCGCGTCCAACCCCCGCTTCTTCGACCGTCAGGCCAACGAATGGAAGGACGGCGAGCCGTTGTTCGTCCGCTGCTCGGTGTGGCGTGAGATGGCGGAGAACGTGGCCGAGTCACTGTCGAAGGGCACCCGGGTGGTGGCCCAGGGACGGTTGAAGGCCCGGTCGTTCGAGGACAAGGAGGGGAACCGGCGCACGTCCTGGGAGCTGGATGTGGACGAGATCGGCCCGTCCCTGCGTTACGCGACCACCCAGGTGGCCAAGGCTCAGCGGAACGGGGGCGGCGGGTTCGTTGGTGCCCAGCAGGCTGGCGGGTTCGGCGGCCAGGCTGCGGACCCGTGGGGCGGTCAGCACGCCGGCGGCGGCTGGGACTCCCCCACCGAAGCTGAGCCGCCCTTCTGACAAGCTCGGCACCCACCGGTGCCCGCTTGAGGCCGACGAGGCTTGAGGCGGGCACCGGCGTGGGATCGCCAGCACCGTGTGACTGGGGCTAATCTGACCTCAGATCCGGGAGAGGGCCGGATCACTCACTCACACCTTGCAAGGACGATCCCATGACCAACACCCCCGGGAACTATCCCGCGTCACCTAGTGGGCCTCCGCCCGCCCCCGGCAAGCTCTCGGCCTGGCAGCGATTCAAGCGGTGGCCCCTGATCCTCAAGATCCCCGCCATCGGATGCGGAGGGCTCGTCGCTCTGTTCGCCGTGCTGTTCATTGCGGCCTTCATCTCCGTTGTGATGGACCCGGAGGGCACCGCGGAGCGTGCAGCCGATCGTGAGCAGCAGCGCACCGAAGCCGAGACAGCCTCGGAGACCGCGGCCAGCGAAGAGCCAGATGAGCCGGAGGAATCGGAGTCCCCCTCGGAGTCGCCTTCACCGTCAGAATCGCCGTCGCCGTCTGAGTCCCCCACAGACGAGCCCAGCGACGAGCCCACCACCGAATCGCCTACCCCGACCCCATCACCCACCACGGAGTCTCCGTCCCCGACACCGGAGCCCACCCAGGATGCCGACACGCACACAGCTGTCGTCACCCGGGTGATCGACGGCGACACCGTCGTCCTCGACTCCGGAGACCGGGTACGGCTCCTGGGCATCGACACCCCAGAGACCGGTGAGTGTCACGCGGACACTGCCACCCAGCGCATGGTCGAGCTCGTCCAGGGCAAGACCGTCACCCTGGTCCGGGACGGAGACGACACCGACCACTACGACCGGCTGCTGCGCTACATCGACGTCGATGGGGTCGACGCCGGGCTGACTCTCATCCAGGAGGGTTTGGCGATCTCCCGGTACGACTCCCGAGACGGGTACGGCTTCCACACGAGGGAGCCGGACTACATCGCCGCGGACAACGGGACCGCGATGCGCACCTGTGAGACTCAGGCGCCAGAGCCGGAACCGGAGCCTGAGCCGGCCCCGGAGCAGCCTGGTGCGGAGTGCGCTGAGGGGTACTCGCCGTGCATCCCGCCCTACCCGCCGGACATCAACTGCGGTGACCTGCCGGCGGAGTCGAAGCCGGTCCGCGTGACCGGTAGCGACCCGCACGGTCTCGACGGAGACGGCGACGGCTGGGGCTGCGAGAGCGGCTGATCCCAGCACCACAACTACACACCCACGAGGGCCCCGCACCAACCGGTGCGGGGCCCTTCCCTATGCCCGAAGGAGGCACCCATGTACTACGTCCACAGGTGGCCGATCCTCGACCCGAACGGACCACCACTGGCCGACCTGAAACGCGAGGCGACCGAGGACTTGCGACGGATCTTCCGCCAGGAGGGCCTGGTGCGGCGTGGCCGCATCGGCTGGCAGGTCACCAACGGCACCGAGCCAGCACTGACCGCGACCGTGCCGGTGATCGTCACCGGCTCCACCACTCTGCCTGTGCACGAACCTGACCTGATTGGAGCAGCAGCATGAGCACCGAACAGAACCCGCAGCAGACCCTCGACCATCTGCACGAAGCTGGAGACACCGCACACACGATCGGCTACGGTTTGACCGGCCTCGCCGCAGGTGTCGAGCGCCTGATCCGCGAGCGTGACGAGGCCCGCGCAGAGCGGAACGCAGTTCCGCGAGTGATCACCCCGGACGAACTGCGAGAAGGTCAGGTTGTGGCGGCGCGCTTCTCCGCCATCTGGGCGGTGCTCCGCGTTGACATGACCAGCAACGGCCCCTGGCTCTACGGTGACGCCCTCACGGATTCCGCCCACCACGTGGACACCATCGTCCTGCTGGAGGACGCGCCCGCCCCGGACCCTGAGCCGGAGCAGTGGAAGCCTCAGCGCGGTGACATCGGAATCGTGACGCACCTTCAGGGCGAGGAGCTGGACGCCTCCGTCGTGGCGATCTGGGATGCTGACGGCTGGTGGCGACGTGCGGACGGCGAGCGCTGGCCGGACGTGTCCTTGTATGCGGCTCCCGAAGCGGTCACTGTCACCCGCGCAAAGGTGGTGCCGGATGAGTGAGCACGTGCCGAGCACGGATCAGGTGCGCGACGCTTTCGCCATGCGCCGCTGGGACACCTTCCAACTGAACTATCCGAACAGCCACGACCTGGCAGAGCGCGACCAGGAACGTGAAGCTTTCGACCGCTGGCTTGCCGCCGTGATCCGTGACGCCCAGGCCGAAGCGTGGGACGAAGCCGTGGAGGATGCACTCGACCCGCCCCGCAACCCCTACCGAGAGAGGACCGACGATGCCTGACCTGAATGACGTCTTGAAGCCGCTCCGAGACGCGGCGGCGGTGATAGAGCGCAACGTGGATGAGCTGTATAGCGAGGGCGGAGAGTTCGTGGCTGGTGCCTTCATCGCTGGTGCCCGTCACGCACTCACTGAGCCGATCATCCTCCGCACGCCGGAGGAGCTGGACGCGCTGCCCATGGGGGCCGTCGTCGGCGAGCTGGACGACGGGGACGTCTTCGTGAAGGTCAAGGACGCCGCCTGGCACCATCTGGGAGGCGTCAACCTGTTCCCGCCGGGCGCGCTGATCATGATGCACCCCGTCGAGCTGATCCGCCTACCGAGGGAGGACGCATGAATGGCGGGCTAGTGGTCGTGCCGTTGAGACTGGCGGACGCCGCCGAGTTCGTCAAAGACCACCATCGGCACCATCGACCACCGCAGGGCCACAAATTCAGCTTGGGCGTAGTCCAGGATCAAGTGCTGCACGGGGTGGCCATCGTCGGCAGGCCAGTCGCCAGACACTGCGACGACGGGCGCACTCTGGAGGTCACCAGGACCGCCACGGACGGCACCAGGAACGCCAACAGCATCCTCTACGGGGCAGCGAGACGGGCAACCTTCGCTCTCGGCTATGACCGCCTCATCACCTACACCCAGGCGGGGGAATCCGGGGCATCACTGCGCGGTGCTGGGTACCAGGTTGTCGCTCAGCGCAAGCCCCGATCTGGCTGGTGGACCCCATCACGGCCACGGGGAGAAAGGAACGCCTACATTCAACGGACACTCTGGGAGACAACACCATGACTGACCAGACCATCACCGCCGAGCAGATCGAGAAAGCGGCCGGCGGAATGTGGGACCTCTACGGCAAGCCTGGCATGTTCCCGTACGCACCTGACCACCTGCGCACGGCATTCCTCAAAGACGCCCGCGCCGCGTTCCGCGCCGCCGGGTTCCGAGTAGAAGGAGACGAGACATGAGCACCCCAATGAAGTTCCGCAAGAAGCCCGTCGTCATCGAGGCGATGCAGTGGGACGGGACCGTGACAGGCGCGGGTCCGATCATCAACTGGATTCTCGCCACCGGCACCCGCGCCGCCCGATGGGACAACAACGAGAAGCACCTTCCCGGACCAGGGCGCGGGATCACGACGATCACTGACCGCATCGAGGTGGAGACCTTGGAGGGGACCATGTACGCCATGCCTGGCGACTGGATCATACGAGGCGTCAGCAATGAGCATTACCCCTGCAAGCCGGACATCTTCGCCGCTACCTATGAGGAGTCCACCGATGACTGACTGACCGCACACGAGAGAGAACGCTAGCCCCTGCCGATGGTGGGGGCTTTTCTATGGCCAGAAGGAGACACCGTGATCACCCTGACTGATATGTTCTGCGGCGCCGGTGGGAGCAGCACAGGCGCCCTCGAAGTCCCGGGCATCGAGGTGCGCACCGCGATGAACCACTGGGACCGCGCCATCGAGACCCACAACACCAACCACCCCACCACCGACCACGTCCACGCGGACATCTCCCAGGTCGATCCCCGCTACGTGGGCCGCTCAGACATCCTCTGGGCCTCCCCGGAGTGCACCAACCACAGCGTGGCGAAGGGGCGCCGGCGGGCTACCAACCAGCCGGACCTGTTCACCGGGGAGACCATCGCCGACGAGGCCGCGGAACGGTCTCGGGCCACCATGTGGGACGTCCCGAGGTTCGCCGAGCACCACGACTACCAGGTCATCATCACCGAGAACGTGGTCGACGCCGCCCGATGGGTGATGTGGGACGCCTGGCTCCACGCCATGGACAGCCTCGGCTACGACCACCACGTCGTCTACCTGAACAGCATGCACGCTCAGGCGTACGGGCTCCCCGCCCCGCAGTCCCGGGATCGCATGTACGTGGTGTTCTGGAAGAAGGGCAACCCAGCGCCAGACTTCGACGCGCTGCGCCCCTGGGCGGAGTGCGACACCTGCGGGCCCGTCCAGGCTGTCCAGTCCTTCAAGAACCCGGCCAGCAGGTGGGGCCGGTACCGGGCCCAGTACGTCTACCGGTGCCCCAACACCACGTGCCGTCACTCCATCGTGGAGCCCGGGTGGCTGCCTGCCGCGTCCGCGATCGACTGGTCCATCCGGGGTCAGCGCATCGGAGACCGCGCCCGTCCCCTGGCCGAGAAGACAATGCGCCGCATCCGCGCCGGCCTGGCGAAATACGCCGGCCACAGGATGGGTGAGGGGTATCGTCCGCCGCTGATCGTGAACAACCTCTCCGGCAATGACGCTGGCCGGGCAGCGACCGCCTGGGATCCGCTGCGCACCCTGGTGGCCGGCGGGCTCCACGAGTCGCTGCTCGTGCCGGTGGAAGGCCGGGACGGCAAGGACGCCCGGGCGGTGCACGAGGTGATGCGCACCCAGACCACCCGCAACGAGACCGGCATCCTCACCCCTACGTTTCTCACTCAGTTCCGGGAGAGGGTCCGAGATCTGGACCCTTACGGCCAGCCCCTCAACACGATCGTGGCGGATGGTGCGAACTACGGCATGGTCACCCCGGCCTACGTGATGCGGAACAACTCGAGCACCGGCGACGGCGCTGAGATGGTCACCCCGGCCGACGAGGCGCTGCGGACACTGACGACGAAGGGCCACCAGTCGCTGGTCACCCCGGCGGTGCGCAACGCCATGGTCACTACCATGCGCGGCACCAGCCCCGGCCAGCTCGAGGCATCATCTCGCCCCGCAGACCAGCCCATCGGCACACTCACCGCCGGCGGGAGCCACCACGGACTCACCGCCTACGAACCTGACGTGGTGGAAGTCGAGTCGGCCGAGTTCCGGATGCTGCAGCCCCACGAGATCACCTGGGGCATGAGCTTCCCCCGCGACTACGTGATGCTCGGCAACAAGCGCGAGCAGGTCAAGCTCGCCGGAAACGCCGTCACCCCACCAGCGGCACGCGACCTCATCGCCATCGCCGCCGCCACCCTCAACTGACAGGAGCCACGCATGCCCATCAGCCCAGCAGAAGCCAAGCCCCTGAAAGAGGCGGTCGCAGAGTTCGCCAACATGTCCGCGAGCCTCCGCGCCTTGGAGGCCGACGAGCTCTGGTGCCAGGCCGAGGGCCGGACGCCCGGCCCGAACCTGCTCGCCCTGCTCGACGCTGCCCGCATCAAATGGCGCAAGGCCCACACCCGCGTCTACAAGCTCATCGACGACATGACCGAGGAGAAGCCATGACCACCACCGCGCAGAAGCTCGACCGGGCACGAAAGCGACTCGCCGTACTTGACGCTCAGTGGGAATCCACCGGCCTGCCCCGCGACCCCGGAGCGCTATCAGGCGTCAAGGGGTACACGCGTGACCGCCAGGTGAAGGACATCAAGCGCTCAACCCGGATCGCCAGCGAGTCCGTGCGCCTGCGTGAGGAAATTCGCGCACTGGAGCACCGGATCAGCCACGAGCAGGCCGAGGCCGAAGCGAACGAGGCCGCCACCGTGGACCTCGAACGCCTCCGCCCGGGTGACCTCATCCGGTACCGCAGCCACGGGCAAAGTGTCGGCAACTGGCTCCGCGTCAAGCGCGTCAATGCCAAGACCGTCACCTGTCAGGAGTCCGGGCCAGGCATGGACCCGCCCCGCATCCCACACGACCGCATCGTCGAAACCCGACACCAGGAGGACGCGCCATGAGCACCGTGTACGAGATCGTGTGCCGCAACCCTGCCGCCCACCCACCACGGACCATCGCCACCATCACCGACCTCGAAGCCCTCGACACCTGGACCTGCACCCCGCAGACCCACGACCTGTCCGGCGCCCGGAAGGCACGCGACGGGTACAGGTTCTCCTGCCGGTGCGGGGAGCACGTCGCCTGCCACCGTGGCGACCTCCACGCCGCCCTGCACCGGCTCAGCCAGGAGGGCCGGCGGGTCATCACCCTCCACGGCATCAGGTACCTACGCCGTCTGGAGCACGACCCGGTGCGGCCACCACAACCCCTCGAGCCCCTGGCAGACGCCAGGGGCTTTCTCGTACCGGAAGGAGCCCGACCATGACACAACCACCACCCGATCACGTCCCGGACCCGATGGAGGACCAGGAGGACCGGGCCATCATCTCCACCCTCCTCATGGAGGGCGCCCCAGCCGTCGAGACCTTCCAATACGTCGACCTCGGACCAGCCGACTTCACCGACTGGCGACACCGGCTCATCGTGCTGGCCGCATTCGACCTCCACGCCGCCGGGGAACCCATCAACGTGATGAGCATCGGCGGCGCCCTGTTCGACCAGGGAGCCCTGGTCCCCATGGGCGAGTACGAATACCTGCACGAGCTGGCCATGGACTACTACACCGACCCCGAGAGGAGCACCGACGATGGCACGTGAGCAGGCCAACCTGCGCCTCGACATCTGGACCGACCAGGACTGGCGGGACCTCTCAGCCTCCGAGCAGTGGCTGTACATGCTCCTGCTGTCCCACCCGTCCCTGTCGTACGCGGGGGTCGCAGACTGGCGCCCCGGGCGACTGGCCGCCCTCTCCGGGTCTACCGGGCGGGCAGACGTGGAGCGCATCGGGCAGATGCTTCAGGGGAAGAAGTTCATTCTCATCGACGAGGAGACCGAAGAGGTGCTGGTCCGGTCGTTCCTGAAGCATGACGGCGTCCTCAAGCAGCCGAAGCTGTCCGTGTCGATGGTCAACGCGTTCGGGGAGATCGCCTCAGTCAGCATCCGGAAGGTGATCATCCACGAGCTGCACAAAGTGCGTGATCGGCACCCCGACTGGAGGGGCATTCAGCATGATCGGGTGGTGGCTCTGATGGATCAGCCAGCGGCTCCGATCGAAGAATTTACCCATAGCGTTACCCCTGGGTTTACCCCTGAACTTACCCATAGCTTTACCCCTGACCTTACCCATGGGTTTACCCCAAACGGCGACCAAGGCCAGGCCCTGCGCACAGCTACAGCTACATCTACATCTACTTCACCACCTAAAGGTGGTGAAAGGGGGTCTGGGGGAAAACAGACCAAGAAGCCAGCTCGACCACTCCCACCCGACTGGCAGCCAACCGACGAACACCAGCAGCGCGCACACACCAACGGCGTCGACCTGAACCGCGAAGCCGAACAGTTCCGGCTCCACGCCGAAGCCAACGACCGCCGGTGCGTCAACTGGAACTCCGCCTTCACCATGTGGCTCAACAAAGCCCAAGACCACGCCGGGTCCCGACCACGGCTCACCGGCCCAGAGCGGCAGCACCAGATCAGCGCCGAACGCCACGAGCGCATCACACAGGGCCAGTTCGGCCCACGCCCCGAAGTCGAGAACGACCCGGCCCTCTGGATGCCCCGACAGATCGAGGAAGCATGACATGACCCCCGCAGAAGCCAACGCCCTCCTGGCCTACGCCCGAGGGCTCGACAACCTCATCCCGAACACCGACGCCAACGCCGACACCTGGGCGCGCAGCCTCGCCAGCATTCCCCTCGAAGCTGGACGGGTCATCGTCCAGGACTACTACGGCCGCCACCACAGCCCCGACGAGATGAAGCCCATCACCCCCGCGCAGGTCCGCCGGCTCTACCAGAACCGGGCCGCATCGTTCGAGGCCAAACAGCGCGCCACCAAGGCACTGCCCCGGCCGAGCAAGAAAGGCCCGCCCCGGAGGTTCATCGAACAGATGCAGCGCCTCGGCTACCTCACTGACCGCGACAAGGCCCAGTACCGCCCCTGACCCACCAGCACCCCACCCGCACCCTGCGAGCCCCGGAGAACGGCACACAGCCGCCCGGGGCTCTACTCATGCCCAGGAGGAGGCCCCGCCGTGTTCGAGCCCGCCACACCCCACTCACTGAAACTCCGATGCACCACCTGCGGACGCACCGGCTACCCCGACGGCCAATGGATGGACTCATGCCAAGCCGGACACCCCCACCAGTGCGAGCACTGCGGACGCGTCTTCACCAGCCGATCCGGCCTCAGCGCCCACCAGCGCCCACGCCGCACGCGAAGAGACTGACCATGCGCTGCCGCAAGCACCGCTACCGCGACCGCATCGCCGCCCAGCTCGCCCTCGCCACCATCCGACGCAAGGACCGCCCCCCAAGCCGCCGAACGCCGCGCCTACCGATGCCCACGCTGCCGCGGCTGGCACCTCACATCCCAAACCAGGAGAACCACATGACCACCGCAGCCGAACACCGACAGTGTTCATTCGACGGATGCGACCGAAAACATCGGGCACGAGGCTGGTGCGACACCCACTGGCAGCAGTGGCGAGCCGGACGCCCCATGCGACCAATCCGACCCCAGGGGAACAGCCTGGAATCCAAACTCCAGCGCCGGACGGACAAGACCAGCACCTGCTGGATCTGGACGGGATCTAAGGTCTCCAGCGGATACGGGAACATCCACCACGCACGAACCTGGCACTACGCCCACCGAGTCGCTTACGAACTGGCGCACGGACCCATCCCCGACGGCATGGTCATCGACCACCTCTGCTGGAACCGCGCATGCGTCAACCCCGACCACCTACGCGCCGTTCCACAGCAGCTCAACGCCCAGAACCTTCAGGGCGCCACGTCCCGCAGTAGCACCGGGCTCCGAGGCGTCACCTGGGACCGCCATAGAGGCGCATGGGCGGCCTACGGAAAACGCAACGGCCGGACGGTCTACATCGGCCGCTACGCCACCGCGCAAGAAGCCGACGAAGCGGCCAAAGCATGGCGCGCAGAGCACTACCCCGGAGCCCAGGAGCGTCCCGCATGATCACGATCACCGTCCCAGGAAGGCCCATCCCGAAAGGGCGACCACGACTCGGAAAGGGCGGTCGAACCTACACCCCGCGAACCACCCTTGCCCACGAACGAACCATCGGCTGGCTGTACCGATCCCACGGTCACCCAAAGCTCGCCGGGGACCTCCACCTAGCCATCCACTTCATCATGCCTAACCGGAGGCGGGTCGACATCGACAACCTGGCCAAGACAGTCCTTGACGGACTCAACGGCATCGCCTACGAGGACGACGCCCAAGTTACCCGACTCACCGCAGTGAAATCCGTCGGGGAACCCTGCACCGTCATCACCCTCGGAGCCACCAACCCCGTGAACCATGACCAAGGAGGCGCAACCCTATGAGCCCCACACAGTGCGGCGCGAAGAAGCGCGACGGCACCCCCTGCAAGCTGCCGCCCATGCGGGACGCGACCCGGTGCAGGCTCCATGGTGGGAAGTCTCCCAGGGCGCAGGCGAAGGCGGCTGAGCGGCGTCAGCAGGCTGAGATCATGCGCGCCCTCGGCGAGGTGCCGGACCAGAACGTAGACCCGGCTGAGGCGCTTCTGCGGCTGGTGTCCCAGAAGTTCGCGGAGGTCGCGTGGTTGCGGTCGATGGTGGAGCAGATCGACACCCACCCCGCCGCCACGACGCATGGTGACGGGGAGCAGTCGGCCCTCGTGTGGGGGCAGACCGCCCACGAGACCGGGATCGGCCCAGAAGGCCCCATCGACAAGCGCACCTGGCAGGCCGGCGCCAACATCTGGTGGAAGCTCCTGCGTGAGGCTGAGGACCAGCTCGCCCGATACTCCACCGCCGCGCTCCGTGCCGGAGTTGAACGCCGCCAGATCGAACTGCAAGAAGCCCAGGCGCTTCACCTGGCGCAGGCCATCCACCGGATCCTCGACGCCCTACACCTCACCGCAGAGCAGGCCCGCCAAGTCCCCACCGTCGTCCCCGAGATCCTGCGTCAGCTGCCCGTCACCACCGCCCAGGAGGACCATCAGTGACCCTGCGAGACAACATCCACCGGCTCGTCCGACCACACATGACCCGGCGACCAGATGGCACGCACGCCACCGTCGATCCGCTCCTGTCCCAGCTCGCCGCCGCCGTCCACACCAGCCGCGGAGGACGCCGAGACAGCAACGAGACACCCCTGCCCGTCAACGCCGCAGCCATGGACCTCTGGGCCGCCCTCGACACCCAGGCCCGCGCCGAAGAGCTCGACCGCACCGGCACCGCCCGCGGCACGCTCGGCGCCATCATCACCCGCTGGGAGACCGAGACCCGCCCCACCACCGTCGCCCACCTCGAGCACGTCACCCTCGACATCATCGACCAGATCACCAGCCTGCTCGACCCTCCCCCGAAGCGCCGCCCCCTCCGGAAGCCCTGCCCCGCCTGCGACCAGACCTGGGTACTCAACAGCGACGGCGACAGGGTCTCCGCCCTCACAGCGGGCACCCACGACGCCGAGGGCGCCATGCTCCCGCCCTCCGAGTACGACGTCGCCTGCTCAGCCTGTGACGCGGTGTGGACCGGTCAGGAGCTCACCTGGTTGCTGCAGGTCATCGCCGACACGCGTGCCGAGGACATCATGCAAGCGTCATAGGGACGTGTTAAGCTAGGAGCACCAGGCCGTAGTGTCTCTACGTTCAGGTGATCCCCTCGACCCCCATGCCACAGGCTGGGGGTTTTCTCATGCCCGGGCGCCTCCCGCCGCTCATCGACCCGACCCCCTGGTGGACGGTAGCGACGGGAGGCCCCACGGCACCCATCACGCATCCGAGCTGCCCTCACCGGCCCGGCCCAACCGAGCAACATGACGACGCTTCAAGTAGTCTTCACCCGCACGATTGATCGCCTCCACCGAGCCATCAAGAGTGAACCGGAACAAGCCAACCCCCATCTGGTCCGCCCAATCCGCAGCTTGGCTCGTGTAGCCAGCGCTGGAGAAAAGCATTCGGTGCTGCGCGTCCACCCCGGCCCCAGCGCCATAGAGAGCCTGGACAACCGGCCGACCAGTCTTCTTCGCCTCAAACTTCACCTGAGCGGCAACACCGCCAAGCCGAGAATCCGTCCCGAGGACGTCGATACCGCTGTCACCGCTGGCTTGCGTAGCTACGGCCTTGGGCCACCCCATGTAGCGCACCCACTCCGCTGCCAGCTCCTCACTCTCATCAGCATCCCGGACGAGGCGGGGCTCCGGTGCGGGGGTGCTCGATGATACTGCGGTGGACCTTCCCTGCGTGACCCCAAGGTAGACGCACAGAATCACTAGTCCGAGGACGATGCCGCCGAGCGAGAGCCAAACCCGGGCGGCATCGGACTCCCCGAGCCCCAGCAATAGAGCAAGACCAACCGCAATTCCAGGACCGAACATGAACACACCCAACATCTCGCTGCATCCGCCAGGAGAACCTTGGGCGTCGTATCCGGACTTCGGCGGGTTGGACGTTGGGGACACAGGGCACCTCACAGTTCAGCGAAGAGTAGGACGAATAGAGCCTAAGGCTTAGCGCAGACAAGTAACACCCATTCTGCGGGAGGTGCCACCATGCCCCCGAGCCTCTGGGACATGGTCGCCGCCCACTTCGAGCCACCCACCCGACGCTGGGCCACCCCCGGCCACATGGCCGTCGACCTCGACCCCCGCACCCGGCAGACCCCCGCCCTCGAACTCATCGACGCCAAGCTCCGTGAGACGTTCGAGACCCCGGACGGTCGGCTCCTGCTCTCCATGCCACCCCAGGAAGGCAAATCCCAGCGCGCCTCCCGCCGGTTCCCGCTCTGGGCACTCACCCAGAACCCCAACCTGCGGATCGCCATCGCCTCATACGAGGCCAACATCGCCCGCAGGTGGGGCCGCGCCATCCGCGACGACCTCACCCAGCACGCCGACCAACTCGGCAACCTCCGGGTACGCGACGACCTCGCCGCCCAGCACGAATGGCAGCTCCACGGGTACGACGGCGGCGTCTTCACCGCCGGCGTCGGTGGCGCCATGACCGGCCGGCCCGTCGACCTGCTCATCATCGACGACCCCATCAAGGGCCGCGAGCAGGCCGACTCCGCCACCATCCGCGCCAAGACCTGGGACTGGTGGACAGACACCGCCCTGACCCGCCTCGCCCCCGGCGCCCCCGTGGTCGTCATCGCCACACGGTGGCACGAGGACGACCTCACCGGCCGGCTCAACGCCCAGGGCGGGTGGGAGCTGCTGAACATCCCCGCCCAGGCCGACCACCGGCCCGAGGACGGCGAACAGGATGTGCTGGGCCGGGAGCCCGGGCAGTTCATGGACTCGGCCCGCGGCCGCACACAGCGGCAGTGGGAGGCACGCAAGGCCGCCTCCGGCCCCAAGACGTGGGCGTCGCTCTACCAGGGGCGGCCCTCCCCCGACGAGGGCGGCATCCTCCCCACCGACTGGGCCACCTACGACCGCCCGTTCCACACGGTCCGCGATGATGGCGCCCACCTGGTGCCCGGCATGGACCGGCCCAACCAGGAGCTCATCATCTCCGGGGACCTCGCCTTCCGGGACACCAGCAGCAGCGACTACGTGGTGCTGCAGGTATGGCTGCGCATCGGGCAGACCTGCTACCTGCTCGACATGGTCCGGCGGCGGATGAACTTCAACACCACCCTCGACGCACTGAGGGGCCTGGTAGCGAAGTGGCCGCAGGCTCACGCCAAGCTCATCGAGGCCCGGGCCAACGGCGACGCAGTGATCAACATGCTGCAACGCGAGATCCCCGGGCTGATCCCAGTGGAGCCGACCGCGTCCAAGACCGCCAGGGCGTCGGCGATCAGCCCGTTCGCGTTCTCCGGCAACGTGGTCCTCCCAGTGGCCCGGCTGCTGCCGAACGTGGAGGAGCTACGCGAGGAAGCACGCAACTTCCCCAACAGCGCCCACGACGACACCATCGACGCCCTGTCACAGGCCATTGACCAGCTGCTGCTCAAGCCCATCGAGGGCGCCCAGCTGGGGCAGGTGGTCGAGCCCGACGAGTTCGAGGACTACACCGTCAGCACCTGGTGGTAACCCACTGACCCTGAGAGGAGGCCCGCGTGCCGCACCCCATGGAACGCCTCGTCTCCGAACAGGACCGTCAGCGGGACCTCGCCGGGGAGCTCGACACCGCCCTGTGGAAGCTCGAGCAGATGCAGGAGTCCTTCGCCCAGCTCGAGCTGCAGCGTGAAGACGCCGGCTGGACCCGGATGGTCCAGGACGGCCAGCAGGACATGTCCCGTGAGGGCATCATCCGGCACGCCCAGCAACACCGGGTGGCGGCCATCGCTGACCCGCTCATCCGCCGCGGCACCCTGCTGACCGCCGCGTACGTGTTCGGGCAGGGTGTCGGCACCCGCGCCGAGGGCGACGACGTCAACACCGTGGTGCAGGGGTTCCTCGACGACGACGTGGTCCGCAAGGTCTTCACCGGGGCGCAGGCCCAGGAGCGCAACCAGGTCGCGCTGGCGACCGATGGGAACATCTTCTACGCGCTGCCGACCGACCCTGTGACCGGGGGTGTGACGATCCGCGACATCCCGCTTGAGGAGGTCGTGGACATCATCACTGACCCGCAGGACCGGGAGTCCGTGTGGTTCTACGTGCGCCGGTGGCAGGAGACCGACCCGGAGACGGGGCGGCTGGTCACCCGCAAGACCGCCTACCCGCAGCTGCGCTACTCGCCGGCGACGAAGCACCGCCGCATCCGGGTGTCCCCGTCGGAGACTGTGCCGGTGCAGTGGGACACCCCGGTGTATCACGTGGCGGTGAATCAGTTGAAGGGCCAGCTGTGGGGCACCGCCGATGTGTTCTCCGCGGTGCCGTGGGCGCGGGGGTACTCGGAGTTCCTGAACGACTGGGCCCGCCTCATGAAGGCGCTCAGCAGGATCGCGTACCGGGTGTCGGGGAAGAACGCGTCCCAGTCACAGCAGATGCGCGCCCAAGCCGCCCACCTGGACCAGGCGCCCGCCGGATCCACCGCGGTCCTCACCGGGGACGCCACCATGGAGCCGATGCCCAAGACTGGGGCCACCATCGACTCCGAGTCCGCCCGGCCCCTGGCCACCATGGTCGCCGCCGCCCTCGGCCTGCCGGTCACCACACTGCTGTCCGACCCGGGCCAGACCGGGGCGAGGGCCGTGGCAGAGACCCTGAACCTGCCCACCAGGCTGATCATGGAAGCCCGCCGGGAGGTGTGGCGGGAGACCCGCCGGCAGATCCTCGAATACGTCATCCTGCAGGCCGTCCGGGCCCCACGTGGTGCGCTGCGCCGCCGCGGCACCGTGGAGCGGGCAGGCGACCGACTCAAGACCCGGTTCCGCAAGTCCAGCGAGGTGACGCTGACGATTGACTTCCCGCCGCTGGACGACACCCCCACCGAGACGATCGTGGAGGCCGTGTCCAAGGCAGACTCCACCGGAACCGTCCCACCCCTGGTGACCCTCGAGCTGCTGCTCCGGGCGCTGAGGGTCAGGGACGTGGACGAGATCCTCGCCTCGGTGACGGACGATGACGGCAACTTCGTGCCACCCATGGCGACGGCCGGGGCGGCTGCTGGGCAGTCCGCGGCGGATGCTCTGCGCCGCGGCGGCAACCCCACCGACTACCTGTGAGGGGGCGTGCCCTGTGGCTGTGACCGACGAGACCAGGCGCATTGCCCGCCTCGGGAAGGACCAGCTCCGGGACCTCACCGACGCGCAAGTCGTCGCACTGACCACCGCCTGGGTGAACCTCTTCGACGACCTCCGCCCCGAATACGAGGACGCCGTCCTCACCCTCGTGGCCGACCACCCGCAAGGCGCCACACCGGCGCAGGCGGCCCAGCACCGGCGCACCATCGAAGCCATGGACCTCACCCGGGAACGCCTCCGCGCACTCGTCGACGAGGCAGACCAGCGAGTCACCGTCGACATTCCCGACGCCGTCCGTGCCGGCGCCGACACCCCCGTAGACATGCTGCGCAGCCAGCTCCCCGAAGCCGCCACGGCCGGGATCACGATCAGCTTCAACAGTGTGGACCCCCAGTCGCTGGCGCAGATCATCACCCGGGTCACCAGCCGAATAAGCTCCCGGCTCGACCCGCTCGCCGAGGACATGGAAGACGCGATCCGCCGGGAGCTCACCCGCGGGATCGCCGCCGGCGCCAACCCCCGAGAGGTCGCACGCCGCACCCTCACCCGAGTGGAAGGCGCCTTCAACGGGGGCCTCGCCAGGGCCACCAGGATCGCTCGAACCGAGATGCTCGACGCCAACAGGGGCGGCTCCCAGGCCGCCGCACTGGCCAACGAGGACCTCATCACCGGGCAGCTGTGGATGGCGACCCTGGACGCCCGCACCTGCATGTCCTGCATCGACATGCACGGCACCGAGTTCCCGGCCGACGCATTCGGACCGCTGGACCACCCGAACGGCCGGTGCACGTTCATCGCGAAGCTGCGCCCCTGGGCCGAGCTGGGGATCGACGCCCCCGAACCACCGGACATGATGCCGGACGCTCACGAGTGGTTCGAAGGGCTCACCGAGGACACCCAGCGGGCCATGCTCGGCCCCAGGCGGTGGGAGCTCTGGCAGGCCGGGGACATCAGCTGGGGTGACTTCGCGGTCCGCCGGGAGAACCCCGACTGGCGGGCCGCCTACTACGAACGGCCGGCACGGGACCTGGGGGCCTAGTCCCACTGGCTGGGCCGGTACACCAGCGCCCCGCACACCTTGCATTCGGACCACATGCGGGCCCCTTCGCGCAGGTCGATGCCGCGCAGCCGCAGCTCACCGGTGCACCCCTCGGCGGAGCACATGCCGTCTTGCGGGTCGACCTGCCACATGCCCATCAGAGTAACCCTCGGAGAGGAAACCGTCATGACCACGACCACCGTCACGGAGTCGCTGGGCGCCCTGCAGGCCACCGAGCGCTCCGGGCTCATGCGCCTGCGCATCATCACCGAAGGTCAGGGCTCATCCGCGAACTACCCGGCCGAGGGGATCGTCGCGTCCGTGGCAGCCTTCCCTGCCGGGACCCACATCCACTACGACCACCCGACCGTCACGGAGGCGCAAGAGCGCCCAGAGCGGTCCGTGCTCACCCTCGCCGGGGCATTCGAGACAGACGCGGAGGTGGTCGACGTCGAAGAGGGTGGCCGCACGGTGAAGGCCCTCGAGACGTGGTTCCGTCCACTGCCCTCTGAGTACCAGGTCATCAAGGAACGCAAGGACATCATCGGCGCGTCGATCCGGGCGGCCGCTGAGGTCGACGATGACGGCAACGTGGTCCGCATTACCGAGGCGCACAGCGTCGACCTGGTGACTCGTGCTGGCCGCGGGGGACGCATCACTGAGGTGATCGAGTCCGCCCGCCGGGAGATCGCGGAGCGCAACGGGCTGGACTACCAGCCCCGCCACGCCGCGACCGTCACAGAGGCGACCAGCAACGATGTCCGCCGCTACCTCTCCGACGCCGTCGACACCACCTATGAGACCGAGGACCAGATGGCGTTCCTCGAGGACTACGACGACACCTACGTGTACGTCCGGCTGGTCCGCTTCGACGGTGACTCCCGTGTGCGTTCGCAGTTCCGGCAGGCGTACAGCCTCGACGGCGTCAACGTGTCCCTCACCGGCGAACCACACGAGGTGCGGCCCGAGACGGTCTACACCCCCACCAGTCCTGAGCCTGACAACCCCGTCCAGGAATCGACCGCTACCGCAGGAGGAACCATGGTCGACATCAACGAGAGCGAGCTCTCGAAGCTCCGCGAGTCTGCGGAGCGGTACGAGACCGAGAAGGCCCGCGCCGACCAGGCCGAGCAGGCCCTGGCCGAAGCACTGGCCGAGCGCACCCGCGCCCAGGCCGAGACCATCGTGGCCGAGGCGTTCGAAGGGATCGACGCCCCCAAGGCGAAGGCCAGGCTCATCGAGGCCGCCACCACCGGCGACACCTTCGACCCCGAGGCGTTCAAGGCTGAGGCGGTCGAGTCTGCCGCCGAGTTCACCCCCGCCGGACCCACCGTGACCGGCTTCGGCAACACCACCCCCACCCCCGCCAGTGAGGCCGAGACGGTCTCCGACGACGACATCGTCAAGATCCTGAAGGAGGCCCGCTGACCATGGCTACCAATCAGCGCTACGGACCCCGCGCCGACCACATCGCCCTCACCGCCACCGAGGCTGTCAGCTCCGGTGACCCCGTCGTCATCGGCGCGGTCGCCGGTGTCGCCAAGATCGACGCCGCTGCCGGCGACCGGGTCACCGTGTGGACCGTGGGGTCCTACGACCTGACCGTCGACGGTGCCGCATCCGAGGGCGACGTAGTCTTCTACGACGCCGGCGCCCTCAACACTTCCGGGGCCGGTGTCCCGTTCGGTGTCTCCCTCGGGGAGAAGCCCGCCGGAGAGGACACCCTCGAGGTCCGCCCGTTCGGATTCGTCGCCCCGGCGCCTGACGCCGGCGGCGAGTGACCCCAGCACCACACACCAGGAAAGGAACCAGGCCATCATGAATGCTGTCCTGAGCAACGTGCTGGAGTCCGCAGGCTTCCGCACCGCCACCACCCGCGATCGGAAGGTCCTCGAGGCCGCCCGGCTCTTCGCCGAGGGCTACTCCGGCCGCTCCCACACCGCCACCGCCCTCCTCAAGGAGGCCTTCACCACCTCGGACTTCCCCGCCCTGCTGGGTGAGGCGTTCGAGCGTGAAGCCCGGGCCGCCTACCGGGAGGTCTCCGATGAGACCGCCCCGATCGCCCGGCGCGAGTCTGTCGTGGACTTCCGCCCCAAGCGTCTGGTCGACGTGTTCGGCGAGACCTACTTCGAGGAAGTCGGAGAGGGCGAGGAGTACAAGTCCGATAACCCGCTGCGCGACACGGAGATCGAGTTCCAGGTCTCCAAGTGGGGCCGCAACTACGGGCTCACCTGGGAGCGGTGGCTCAACGGGGACTTCTCCAACCTGGCCGACTTCCCCGGGATCCTCGGCCGGGGTGCGGCCAACACCCGCAACCGGCTGGTGTACCGCAACCTGGTCTCTGAGGACGGCACCCTCAACGACGGGTACTTCTCCGAGACGTCCACCGCCGCGCTGGGCTTCCAGTCGCTGAAGGACGCGAAGCAGCACGCCATCGAGGCCGACAACGTGCGCGGTGACGGGCCCATCGACGCGTCCACCCTGGTGCTGGTGGTCCCCCCGTCCCTCGAGGAGACCGCCCGGGCGCTGACCGAGTCCCGCCGGGTCACCGAGACCTTCGATGACGGGGGCACCATCCGGGAGATCGAGCGGACCAACACTCTGGCTGGGATCCAGGTGCAGGCCAGCCATGAGTTCTCCAGGCTGCTGGACACGGGCATCCGCCACACCGCGTGGGCCCTGGTGCCGGGTGCGGTGACGCAGAACCCGGCGCTGATTCTGGCGTCTCTGGCGGGTCACCCGGAGGTCGACATCCGCACGAAGCGTGACCAGGGCGAGCGTGTCGGCGGCGGCCAGGTCGGTTACCAGGAAGGCAGCTTCGACAACGACACGATCTGGTACCGCGGCCGTTCCGTGATCGGGTCGGCTGCCGCGTTCACGGAGGGCACTTACGCCTCCACTGGCGCGGCCTGACCATCACTGAGCACCTGACGAGGGCCACCAAGCCCGGAAAGGAAGGACACCATGCCGACCGAATCCGGAGCCGTGGCCGTCGTCAGGCTCCGCATCAGCGACACCTCCACCGACCCGAACGAGCAGCTGCTCACAGACGACCAGCTCACCCTGCTGCTCGGCGAGCACGACGGGTCCACCTACCGGGCCGCCGCGGACGCGCTGCGCACCATCGCGGCCTCCGAGGTGCTGGTCTCCAAGAAGATCAGGACGCAAGATCTCTCGACCGATGGTCCAGCAGTGGCCGCTTCCCTGCGGGCCCTGGCGGACGACTACGACGCCAAGGCCGACGCGGAGGAGGCCGAGTCCATCGGCGCCCTGCACATTGTGGGCTTCGGCGGCCGGGGCCGGCTCGAGGCTGAGGGGTGGCGACAGTGACACCGCTCCCCCGCACCACCATGATCCCCGATAGCTGGTCAGCCCATCACCAGCCATCCGTGGAGACCGCGATGCGGTCCCGGGTGGACATCCTGCTCCCCGTCGACCAGATCCCCACCCCGGTCTGGCCAGAGACCCCCGAGGACGTGGACGACGTCGCCGTCCCGGGGGTGCACGCCAGGATGCGCGCCCTGTCCACCGGCAACACCATGGCGCCCTCCGAGCAGTCCAACGACTCCCAGGACTACCTGGTGCAGGTCCCAGCCTCAGCGCTGCCGAACATCCTCATCGGCCAGAACGGGCACCGACTCCGCGTCGTGGAGAACACCGAACAGCCCCAGCTGGTGGGCCGTGTCCTGTCCATCCAGGGGCTACTGGGAGGCACGGAGGCGTTCAACGCCGACCTCCTGGCCAGAGACCACGTCACCCAGACCCAGGCGGGCTGAGCGGTGGCAGGCTCCGAGCTGCGCGCCCTCTCCGCCTCCCTCGGGCAGGCTGGGCCGAAAGTACGACAGCAGGCGTCCCAGGTAGTCCGACGGTCCGCCCTGGCCGTCCAGAACCACGCCCGCGCCGTCGCGCCCGTCGATACCGGGTTCCACCGCTCCGCGATCCAAACTTCCGTCACCGGCGACGGGCTCTCCGCCGCGGTAACAGCGCACGCCCACTACGCCATCTACCTCGAGTACGGGACCTCCAAGATGGCTCCCCGCCCAGCCATGGGCCCGGCGGCCGACGCGGTCGCCCCGTCCTTCGAGGCCGCCATGGGACAGATCGGAGGCGACATCATATGACCGCCCCCACCATGCGGGACGTGTACAGCACCGTCACCGACGCCCTGGCCGACATCCAGGGACTCGCCCCGGACCGGGTCTTCCACGGGCACGTCCCCGACCAGGTCCCCGAAGACAGCGCCGGGAGGGTACTCCCCTACGTGGCCGTCTGGCCCCGCGTCCCGGTCCCCGTGGACGACGAGCCGGTCAACCAGGTGCAGTCCCGGGAAGGGCTGGCCTTCCTGTTCCAGACCACCTGTGTGGCCGCCGACATCTTCGACCAGCTCTACCCGATGGTCGACGTGGTCGCGGACCGGCTCACCGGGTTGCAGGTCGGGGCCGGGGTCGTCCGCCATGAGTCCAGCCTGCAGTCGTCCATGTTCCTGGGCGGCGGGGAATTCCTGGTCGACCCGGATGTGTCCCCGGCCCGGTACTTCGTGCCGCTGCGCTGGTACCTCACCACCCAGTAAGCCCCCGCCCCCTTTGGAGGTCATGTTGTCTCATCACATCGAGGACGGCCGCGTGTGGGCCGTCGATAAGCGCACCGGCGAGAAGCGCCGCGTGAAGCGCCACATCATCCGGTACTCGCGTCACCTGGTTCTGGCCCCGTCCGCCCGGGCCGCCGACACCAAGGCGGCTGGCGAGAAGCCCAAGCCGAAGCGGAAGCAGTCCACCCGCCGCAAGCAGGTCACCGAGCCTGCGAAGAGTCCTGAGCCTGACACCACCGAGCCGGTCACCGAGCCGGAGACCACTGACACCCCTGACAGCAAGGAGAGCTGATCATGCCTCAGACCACCGGCCCCCGTGTCCTGGCCGAACAGATGATGTCCCTCGTCGTGCTGACCGACTACACCGGTCCGCTCGACGTCATCCCCGCCGACGTGATCAACGACGGGCTGCAGGCGTCCTGCCGTGCCGTCGCCGCTGACACCCGACTGTCCCCCACTGACTCGGACACCCTGACCGACAATGCGGTGTGCGAGCCCGCCAATGCCCAGGCCCTGGGCGCGTCCAACTACGAGGCCCGCATGGGCATCTACCGGTACCCGGACGAGACCAACCCGGGTGAGCACTCGGAGCAGTACGACGAGGTGTTCCAGGCGCTCAAGGAGAAGGGCACCGAGGTCGTCGTCGTGAAGCGTGACCTCGGCCTGCGATGGGACGCCCCGTTCGAGGCGGGCCAGGAGATCGAGGCCTACCGGGTGACCACGGACTGGCCGCAGGCCCCGCAGGACCGTACCGGCTACCAGAAGCGGGTCATCCCGCTGCCGGTGTCGGATGCTCGGGTGAACGCCGTGGTCGGCGAGCCCGAGGGCACTGGCGAGTGATCCGGCGGTCCCGTTGATCTCCGTGGCCGGGAGTAGTTTGTCAGGCTCGCTCCCGGCCACGGCCACCCCCACTCAGCCTGACACCAGCGACACCAGAGGAGCCTGACGCCATGACCGAGCAGAACACCCCCGACGAGACCACCACCCCTGACCCGGAGACCTTCGACTTCGAGTCCTGGCTCGCCACCGGCAAGACCGGCCGCGCCCGCGAGACCGTGATCATCTACAACGACCTCGACGCTGTCGCCGAGGCCACCGAGCTGCAGCGGGAACTCGCCAAGCTCTCCGACCAGCCCGACACCGGAGACGAAGACCTCGCCGTCGGTGAGAAATCCACTCTCACCGAACTGCAAGACCGGTGGGAGGCCGCCAAGGCACGCATGGACGCCGCCAAGGCCACCGTGGAGGTCACCGCTCTCTCGGACGCGGAGATCGAACGCATCCAGGCCGACTTCCAGCGGGAGCACGGGTCCAAGGTCGACCCGCTGAAGTCCCACGCCGGAACGTGCGCGTTCCTCGCCGCCGGAGGCACCATCAACGGGCGCCGGCTGACCGCGGAGCAGTGGGAGCAGCTGTCCGAGAAGATCGCAGGCGGCCAGTGGCTGCAGATCAAGCAGGCCCACATCGTGGCTCAGCAGTCGACCCCCAGGGTTGATAGCCCTTTCTCGCGGGCTGGTTCGCGTCTGAGTCCGGCGGTGCGGGCCGGCTGATCTGCGAGGCAGCCCAAGCGTGGGGCAGGTCCCCGTCAGACTTCGTCGCGAGGCAGGCTGACGGGGACGCCGCCACCCGGAACCGGATCACGATGCTGGCCTGGACCCTGTACCAGCGGGGCCTGTGCCCACACTGCGGCTACCCGCGGGAGGTCTGCCGGTCCCAGGAGCGGTTCGAGGCGCAGCGGGAGTACTGCTTCGCGAAGGCCGCAGTGGAGCAGGCCGAACGGGACTCACGCGGCAAAGACGGCGAGACAGAGCCGGGCCTGTTGCACGTGCCCGTCTACCAGGAGCCCGTGGAGATCTAATCCTGCGCGTGCTCAATCTGAATGTTGATTCCATTGTCAGGGTGATAAGTCCAGGAGGCGGAGAAGTCACCCCAAGAGGAATCCCTCGTGCCGTCCAGTGCCCGGGTCCTGGCAATGTCGTCTGCAACGTGCTGCGGCAGGTCGATCTCGTCGATTACACATTCGTAAATGTCGGCCGCTTCACGTCCTGCGGGGCTCGTGAATGACCCGCTCCCTTGCCGGTAGGCGCCTGAGATCGTCAGCACATCGTAGCTCGAGTCATACCGCATGTGGTCGCCTTCGTCGCACCACTCAAAGGCCACCTGCAACGGGCTGAGCAGGCCAGAAGCTTCATCCGGAGTGATTAGCTCGCCACCGAACGTCTCGTGTAGGTCGACAGCCTCGTCCTCATCTCGGGTAGCCAGCACCCAGGTGTCGGACCGGACATAGTAGCGCGGCTGGCGAGCATCGCCTCCCGCGATGATCTCAAGCTTCTCCTGGTCCCCTGCTTCTTCTTCTCCCCAGGAGAACACGCGGATCCCGCCGTCGCATGTGAGCGATGTCCCCTCCGACTCGAAGTAGTCGAAACCGTCCCTAGCTGAGCATGCATACCCCTCGTCCACGAGCGCGACGCGGAGGCTTCCTGCGCTCTCGTAATGTGCGTCCTTTTCTACGCCGCATCCTGCCGCAAGGAGCAGCGGTATCGCCATTAGCGGCGCAATTTTTCCCCTCATTGCCGTGCCTTTCCTAGCGCGAGTGAGTCGTCCACACAGCTTACCCAGGAGGTCTGACGCGTATGGCCAATCGTGATGTCACAGTTCGGCTAAGCGCGGAGATCTCCGGATACATCGGCCCCATGCAGCAGGCCCAGTCCGCCACCGACAGGGTGGCCGACAGTACCGAGCGGATGGAGGCCGCCACCCGGCGGGCCGGCCAGTCTGCCTCCACCGCCTCCCGCGGCACCCAGACGCTCGGCCAATCCGCCCAGACCGCGTCCGGGCAGGCACGCGACCTCGGCGACAGCATGGGGCAAGCCGGCCAGGCGATCGGCCAGGGCATCGACCTGTCCTCCGGGTTCTCCGGAGCGATGCTGTCCGTCGGGCAGGGCATGCTCGACGCCCGCAACCACACCGCAGACTTCCTCACCACCGCCGAAGGTCTCCGCTCCGAGTTCACCATGGTCGGTGGCGCCATGGCCGTCGTCGGTGGCGGGCTCACCGCCCTGATGACCAGCGTCATCAACACCGGCATCCAGTACAACACCCTGCAGCAGGTCGCCGGCCGAGCCATGGAGACCATGGCCGGATCCGCCGAGGCCGCCGCCGACCAGATGGACCGGCTCCACGAGTTCGCAGACACCTCACCATTCGCCCGAGACACCTGGATCCAGGCCCAGCAGCAGCTCATGGCCTTCGGCATGGAAGCCGAGCGGGTCGTCCCCACTCTCGAGGGCGTCGAGAACGCCGTGGCCGCCATCGGCGGCGGTGACGCCGAAATCATGCGCCTTGTCGACATCCTCGGCCAGATCGAAGGTCAGGGGCGCATCACCGGCCGGGAGCTGCAGCGCCTCGGCCAGATGGGCATCAACGCGGCCGACCTCATCGGCGACGCCATGGGCGTCTCCGGCAACGAGATCCGTGAACAGATCACCAACGGGGCCCTCGACGCGGAGACCGCCATCACCGCCCTGACCGACGGCATGATGTTGCGCTTCGACGGCGCGGCCGAAGGGCTCCGTGACACCATGACCGGCGCCCTGGACCGCATCAGGGCCCGCATCCGCGACCTGGGCGGCATCCTCGCCGCCCCGCTGGTCGACCCTGACGGGGGCGGGTTCCTCGTCGAGGCCATCAACATGGCCGCCGACTTCGGCTCCGCCCTGCTCGAACTCCCCGAGCCGCTCCTGCAGATCGCTGGGCTCGGCATCACCGCCGCCGGCGGCATCACCCTGGTGGGGTCCGCCATCATCATGGCGCTCCCCCACCTGCGCGCCTTCGCCTCCGCCGCGGCCGCTACCTGGACCGCCATCGGCAGCTTCGCCGGGAACATGGCGGGCATCGCGGGTGGCTTCCGCCGGATCGGCATCGCCGCGGGCATCGCCGGGGCCGGGCTGGGATCCATGATGATCATGGAGCAGATCTACCAGCACTTCCGGCCCGTGGCGCAGAGTGCAGCGTCCATGGAGCGGGAGCTCAACGCCCTGGCCCGCGCCGGCGACGACGTGGGTACCAGCTTCGGTGACGTGGGGCTGCAGGTGCAGGCCGTCAACGAACACGGCAGCATGCTCCCCAACTGGGTGGGCATGCTCGTCCCGCACATGCGTAGTGCCGCCATCGCCGCGGACCTGGCGGAGGAGAACCTCGCCAACATGGATGAGGCGCTGGCCAGCATCGCCTCCGGCGGGAACGCGATGCAGGCGGCTGAGCAGATGAGCGAGATGGCTCAGTCCATGCTGGAGGCCGGTGTCCCGCGGGACGAGATCATCGACCAGATGCCGCTGGCAGCTGAGGCCATCCGGGACTTCGCTGACAGTCTGGGTGTCACGCTGACCCCGGCGCAGGAAGCCGCGTGGCTGATCGACGGGATCGTTCCCCCGGCCATCGAGGCGGCGGAGGCTATGGACGGCGCCGCGGATGCGGCACGGAACCTGTCCCGTGACGCGTTCGACAGCCTGTCTGTGGCCGAGGTGTGGAACCAGATCGGTGAGGCTGCTCGCGAAGCGGCGGGCGGCATCTCACAGCTGATCGACGACATGAACGCCTACTCCGACATCGGCTCGGACGCCCGCCAGACCACGTATGACTGGCTCGACACTCTCGACCAAGCGAACGAGGTCCTCGCTGAGGGCGCCGTCAGCCTCGATGAGAACACGGACGCGGGGCGTGACAACCTACGGATGCTTGAGGACTTCCGCACTGGGTCCATGGATGCGGCGGCATCGGCAGCCGCAATGGATGGGTCGCTCGCTGACGTCCAGGGGCGTCTCGAAGAAGGAATCGGGAAGATCCAGGAGTTCGGGGAATCTGCTGGCATGTCCGCCGAGGACATCGAGGCACTCGTCAGGGAGATTTACGACATCCCGGAGCACTACGACATCGACCTCTGGGTGGAGAACCGAGCCAGCGAGATCCTCGAAGGCGTGCAGGCCGAGCTCCACGATCTTCCGGACGAGTGGGAGCTTTGGCTTAGCGCGCAGGACCAAGATGTCCAGGACACGCTGAATGCTCTCGTCGAGAACGATCACGAAGCAGTGGTTGACATCGTCGGTGACGACGCCCTGGCCCAGGATGTCATTGCTGCCTTCCAGGCGGGAGACTACGAGGCTGTCGCTCGCATCATGGGTGACGACAACGACGCCCAGCGTGTGGTTCACGACTTCACCACGGACGAGTACATCGCGGTGGCGGACATCAATGGCAACAGCGTGCCGGCCAACGAGGCCATGGCTGCGTTCCTCAACGGGGACTACGAGACCGTGGCGGAGATCTACGGCAACGACGCTGAGGCCCGGATGGTGATCGACCGTCTGATCTTCAGCGACTACGACACCACGGTGGACGTCAACGGCAATGTGTTCCCGGCTCAGAGCGCCATCGGCGAACTGACCGCCCGGGACTGGCAGACGATCATCCAGGCGACGGCGAACACTCGCAATGCTGAGTTCGCTCTGAACTGGGCTGCTCGTGCGCGTACGGCGACAGTTACCCTGCAGGCTCATACCGGTGGTGCGGCGAGCGCGATCGGTCGGGCCATGGCTGGCGGTGCGTCGGGGCGGCGAGCAAGTTCTGCTGACTTCGCTTCCGCGATGGCTCTGCCGGCGTTCTCCATTGGTGGTCGTCTCCCGTCCACGGGGCTGGGGACAGACAGCATCCTGGGGCTGTCCCGGTCTGGGACGCCGACCGCGTGGGTGGATGACCGGGAGTGGATCATCAACCGGCAGTCCAGCGACAAGTACGACAACTTGCTGCGGATGATCAATGCCGACCACCCCGCCATCCGCGGACTGTCCGGGTTCGCCTCTGGTGGCCGGCCCCGGGAGTTCGCCGCGTCTGCCGCACCCCCGCCTGTGGCCGCCATGGCCACCGCAGGTGGTGCTGGTGGGCGTCCGGTGAACTTCAACTTCCACACCGTCAACCCGATTGCGGAGCCGCAGTCAAGGACCGCCCAGCGGTCCATGGAGGCCATCGGCATGGGGTGGGCCCCAGACGAGATGGGAGGCGCACATGGGTGACATCACCTACACGCTGCAGGGGGTGGACCTCACTGACCAGCGGTGGGCGTCCACCCCAGTGCGGTCTCCCATCGGTCGCCGGGCCACGGGGGTGTGGGAGCTCAACAAGGGTACCGGCCTGTTGCCGTCGCTGCCGGGGTTCCGGGTGACCCGGTTCGAGAAGCCCGGCCAGCACGGCGAGACGCAGGCCCAGTTCGCCCCGGTTGCGGCCAACGGGCTACCCCTGGTGGTCCGATTCTGGGCGCTGGGCACGGACCCGGGTCGACCGGACTACCAGCAGGTGGGTTCCACCACGGACGTCCGGCTGCGGATGTTGCAGGAGAACATCTCGGAGTTCCTGTTCCGCACACAGATCGGGGCGGCCGGCTCCAAGGGGTACCTCGAGCTGGAGCGCCGCTACTCCCCCGACGGTGACCCGCAGACCGCCGTGGGCCGGATCGTCGGGTCCTCCGAGCCGGAGTACGGGGCCGACTACCTGTGGGCCGACTACACGCTGATCTTCAGCAACCCGTACGGCACCTGGACGGGCGAGCAGGTCACGGTCACCGAGGACATCACCACCACCTCGGAGACCGAGATCCAGGTGCCCATGGGCACCGCCCCCGTCTGGGATGCGGTCATCGCCGTCCGCGTCACCGGGGAAGGCGAGCGGCTGGAGGCGGGCACCCGGTTCACCAACGACACCGGGGTCGGTTTCGAGATCGCCCGGTGGACCGAGTCCTGGTGGATCTACGACATGGCCTCCCGCATGGCCTCACTGGCCGGCACCGCGTCATTCCCGAACTGGGGCGCCAACCTGAACGACGCCCAGATGGTCAGTGAACTCGGCCGCCCCCAGGGGTCGGCCCTGCTGATCAGCCCCGGTGTGGCCGGGGTGGGTGACCGTGTCGGCGCGGTCCGGGTGACCGCGACCGCGCCGTGTCAGGTGCGCATCCGCTACCGGCCCCGCTACTTCTGACCCCGCCTGAGAGGAGCCTGACGACGTGCCTCACACCGTGCCCCTGGCCTCCGAGAACGCGGACGTGCAGCCGGATCTGCAGCTGTGGCTGGGAGTCGCTGACTCCCCCGCGAACCAGTCTGCTCGGCAGATGATCCACGACGCCCACAACATCAGCGTGTCCTACGGGGACGGGTCTGACCACAACGGGCTGCGTTTCACTGTGTTCAAGGACTCCCCGCTGGTGGAGCAGCTGGCTGAGGATGGGTGGGACTGGGAGGTCATCGTCCGCTGGTGGGACCCCCGCCGCGGGAAGTGGCTCGAGCCGCCCAACAGCCGGTTCATCATCCTGGATTCCGACGAGGACATGGCTGACGAGTCCAACCGGATCACCTACACCTGTGTGGGCACCACCTGGCTGCTGGAGAAGGTGCGGGTCAGGGTGCGGGAGCAGTACAACGACGCCTGGCGGCTCAACCGGGACGTGGACCGAGCCCAGGAGGACTACAACACCGCCCAGTCCGACTACGAGTCGCTGGTCCGCCAGTTCGAGTCGCGTGCTCGCACGGTGCAGGAGGGCCACTGGCCGGACCTCTCCCACGGCCCCGTGTTCGCTGTGCGTGGGGTGACGTGGACTCACCGGCAGGGGCGCGCCCGGTGGCGGTCGATCGTCTCCGATGTGCAGCGGGGAGGCTCCCTGTGGTGGCTGTCCTTCGACCGGGGGAAGTTCGTCCGGCTGTCCATGGATACCGGCACCACGGCGGTGCAGAACGCGAAGGCCGACATGGTGGACCTGGGGCCGCAGGTGCGTGCGGCACGGGTCGCCAGGGACCGGGCTCGCTCCGCCCTGGCTGCAGCCGAACGCGCCGCCCGCGAGTCGAGCCGCAACGGAACCAGGTTCTTCTACAACCGGACGCCCGGCCGACTGCTGTCGATGCTGTGGATCGAGGCCTGCGACCGCGACGCCGGCCACGTCAACCACGGGGAGACCACCCCCGGTTGGCCCGACTCCCCGTACCCGCGGCGCACCCGGATCCTCAAGGGCATCTACCGGGGGTGGACCACCACCCGGGACTCCAAGAACCGGCTCTGGACGGGGACGACCCCGCGCCGGAACTGGGAGCTGCGCCTGGGTCAGACCTACTGGTCGGTGATCCAGGACTTCCGGCAGCGCGGAATCCTCGACTGGCGCATGGGCGGCCCCGTCGACGGCGGGGGCGGCCGCACCCTGCAGCTGGTGCCTCACGGGGACCTGGTCGTGGACCAGACCCGCCGTGTGGGTCTCCGGCTGGGCACCGAGGTGATCGAGGCGCCGCAGAAGGTCTCCCAGCGGGACCACCAGACGGTGACCTTCGTGCTGACCTCGCAGGGCCTGAATAGGTACACGTTCTGGGGCCGGGATAACCCGGAGCAGCAGACCCCGTGGGGGCTGTGGGAGGGCTCCATGAACGAGGCGGAGGCCACCGACCTGCAGCAGGCCCTCGACCTGACCGCAGAGGAGCGCAGGGAGCGCGCCAACCGGTACACGATCGACGCCTCACGGCGGGTGCACATCCACCCGGCGGGCCCGTTGCCGATGCTCGACTACGAGCCCCACCACATGGTCACGGTTTACGACCACGACGGAGACCACCCCCGGCAGGTGTCCCAGATCATCGTGGAGAAACCCGGCGGCGAAGCGCCCATGACCGCCACCATCCGGCTGGGCACCCGACGCACCTCCGAGATGATCTCCTACGCCCGCACCGTGAATCGGATGCTCGGCGAGGCTGACGCCATCCAGGGGCACATCCCCATCGACCCGGCCCTGGCCCCGTCCGAGGTGCCACAGGGCGCCCTCTCCGCCCCGGAGATCACCAGCATGGGCGCGAACGTGCGCTTCAACGAGGAGGGCCGCCCGAGGGTGGTCGTCTCTGCTGCGGTGTCTGCCGCCGAGGTGCCGGAGCCGGAGGACGCGGAGCTTTTCGACGAGGCCGAGGACGTCGACGACTGGCTCGACGACGAGGAATACGACGGCGACTGAGCCAGACAGAGGAAGGGGCCCCGCGCATGAGTGTGGCGATGCTGGACCCGGTGGACCAGTGGTCCGAGGTCGACGAGGACTATGTCGACTTCCCCGTGATGGACGACGACACCGATGTGGACGAGGACGAGGACCTCACGGCGGAGGAAGAGTCCATCCCGGAGGACACCACCCCGGCACGCCTGTTCTGGGCGTCCTACGAGCTGTGGGGCCGCAACCTCGACGCTGGCACCCCCTGGGACCGTCTGGCGGTGGAGGACTTTGAGGGTGAGCTCTCCGTCGAGGTCGAGGGCCTGACCGCCGGGGCGTCCTGGGAGTTCCGGATCCGGCTGATCGACAGCAACGGCAGGTACTCCCCGTATTCGGAGCCGCTGCAGATCAGCCTGCCGGTGGACTTCACCCCGCCCCCGGCGCCGACCGCACCTTTCGTGGCGGAGAACATGGGGTACGTCACCTACGGGTGGACCGGGGAGCTGCAGGGCGACATCCCGGAGGACATGTCCCACACGGTGGCCTACGGACGGCAGATGCACCCGGCCGGTGACCCGGAGGGTGACCCGGGTGACCCGTTCAGGCTCGGCCGCTTCACGGGCGAGGGCTACACCTCGACCGGGCAGCTGGAGCACGACGTCGAGCACGAGATCTGGCTGACCGCCGTGGACACCACCGGCAATGAGTCCCCCTGGTCGCCCCAAGTGTCGGTGACGCCGTCGCGGCCCGTGGATGCTGAGGCGTTCCGTGAGGAGCTGGACGAGGCACGGGACCGTCTGGACCAGGCGGAGGCGGACTACGCGCAGGTGCGGCAGGACCTCGACGACGGTCTCGCCGACCTCAACGACGTGAAGCTGCCTGCTTTGGAGGCGGAGCTGGCTGACGCCCAGCAGGCTGTCACCGACGCCCAGACGCGCCTGGATGCGGCGGAGCAGGCTGTCGCGGACTCACAGGCGGGCCTCGACGACCTGCGCGACAACCGGATCCCCGGGCTCGAGCAGGAGATTCAGGATGGCTTGGTCGGGCTGGACGCCGAACTTCGCGATGAAATAACGAACGCCGCCGGGAACCGGATTCTGCGTGGGGTGAACTCCACGCCGCCAGAGCCAGAGAACCTCACCGACGGGGACAGGTACGAGCAGTGGACCTCCCTGCAGGCGGGGGGCCGACTCGTCGGCACCTGGCGCCGTGAGGACGGCATATGGAGGGAGGACGTGCTCGACCCGCAGTACGTGCCTCTGCTCGCCGCCGGACACATCACGAGCGGCACATTTGACGGTGACCGCATCGCAGCACGGGCGATCAGTACGAAGCACCTCCGAATCCAGGACAACACAAATCTGTGGGCGGACTCCGCCCTGTTTGACTCCAACGCTGACCCGAACGGTGGCATCTTCACCCCGCGTGTCGTCGGAGGAGACCAGACGACCCACAACCAGAACAGCCCGAACCTACCCGGGACGCGGGCTATGTCAATCCGACCCCGGCCAGGCGGTGACTGGGAGTTCCTGGACCCGGACGCCGGGTGGGTGGAGCACCAACCGGGCGACAAGTACCGGTTCATGTGCATCACCCGACTCAACGGCACTGGCGGGCTTCGTACCCAGGCAGGCGCGATCGGCGTGGAGTGGCGCATCGGCACGGACGTGCAGGATGTCCACTACACGCGTGTCATGGACTGGGAGAGCGACCCGGACCTAGTGGACGGGTCCATGGGTTCGTGGCGCTGGATGGATCACATTATCGATGACATCCCCTCCTCTGCTACGTCTTTCCGGATCCTGGTGTCTGGTCACAGCTCGCCGGAGGCTGACGGTGTGATCAGCTGGGTCCAGTTCGGTGGCATCGAGATTCGCCGAATGAACGCGGCTAGACTCATCGTGGATGGCTCCATCCTGGCACGCCACATCATGGCCGAGTCCGTCGCCGCCGCGGTGGCGGAGTTCCTCGAGCTCCACGCGGACCAGATCACAGCCGGGACCATCGACACGGCGCGGCTGAACGTCAGCGACTTGGCGGCGCAGATCGCGACGGTGATCGAGCTGAACGCGGACAGGATCACCACCGGGCAGCTCGGCGCCGACCGGATCAGCGTGCAGTCGCTGTTCGCTGACTCCGCGTTCCTGAACGAGCTGGCCGCCGAGGTCGTCAATGCCATCGACATCACCGCGGAGACAGCTTTCATCCGTGGCGAGCTGCTGGTCAACGGGGCCGTGACCGCGGAGAAGATCACCGTCACCGAGCAGCTGACCGCCGAGATCGCGAACTTCCTCGAAGTCAACGCCGACCACCTCGCCGCCAACGCCATCGACGGCATGGAGATCACCGGCGCCACGTTCCGCACCGCCACCAACCTGGCCGGATCCACCAGCCCAGGCGGTGTCATCATCGACTCTGACGCGTCCCGAGGGAACATCAGGGTTTACGCGGCCGGAGGCGATCAGGTCGCCGCCATCGGCGGGGACGAGAACTGGTTCAACGGCACACTGGAAGCCCGCCAGGGCGACCAGTACGTCAGGATCACCCCCGACGACTCTGTCATGGCCCGCCCCGGCATCCTCTTCCACACCACCGACCAGTCCTACGTGCAGCCGCAGCTGTTCGTCACCACCAGCAGTGAGGAGTCCTACGGGGCCGGGTCCTTCGTCATGACCGGCCGCGAGTGGGACACCAACGAGACCGGACGCTCCGACCTGGTCCTCTACGACGGCGGGGACTTCGCGCTGCGCCAGAACTGGGGGCCCAACGACAACGTCGGCTTCTACAAGCAGGGCGAGTACCTCAACATGATGGGCCGGATCCTGCCCGACCAGGGGTCCACCGACATGATCGTCCAAGGGTCCATCGGTGACTTCACCCTCGACGAGCACCAGGCCACACGCGGCCAGCACACCTTCGGCGAGCCATCCCAGTCAGGCACCAGGCGGCCGATCCTCTCCGCCCACGTCGGCAACTCGGCGTGGGGGTACGACAACTGGCGGACCGCCCAGGTCTCATCGGCTGGACTCTCATCGTCCGGTTTCCGGTGGATCCTCGCCGCCCACCCGGACAACGGGGGGACCGTGCAGTGCTGGGTGTACTACATCGCCATCTGGCGCTGACTGGCGCTGAGCAGAAAGGACACGGCACACCATGGACATCACCAGCACCCGAGACGGGGACGGGCGGCCCATCATCCGGGCATCCTGGGTCGCCGACGACGGGGTCCAAGAAGTCCACACCATCGACTTGGGCGCGTTCGCCTCCTGGTCCGAACTGCTGGGCTACACCGACGCGGTCGACGTCCTGGAGGCCATCCTCGAGGTCAGTGTCCGGGGCGGCGAGCCCGAGTCGGACCCGGAGACCGCGGAGAACGTGTGGACCGCCCCGTACACGATGCTGCGGCACCGGGAACGGGCCCGGGAGGCGGAAGCCGCCCAGGCCATCAAGGAGGGGAGACGGGACGACCCCCGCTCCCCCAAGCTCCGCGGGGCGATCGCCGCCCGGGCCGCAGTCATGGAGCCGGTCGGCGCCACATCGGAGGCGCGGTCTGCTCTCGCACAAGCCCGGGCCCACTCCCGGGAGAGGATGCGGCTGCCCTGCCCTCGGAAGACCAGCATCAGCACCCGGCCTCAGCCGCTCACCACCGAGGCCGAGCCGCAGGCCGACACCGAACAGGGAGAGGCGCCGATCCTCACCCCGGAAGACAGAGCCAAAGCCCGGGAGGTGCTGGCACCGCTGCTGGATGAGATCACACGCCGCAAGGCCGCGTTCCTCCACCGGCTCACCCCATGGAAGGACGACCCCCTCGGGGACGTGCCACCGAGGAAGCCAGCCCGGGACCCGAAGGACGCGGCCACGATCTTCGACCGCTACCGGCAGGAGGCCGGATGATGACCACCACACCCCCAGAGATCCCGACCCCACGGTCGATCTGGCGCCGAGCCTGGGACGTCATCGAGGAACCCAAAGCCGTCACCCTCGTCCAAGCCCTGGTCGTCTACTGCGCCGCCCTGACCGGCGGGGTCCTCACCCTGGTGTGGCCGCCGACCACCACCAGCGTGATCCTCGGCGACGGCATCGTCACCGCCATCGCCATCCTGCTCATCACCGGCGGCACCATCGGATCAGCCACCGCCATCACCGGCTGGTGGTGGGTCGAACGCCCACTCGGCATCGGGGCGCTGATCCTCGCCCTGCTGCTCTACCTGTGGTCCGTCATCGAGGCGCAATGGCTCTCCGACAGTGGCCACCGGTGGCTGCAGATGACCTGCATCATGATCGCCATCGGCGGGCTCACCGCCAGGTGGTTGAGGATCCGGCGAGCGAACTACGACCCCGTCGCATAGGAGGGACACCCATGGGGGACGCAAACATCTGGGTGTACCTCCTCGGCGGCGGCGGCCTCGCCGGCATCCTGGTGGCCTTCATCAAGGGCGCCTGGGACTGGGCCCGGGGCCGCCACGAGCGTGAGCACGCCGCAGCCAGGGACCGCCGCGACACGATCACCCTGCTCAAGTCCGAGGTCAGGGACGCCGAGCACATCGCCCGGGACGCTTCGGAGGCTGCTCACCGGTGGCGGGAGCACGCCCACGACGTGCGCCTGTACTGCATGACCCAGCATCAGACCGCCAGCCGGGATCTCCCGCGCTGGCCGGACTGTCCACGCGACAACTGACCCACCACCACCACACACCAGCCCCCCGCCAGACGACGGGGGGCTTTCTCATGCCACAGGGAGGCACCCATGGGAGCGAAGACCATCGACTCGGATGTCGAGGTCACCTACGACCCCGACATCAAGGAGAAGCAGGCCGGCGCGGAGCCGACCCCGGAGAACGCCCTGACCCCGGAGGCGGTCGCGGAGATCGAGGCGGCCGAGCAGGAGCGGGAGGTTGTCCCCGGTGAGTGAGATCATCAGTCGCGCCCGGTGGGGCGCACGCCACCGCAACGGCGTCGGCACGCGCACCGTGGGCCGCTTGGAGAAGTACTTCCACCACAGCGTTACCTCGCAGCTTCCGGAGTCCGCGAGCTTCGCCCAGGACGCCGCCGCCGTGCGCACCGTCGAGACCATCGGCGAGCAGCGCTTCGGCGCCGGCATCAGCTACAGCTTCCTCATCACCCCCTCAGGCAGGATCTTCGAGGGCGCCTCGGTCGACCGGGTCAGCTACCACTCCGGGTCCGGCCGTAACTCCCGCGGCGTCGGGATCTGCCTGGTCGGGAACTACGAGGACAACCGGCTCGGCACCCGCGCCCGTGACGCGGTCGTGTGGCTGCTCCAGGAGGGTGTTCGCCGCGGCTGGTGGGGCGACCCAGCCCTGACCGAGATGCACCGAGACTTCCGCGGCACCGCATGCCCCGGCAAGAACGCGGCGGCGGCCTTCGACGAGATCAACCGGCGCGGCCGAGGCCAGCCCGTCACGACCGGTTCGGGATCTTCCGGCTCTGCTGGGTCCGGCAGTACGACCGCCGGCGGGAGCACCAACAGCGGCACCACCCGCACAGGTGACTTCCTCGTCGGCACCGCCCGTGTCCCCGTCCACCCGGCCGCCACCCGGGACCGTGACCCCATCGGCCACGTGGGTGCCGGTCACGCGATCCGCCGCGACCCCGACCGGGACACCCTCGGCTGGTATGGCGTCGGATCCGGCTGGTTCGTGCACAAGTCCGAGACTGAGCCCACCAGCGCTGATGAGTCCGCCGGCCTCTACGTCGGTCAGTGGCCCGGCCGGGCCCTGCCCGGACGCGACGCCCACACGTGGGAGTCGCACTTCGCATGGGTCGAGTTGCTGGCCCGTGTCGGCTACGCCGACGAGTCGCTGACCGTGGCGCTGCAGAAGTGGCTGGCGGACCTCGGAGAGGACGTCGGCCCCGCCGATGGCGTCCCTGGACCCCGGACGGTCCGCGCCCTGCAGTCCGCGCTCCGCAAGCGCAAGCACTACGACGGGCTCATCGACGGCAAGCGACAGCGGCTCACCATCCGCGGCGAGCTCTCATACCTCAACTCCCAGCGCTCACACCTGGGCTCCTGGTGGCCCCAGCACGCCCGAGCACCCCGACTCTGAAAGGACACACACTCATGCCCGAGATCAAGGAGACCCCGGACAGGGGCATCAAGTCCGACAACGTCCGCCAGGCGGTCTACATCGCCCTCGCCGCCGGCCTGGCGATCCTGACGGTGTTCGACGTGATCACCGAGGACGTGGCCGAGCAGATCGAGTCCATCGTCCTGCAGGTCGCCGCCCTGGCTGGGTTCTCGCTGGCCGCAGCCAACAAACCCAAGCGGCTCGACCAGCCCGGCCAGTAGACCGGCCTCACACAGAAGCGCCCCGTCTCCCTCATGGGAGGCGGGGCGCATCGCTGTGTCTTGGGGGGTGTCAGGCGACCGTCAACGACTTTGCTCCGTCGACGGGCTTGATCAGCACCCCGTGCGCCGGGGGCATGTCATCGGAACCGCGGAGGTGGTCGCCGATCATTCCGATAGCTTCCTTCAGAAGCGCGTCCGCATCCTTCACTGCATCCACGTACTCCGACTCGTGACCCAGTGTGATGGTCACACCGATAGTCCCCTGACCAAGGTCAGTGAACACTGCACTGTCCAGCAGCTCTGGATGACCCTCTTCTAGCTCCATGAGGGCATCAGCCAGGGCATCTGACCGTTCCTCCACGCTCTCCCGCGGTGCATCAACGAGGGTGAACACGCGAGTGTGCTCCAGCATATTCATGGCCTATCCCTCCCACGGGTAGCAGGGCTGTCTGTACAGCCACTTGAGTGCATTCTTAGCATAGTTCGGGTTGCTGGGAGTGAGGTGAATCATACGTTGGTGATCACCGCAAGGACATCGAACCTTGTAGTACTTCCGCGCACGCTTGATGGTCCAAGACGCCTCGTGGTACTCACCCAGGAGCGCTTCCATATCCTTCTCCGGGTGCCTAGGGCATGTCTGACAAATGTGCGGTCCAGGCGATCACCGCGTTGAGGACGACAGCAGCGCGATAGGTCAGCGCG